>DATKSN010000311.1:0-8407 GCA_035531595.1 Pirellulales bacterium | reverse complement strand
GCGAGGTTGGCCCCCTTGCCCCCCAGCAGGTTACGCATGCTGGCGTCGCCGTCGGTGCCGCCGGGACCAAAGGAATAGACGTACCGTTCGGCCGTTTTCGCCCGTGGCTTGCCGGACTTGGGCTTTTGCCCGTTGGATTTGCCCGGCTTCGATTTCGAAGTCTTGGATTTCAGAGCTTTTGCCATGCTGAAGATTCCCTCGCCGCGTTGATACAAACGGCGAAGTCTAGCACCCCTTGCTCGGATGGTCAAATGGCCGATCTTTGGAGTGCGGCAATTCATTGCCGCTTTTGTGTCGGGGTCCATTCAATCACGCATCGACGCTCTGAGGCTATCCAAAAAGTCTCGCAGCGCGACGGCGCGCAGTCGTGGGACGGCCTTCCCAGGCCGTCCGCGGCGGAGGACGGCCTGCGAAGCCCGACCCGCGGGGAGTTTTCGGATCGCCTCGCAGTCCCACGGGTCGCAGAAAAATCCGGCCCCACAAACCGAGGTGACTCGAAAGCGGCGCTGAACCGCCGGTCGGCCCGACGCCGCTCGGCATGGTGCGTCGACCGTCAACCGCGGCCTGTTTCTGACGTGCGCGCCCGCGGTCCCGTCGGCAGGCGGATGAAGATGGGGATGTCGATGTGGTCCCACTCTGGATGGTTCGTCCGAACGCGAAGAACCCTCTTAACCGAAGCTCCACCACTCTCGTCCGGCACGGGCACGGACACGACCGTGCCGGTCAGCTTCGCCGCGAAGCCGGCGTACCCGTCATGCCGCTCGGTTGGCGCAATTCGCAGCCAAGGATCGCCGACGGCGTCCACGGAGACTTCGAGCGGCTGAAAGCCGTCGCGTACAATAAACCCAATCGTAAACTTGTTTTCGGCATGGTCGCTGGCGAGCTGGAGAAAGACGCGTTCTGGAACGGCTATGACCGGCGCGAGCAGGGCGACTTCGAGCGCGACGGGCGTCAGTGGTGGCTCGAGGGCGGACGTGGTCCGAAGCCGGAGGAAAGCGAAGCAGCGTTCGCCGCGAGTGGCACTGGATGGACGCACCTCGAAGCGGTACGTTCGACGAACGGTGTCGTCCGTCGGTCCCGGCCGCTCATCAAATCCGACGCGGGAGGCTGCGATCCGGTCGTCGTCGACGTCGGCGCCGGCAGCCCAAAGCGCGGTGCCAGCTCGCTCGACGCACTCGAACTCCGCGACGGCACTCATCTTCGCCAAATCCGTCCCGCGAACCGGAAGCGCGTCGGGCGATCATACAACGTACGGGACTTCCAAAGGGCGCCCTTTAAGCAGAAACTTCGCGTAAAGGAGAGGCTGGCTTGGCGAGTCCGTGTAGATGTCGACTGAGGTGCGGCGCTCCCCCACTCTCGGCGGCGACACATTCACGACGATCGTCGTGCTCTCGCCAGGATCCAGAACGGTTTTTTCCGGCAGCTCGGGAACGGTGCATCCACAGTGCGAGATGAGCTCCTTCAATCGGACCACGCCGGCGGACTCGTTCGACACGGTGAGCGTCGTGCGCGAACTCGTGGCTTCCTCCGATGCCCCCACGACGGTCTCTTCGGGGGCGACGCTCACGCCATCGTCCTGTGAGCGGACGCTGGTCGGCGCCGACCATCCGAGAACCCACGCGGCGGCCATCGAGACGCAGGCAAATAGCGCGAGGGCCGCCCCCAAGCGACGCAGATAGACCCACGGACGTGTGTCGTTGGTTGCCATGACGATCCCTTGTTACGACCATGCGTAAATCACCGGCGCTCGGCGGTCAGACGGCCACACAACCTACGGAATTTTCGGAGCGCGGCGAATAAAACCAGCGCGGCCGGCGCTAACCCCAACCAAATCCAAGACGGCCTTGAATCGCAGTAGCTGGATAACTCCAGGATCGCAGCGTCGTCCACGGCGACGTGCAGGGCGTTGCCGTCCCAATTCAGGGTCGAGCGGAGCGATTCGATCGTAATCCACGCCGGCCGCTGCGGGGCGTCGACGATGAGAACGCGGTCCCCGTCCCTCGCCAGCATCGCCACGAAGTGCCTCGTACCGCGTCTGGTGACGATTGGAATAACGGCCGGGGCGCGAAGCGATCGCGGAAGTTCGCCTTGCCAGCGGAGAGGCATGGTGCGGAGACCAAGTTCCCTTGCGGCGCGATCGAGGTCGTCAAGGCTGCAGCCGTCCTCGACGACCGGCACCAAGGCCAGAATCCGCTCCGTACTCACGTCGAGCCCGAGCGCTAACGCGCTGACCTGCAGCGCGAACGGCCCGCAGCAGTTGAGGCTTGCGAGTTCGCCACCGCTAGCGCGCGCCACAACCCCCACGTCGCCAAGAAACACCGCAAGAAGCGCTACCGTGAACATCATTTTGCCTCATCACGCCGCTATTACGGACATGACCGTGGTCGGCCATATGCGGCGCCACAACGCACCAACTATGGGCAATGATCCGGGTGGTCGTAGCATGCTTGCTCTGCCGCCAGCGCGTACGTGCGCAGGCAGTCGCCGTAGTCTTGCTGATTGAGATCGAGGCACTCTTCGTCGAAATAGCTTGATATCATCCCAGGACATTGGGCATCGCCATCCTCGCACTCGATGCATTGGGTCATGCTCGTGTATGACACGCATGCGGTTGACTTCGCCGCGTCGTCGCACTCCACGTATCCTCCGTTGCCATTGTACTGGCACTCAGTACATACTGTCAGAGACATGGTTTGCGCTGACGTGCATTCAACGTAATCTCCGGCGCGGATGGCCGCAAGTTCGGCGTGCGGCACCGGAACTGCCGATGAGCGAGCCCACATCACGGCGATGGTGCCAATCACCAGCGCCAATGCACAGGGCCAAAATCGTCGTTGGACAGTCAACATGTCGGGGCTCCTCTCAAGAATGGGGAAGATGAACTACCTCCGGAACGGCCAAAACCACAGGGCGGCGCCCGCGAGCGCCAGCGCGAGCGAGACGAAAAATACAATACGCGATGCCGAGTATGCTCGACGTGGAGTCGCATCCAAGGAGCGGCTACGCTCCGGCGCCGTCGGCGCCTCGCGCGACGCGCGCTCAATTTCCTGCTTTGCCAAATCCGCTGAGCGACGGACACGCTCATCGGCCTTGCGGATGCCGCCGACCACGTAGACTCTGCCCTCTCCCCGAGCGGTGTCGTCGATAACAGTCGTTCCAAGCGACGGCTCCGGACGAAACTTCCCCACCGGGATAGGGACGTTGACCGACGCCTCGGAAACCTCTAGTTGATGAACGCCGCAAACTTGGGTGAAGGTTGCGGAACGCGGAAACCAGCGATCGGCGTTTGCGACGCCGTCGCGCACGCGCATGAATTCGCGCACCTCCCAAATCATGTACCACTCATTTGTGGGCATGCCCCCTCGGTAAATTGCGATCCGTCGCGGCAGGAAGTCGTGCTCGGTATCCAGGGAGAGGGAAAGGTGCAGCGCGGCATTCGTCACCGATGAAAAACCGTCGATTTCGACCTTGCGCTCGGCGTCCGACAGGCCGTCGTCGCGCGGCGCCAGCCGGGCCCCAGGCAACTGTAACAGCGCAGTGACGGGTTCGGGGAGCAGTTGAAGGCGCAACCCCAACACTAGGTCCGGCGCGAACGCTCTTTTCAGCCCTCGGTTCGCCGTTTCCGTGACGGTGAGGACGGCCTTCGGCTCGCCCGTCGGCGACCAGATCAGGCTATAGCCGCGCTCGCCGTCGAACGTCAGGACCGACGCCCGCAATCCTTCCGCGCCCACAGGCGGGGAACTAAGCCAAAACCTTCGTTCGCGATCTTGCGCCCATTCGTTTTCGCGCGGCCCCCGCTCCCTACCTTCGCTCGTCGCGTGGTACGAGACGGTGTATTTCACATGCATCGACTGGATCGACTGCAACTGCGACTCAAGCGCAGCGCGCAACTCGGGCAACGTAAAATCCGCTCCGCCAGCCGCGGCATGCGCGAATGCCGTACTTACGGCCAGAACGGCGAAACGCATCAACACAGGGCAGCGGCGAGCCAGGTGCGCTGCGATCGAATTCGGCGAGCACGGCATGTCAAAACTCTCCAATCGGCTCGTTACCAGCACGCGTTCCCAAAGCGTGCCAAACCGCGACCGCGATTGACTCGTGGACCAATCGGGCCGAGCCATCGGCGAAGACCGCGTTGACACCGCCGACGTGGAAACTGCGAGCGGTGAACGCCCCATTTCCGCCGCCCAGGTGGCCGACCTCGCAGTCGACGACGCGGAAGTTCGGGGTAAATACGTGATTGTACCAGGTATTGCGGTAGCCGCCGAAGAGCCACGAGGCGCCTAGGTACGTGTCGGCCGGCCCCAGCGCGGCAAGCGGACAATCGACCTCACAATCCGCCACCGTCTCGATGGCGCTGGCTGAATAAATGAATGAGTCCCGGATTGGCTCGGCAGCGTTCGGCCGGCCGCTTCCCAGCAAACGCTCCGAAAACAACACGGTGCTGGAGAGGCCATCGCGGAACGCCGCGGCCCGCATGGGCGTCCAGTTGACGAACGCGCCGGTGCCGTTCCCTGGCGTCGAGCTGTAGTGCGACAGCCCTGGCCCGATCCCGAAATTCGCGCGGTAGCTGTTGCCACCTGGGAGCGGATCGTCCGAGGGACAAAGGAAGAGCGGGACTGTATGCCGCAATACGTTCGCATTCACGGCGCTGCTCGGTGCCGAACCGGGGATGTCGCCGTTCCCACGCTCCCCCAAGTTAACGTCGACGGCCAGATTGCCTTGCTCGAAATAGGGAAGCAAGTACACATGGGGTGATATGGAGCGCATCAACCTGAGTTGCGCATGGTACCCGACCTCCGTCGGCGGGAACGTTCCGCGCGCCGAATTATAGCTCATCGAAGCGGTGCCGAAGTGTCGAAGCCGGTTGAGGCATTCCGTCGCGCGAGCACGCTCCCGCGCCTGCTGGACCGCACTAAGAATCAGCGATGCAAGCATCGCGATAATCGAAGCGACGACCAATAGCTCGACAGCGCTTACGCCTCGGCGTTGCGATCCGGAACCCCGCGAAACGCCATTACTATTAACTACAGACAGCGTGGCGTACATGACGCTTTCCGAATTTCTTCAGAGGCAGTTCAACCGATCGTAGGTAATCTACCTGATCGCACAAAGGCCGTCAATAGGCTACGCGGAAATTTTGAATTTCGGAATCTTTGAGGACGGCGATCGGTGCATCAGCGAAGGGGGTTAGCCCGTATTATTCATAGAGTGGGCGGAGGGGCCCCGGCGGGGCGCGTGACTCGGGAATTGTGGTCGGAGGCACCCGAGCGCGCACGATCGGTCGATAAGGCCCCCTTTCCCCCAGCGTCACGGTAGCCCAATCCGGCCTGGTAGGTGTGTGTGGTGCAGAGGTATCGGCGCGATTACGCCGACGACAAATCCTCCGTGTTGAGACCGAGCACCTGCGCGGTGCCCCGACGGTAGTGATCGAGGAACGGCCAACTGCTGCTCAAGCGGACCACGATCCGGCGCGTTGTTTCAGTCACGCGAGCGGCCACCTTGATGAGCCGCATGCGCCAGGTGCAAGCGTGCCCTTCACCCAGGGGATCGCGCTCGCGTCGCTGATTGAAAAACCGTTGACGATCGCGACCGGCCAATGCCTCTTGCGGCAACTCCGCCGCAGGCTTTTCCGGTGGCGGATCGGCCACATGACGCCGCAACCGCGCCAGGAGGTTCATGGCCTCGACATGCATGTACAGTCGAAACAGGTTGGCCATGTAACGATGGTCGCTGAGGCGATCCGCCTCCATGCCGCGCTTCAGCTCCTTGTTGCGGTTCTCACCCTCGCCACGCTCGGCGTACTCGTCGTAAGTGGCCTGCGGTAGAAGTTCCGCGCCGGGACGATTGCTGACCACCGCTCGGCGATTGGTTCCCTCGGCATTGGCCTCGGCCTTGACGACCACCCAGCGCGGCGCGGGCCACGACTTGGCTTGGTACTGAAACGCCGTGAACAACCGCTGGGGCTGGCCCGTCGTCTCGTATTGCTGGACCGCTTCCGCCAGCAGGGCTTCGCTTTGGCCCTTGAGCACGGAGTTCATCCGCAGCCCGAACGAATAGAACAGGCTCAGCCCTTCGCAGACGTCGAACATGACGGGCACCCCAAACCCCGAGTCGCCGCGGAACTCGATGACCACGTCCGGCCATTTCGCACGCAAGCGCTGGACCAAGTACTCGATGTCGTCGTCGGCGCCCAACGTTGGGCAGGCCGTGCCGTGCAGCAGGCAGGCCATCACGGTCAAGTCGTTCTGCGCGCAGGTGATGACCCGAGGCAGGTATTGGTATTGCTCGTAGTACCCATGAAAGAAAGTCAACTGCTGGTGGCCGTGGGTTGGGTCGTCGAAAGGGTCAATGTCGAATGTCAGCCGCTTGGGCGGCTCGTCGAACGCGGCCAGGAAATCATCGATGAGCACGTCTCGCAGACGCCAGAGAGACGGGATGGAGATGGCGTTCTCGAACCGCGAGAGGGTCGGCTGACTTGCCAGCTCATCGTCCGAAGGCTTGCGACCCGCGATCAGCTTGAACATGGGGTCGAAACGCAATTCGTCGTGGTCGTTCTGATCGGCGTAGCCGGCCAGGATGCCGTAAATGCGAGATCGCGTCATTTCCGCGTAGGTATGGCCCGTTCCAAAAATAATGCAACGCAGCTAGCACGTTCTTGGACTGGTTTTCCGCGGGTTTTGAAAGTCGAAATGTTGCAATATTTTTGGAACGGGCCATATGGTCAACGAATGCCAACTGACGCGGATCATCCAACGCGGCGGCGAACCGGCCCGTCAGGCCAAGCAGTTCATCAAACTGTCGGATCGGCAACAAACCGGCGTCACTTGTCAACTGATCCTGCCCAGGTTCGATCAGGATGGGCTTCGAGCCCAAAAAACCGAGCGACAACTGCCACGCGGACTCACTCATGGTTGACCTCCGTGCCGGCTTGGAAGCTTTGGATTCACAACGATATTCCTAACAACTGATACGCTGATGAAGGCCCTTAGGTTTCACGAGTCAGGAAATAATTCCAGTTAAGTCGCCCGCGCTGAAAGCCAGGCTGCGGTGCCGTGCCGTGCGAAACCGCCGCGTCCGAAGCGTCACGCCGCGCGGAGGCGTCCCGTTCGCGGCCGGCATCCTCCGTTGCACGTTCCGCGTGCCGGATGCGACGAGCGCGCCGTGGTCGGGCGTCGCCCTGGCCAACGCGTCGTCGAGCGAAGCGCATCATCCCCTTGCCGGAACGAGGACGACGTCGGACGCGCTACCCACCCCATCGTTTCGTCGCAGGTCCAGAAACGGCGTTGACCGACAAGGGCGCGGACGCTTGAGGCACGGCTGCTCAAAGGCCATACACCGTTCCCTCCGAGACTGCCGAACGCGACGACAGACGGCGCCCGTGCGCTTCGTTCCGCCCGCGCCGTGCTGGCGTGGTGCGACGGCGGTCTTGTTGGTGTCGTCCATCCGCTCGCGTCGCCGGCGTCGCCGGAACCCCCGACGGCGCGTCTTGCTCGAAAGCGGTTTGGGCGCGCCGTTGAACGCGAGGTGGAATCTGGCAGAGGCCAACTGCGGCGAAGCGACGGGCAAGACGGATGGCCGTGTGTTCGGTCGTCGAAGGAGGCCATGTCGAATATTAGTCGGTTGGGTGGCTCCAAGACGGCCTTCGTGCCCGAAAAATCCGACTGAAAACCGCCAAGCAGACTGCAAACTCATGACTGGCCCCATGCCGAGTTGGAAGTTGTGGATTCCCAACAACTTAAACGCCGCCGGAGGCCCTTGGGTCTCACCATTGATGAATAATCCGGGTTAGTGTGGTTAGGCGACAGCGAAACAAGAACAGGCGGAGCAAGACCCCCCCGTTTGTCGGCGGCAAAACGGGCTGTCGCGTCGTCGCCGCCTGCCTTTATGGCAGGTTTCTTCGCGCGCAACGAATCTGAACACACTGTCCGGCCGCGCTGGGGAGCTTTTTCGCAATTATATAACTTCACGCGGCCGACAATGAGACATTTTGTCACGAGAAAGCGGTGGCCGGTGGCAGAGCGTAAGCGATGCCCCGGCTAAATATACCGACCGGGGCCTCGACCGTCTGGTCGTTCAGGCCGATGTTGAGCACGGTGTCCATCATGCCGGGCATCGAGTCGCGCGCGCCCGAGCGGCACGAAACCAAGAGCGGGTTGGTCGTCGAGCCGAACTTGGCCCCCATTTCCTTCTCGATCTTGGCTATTGCGGCGTCGACGCGCTTGCGCAGCTCGGGCGGGTAGCTGTGGTCGTGGTCGTAGTAAGTCGTGGTCGTAGTAATAGGTGCAAACATTGGTGCCGATGGTGAAACCGGCGGGCACGGGCAGGTCGATCTTGGTCATTTCGGCGAGGTTGGCCCCCTTGCCCCCCAGCAGGTTACGCATGCTGGCGTCGCCGTCGGTGCCGC
>DATKSN010000310.1:0-2895 GCA_035531595.1 Pirellulales bacterium | reverse complement strand
AGGCTACGCCACGCTTGGCGGCGGGAGCGCCGGCCAAGTGCAGGCCCTGGCCGAAGGCTGCCACGCCGAAGGCGCCGCCCTGGGAGGCGCCATTGAGGCCGGCGTCTCGCCCGGCGTCGGCACCGGCGCCCACGCCGAGGGATACGCAACCGCCGGCGGCTCGATCGGCGCCCAGCAAAACGGCGCCCACGCCGGCGGCGGCGCCAACGGCGCCAACAGCTTCGTCCTGGCCAAAGGGGTCGGGGCACTGGCGCACGGCAGCGCCGTCAACGGCGGCATCATCAACGCCAAGGACGAGGGCTGCGTCGCGTTCGGCTACGCCAACGGCAATGGACCCGAAGCCTCGGGCGACGCCGATGGCGTCGGCGCTGGGATTCTCGCCAACGCCAACGCCGCCCGCGCCAACAGCCACGCCACCGACGCCAGCGGCGTCCCAACCTCCTCGCGCAACCCGCCACCAACGCCTGCGGCGGCCCCCGCAATTCGCGGCGCGAATTCATGGTTCGTCTCGCTGGCCCGCGCCGCGCTGCTGTTCGTCGTCGCGTATGCTCTCGCCGTCACCCGCACCGACGCCGCGCAGCCGGCGGAGGAGAGGCACTCCGACAACGTGACGGAAAGCGTCCCTGACGAGCCAACCAGCGTGACGCTTGCCGACGGAACGGTCGTGCAACTGGAAACCTATGGGGACAGCTACGAAGGCTACGAATGGCGCCCGGCGATCATGGCGGACAAAGCCGAGACGCTGGTGGACACCAGAAAAGTCCGCAGCCGTGGGTTTCGTTGGGCGCCGTACTGCGGCGACATCTGTCTCGACGTGAAGCGAGGGAAAATGTACTGGAAGGACAGCGGCGGGTCATACCCGGAGACGTCGCACATCCAACGAGCCAACCTCGACGGCTCGGCGCCCGAAACGATTCTCGGGCGAGAGATCGGAGTCCACGGGCTATCGCTGGATCTCGCGAAACGCAAAGTCTATTGCTGCGGCGGGGCGGTGCTTTGCGTCGACGTCGATGGGAAGCATGCCCATGCGGTGGTTGAAAAAGTGCTACACTCGGGTGGCACGGCCGTCGATGGCGATGAACGAAAGCTGTACTACGGCATGGACCACGACATCATCTGCCGCGACCTCGGTAATGGCGAAGAACGTCGCTTGGCCAAGGCCGTCCTGCCTCCGCCGCACGCCCTCGCGCTCGATCAAAAGGCGAGGCACCTCTATTGGGCGTGCGCGGCCAGTGCATGGATTGCGCGCGTCAGCTTGGACGGCGGCGCTCCCGAATTCGTGATTGAGTCACCGATTGGAACTGCGAGCATTTCAGCGATCGCGCTGGATACAGACGCGGGGAAGCTTTACTGGGTGGATAAGGCAAGAGGGCACCTGCGGCGTTCTAATCTCGACGGTTCGCATGTCGAGGAGATTGTGATCGGCGGGGTAAACGTCTACGGTGTCGCGGTTGATCCCGACGGCGGAAAAGTCTACTGGACCGAGTACCGGTCCTTCGCAGGCGGCGTGTATGGGCTGGTCCGCAGGACGCGCGTTCCGGATCCGCCAAAGCCGACGACGCTACCGGCCCCGCCGCTCGTCAAGTCGATCGCGCCCGAGGCGGGACCAGTTGGGGCGGCGATCGTGCTGACCGGTAGACACTTGAGCGAGACCGAGAAGGTGTCTTTCGTCGGCGTGGAAAATGGGCAGCACGTCGACGCGCGTTTCGAGGTGGTCGACGAGAACACGCTAAAGGTGGCGGTGCCTCCACTCGAGGGAGCCTTCACCGGCGCGGCGATCATCGTGCAAAGCCCAGGCGGCGTTACAATCACGGTACCAAAGAACGCCAAATCCGTGTCGGCGGAAAGGCCCGTGGTGGCTGATCGCTTCGACGCTAGTCGCCCGCTCGCGTACGTTGTTCTTCCTGGCGCGCAGTTGGCGAACCTCGAGAAATCAGTTGCATTCGTCGAGCGCGGGGCCATCGTCGTTTCCGGCGCACTCGGTGCGAATGTCCTGTTCCTTAGGAACGGAAGCATCACGGGGGTTAAGTCACCGCCAAATTTGATCGTCTATCACGAGCCTTTCGTGTGCATCGGTCACCGCGAAAGTCCCGCGAAGGGTGTCCGTTACGTGCCGGTGCCCGCGATCCGACCGTCATTCATCGACAAACTGTTTGAGTACGAGCGGCCGTAGAACCACCGCGCGCTCCGCGAAGGTTGCGGACGCAACATCGAAATCCAATCCACAACGCTATCGAAGGAACAAAGCATGTCCACCGACTGCACTTCATTTCAATTCGGTTGCACGCAGATTTATTGCCAATTCATCGATGACCCCGGTTCGCTCTACGTCGCCGCCAACCCAACCGGAACTGGTGGCATCGCACTGAACTGCAACTTCACTACGATTCAGTACCGGCAGCCAAAGTGCAGCTATGCCGAGGCCGAGGATCCGACGCCAGCCAACGACGGATCCGCCACGCAGATCTACTGCGTCGGCTCGCGCTGGATGAACATCGGCAACTTTCCGCTCAAAATGTCGATCTGCGTCCAGAATGACTTCCCGGGCGCAGCCATTTGGGTGCCTTTCCTGCGCTGGCAGGACAACGCCCAGTGGCCGACGGGTCAATTCGCCGTGCTCATGGTCGACACGCATCTCGCCGCCGATGGCGAGTTCCGCCGGGTGCTCTATAGCGACCAAGGCGTCGGCGCCCAGTTGATCCTCTCGCCGCAGCACACCGAACTGCCTGACGGCGCGATCGTGCTTGGAATCTTCGGCACGCCTCCCGGCGGCGACCAGCGCGGGGCCAGCGCCATCGACCTGCAAAACGTGCGCAGCGATGCGGCGCAGGTGGCCAGTGGCGCGCATTCGTTCATCGCCGGCGGCGCCAACAACACGGCCTCGGGCTACGGCGC
>DATKSN010000309.1:0-4609 GCA_035531595.1 Pirellulales bacterium | reverse complement strand
ATTCACCGTCGACGCCGACGGCGAACGCGACCATTACCTTCCCTGGTACGCGCCCACGCGGCTGTTCGACGTCGCCACCGGCATGGAGCACGGCTGGCTCCTGCAAGGCTGGCAGCGGAGCTGGAACCGGCCGGAGTCGTTCCCCGACAACGTCGAGCGGCTGGTCGAAATCGGCCGCGGTTCGCCCACCGTGAGCGCGAAGTGACCCTGGCGCGCGATGGCGGCCTTTTTGCCGATTGCGTCGGCGCGAAGACCCGATACAATGAGCCATGTCGTGCGCAATCGCCATTCGGCCTCGATTGACGGGCGCACGAATTCGCGCCGGTGAACGTGCTTCCAAGAGGACCGTGCCGTGAACGATCTTTCCGACGTGCTTGACGCGTTGGGGACGCCCCGACTGCTCGTCGTCGGGGACGTGATGCTCGATATCTACACCTGGGGCGATGCCGAACGCGTCAGCCCTGAGGCGCCTGTGGTTGTGCTGCGGGCCGAGGGCGACGAGGTGCGGTTGGGGGGCGCGGCGAGCGTCGCGTTCCTGCTCCGTGGGTTTGGCGCCGATGTCGCGTTGGCGGCGGTCGTCGGCACCGACCCGCGCGGCCGTCTCGCGCGGCGGCTGCTCGAAGAGGCAGGCATTGACCAGACGCTGGTATTCGACGATCCCCACCGCCCGACCACCGTGAAAGAACGGATCCTGGGGCGTTCACCCGGACGACAGCCGCATCAAATCCTGCGTCTCGACCGCGAGGATTGCCGCCCGCTGTGCCCGGAGCTTGAAGCTCAGTTGATCAGTGCGATCTCCGAGGAACTGCCGTCGCGGCAGGCCGTCCTGGTCGCTGATTATGCGAAGGGCGTCGGCACGCCCCGGCTGCTTTCGGCCGTGATAACCGCCGGAGCGGAGGGGAGGGTTCCCATCCTGGTCGACCCGGCGCGCCTGCGCCGCTACGGTCGTTACCGCGGGGCGACGCTCCTCAAGCCCAACCGAATTGAGGCCGAGTTGGCGACCGGCAGGCCAATTCGTACGATTGCCGACGCCGTTTCGGCCGTGGAGGAGTTGCATTTGCGGCTCGACGGCGCAGCCGTGCTTCTGACGCTCGACGCCGAAGGCATGGTGCTTGCCGTCGAGGGCCGCTCCGCCCAGCATTTTCCAGCGCGACGCCGCGAGGTGTACGACATCACGGGGGCGGGCGACATGGCTTTGGCTCTGGTTGGCCTCTGCCAGGCCGCCGGGATCACATGGCCCGATACGGTGCGCCTGGCAAACGCGGCGGCCGGTTTGCAGGTGGAACGGTTGGGCGTCGCCCAGGTGACCCGCGCCGAACTGCGGGCGGAACTGTCGCGCAAAGCCGGATCGCCACGCGGCAAGATTCTGACCGGGCCGGAATTGCCGGCGATGGCAAGTGCGTACCGCGCGGCGGGCCATTCGATCGTTTTCACCAACGGGTGTTTCGACTTGCTGCACATCGGCCATGTGACGTGCTTGCAGGAAGCGGCCGAGTTCGGTGACGTGTTGTTCGTGGGAGTGAACAGCGACGAGAGCGTCCGAGCGCTCAAGGGGCCGGGTCGCCCGGTGATTGGCCTGTGCGATCGCGTGGCCATGCTCGCCGCGTTGGAGTGCGTCGACCACCTCGTCGTGTTCGACGGACTGGCGCCCAACTCGCTGCTCGACGCCTTGCGCCCTGACGTTCTTGCCAAGGGAGGGACGTACCACGGCGCGGAGCAGGTCGTGGGGCGCGACGCCATCGAAGGCTGGGGTGGAAAGGTGCTCCTTACGACGCGGCGCGGCGGTGCCTCGACGACAGACATCATTAAGACGGTTCGCCTCGCGCCGAACGTCCACCTGCAATGTGGACTAGCGCGAATGATTGAACTACCGGAAAAAGGGTTGAGCTAATGGAACAAACCATGTCCGCCGAGCACAGCGGCGTGATGCAGGCCTCGTTCAGCGGCTGCCACGCCGAGGGCCACGCCGCCAACTCATCGCAAATCCTCGCGGGCGAGCGCGCCGGCCAATTGACCAATCCGCTGGCCAGCGAAGGCGCGCACGGCGAACGCAACTGCGACAACGTCGGCCTGATCCGCGCCACGTCCAACGGCTGCCACGCCGAAGGCGGCGCGGACAACGGCACCGTCTCCACGCGCGACTGCGCGCGACGACGACGCGATACGGTGGCGGCACGCAGTAGCGGGCATTCGACATTCGTACCGATGGCGCGCGCCGCGCTGCTGTTCGTCGCCACGTATGCTCTCGCCGTCACCCGCACCGACGCCGCTCAGCCACCCGCGGATACAGATGCCGAAAACGAGACGGAAGGCGTGCCCGACGAACCAACCAGCGTGACGCTGGCCGATGGCACCGTGCTGGAACTCGAAACCTACGGCGACAGCTACGAGGGGTACGAGCCCCGGTTGCCGATCACCGCCGAAAAGGCCGAGACGCTCGTCGATTACGGCCGCGATCGATTGGGGGGGAACCTCGAACTCCGCTCCATCCGTTTGGACGTGAAGAAAAAGAGGATGTACTGGATCGACACGGACGGAGGCGCCTGGCGTTTTGGCAACATTCGCTCCGCCGGCCTGAACGGCAAATCGCCGAGCACCTTGGTTGGTCCGAAGCTCGCCGATCCAAGGGGCCTGGAACTTGACCTGGTTCATCGGATGATGTACTGGTCGAACGCCGTGCCGTCCGAGACCCACCGCATGGGTGTCCAACGCGCCAAACTCGACGGGTCGCGCCACGCGACGCTTATTGACGTCCCCAGCCCTGGGGCGCCAAGCGCAGTCGCGATCGATGCCGATGCCGATTCAGACACGCTGTACTATTTCGACGACGCAAAGCTCGTCCGTGCGCGCCTTGACGGCTCCAACGAAGAGATGGTTGTTGAGGCGAGTGGAAAGGCGCACTTCGGCTGGTCGGCCGTGATCGACCACGCGCGCAACCAGCTCTATTGGGCCGGCGGCGACGACCGAATCACGCGAGTCAATCTGGATGGGACTAGGCTTGAGACCGTTGTGGCGTTGGGCCTCTCCTGGGGACAGATTTGGGGCATCGCCTTGGACGCCGCCAACGATAAGCTCTACTGGATCGAGCGCAGCTATGGTCATGTGTGCCGAGCGAACCTCGACGGTTCGCAGATTGAAAATCTTGTCGTCGGACTGGAGTGGCCCGGGGGCGTGGACGTTGATCTTGGGCACGGCCATGTTTACTGGACCGATCGTTACAACGACGGGGGAACTCTCTACGGCCTGGTCCAACGGGCAAAGCTTCCGCCCGTCCCAACGCCGAAAACCATGCGCGCTCCGCCGCGGGTCGTGGCTATGGAGCCGGCGAGAGGCGCCGCGGGCATCGAGGTGACACTTCGAGGAACGCACTTTACGGGCGTGGAACGCGCGGAATTCATCGGCGACGGCGGCGAGCGGCTGCGAGCGACGTACATCGTGAAATCCGATGGCGAGTTGCGGGTTGTCGTACCAAAAGCGCCGAAAGGCGTGAAGCGCGCCGCGATCGTCGTCGCCGGCCCGGGCGGCGTTACGGTCACACTCCCACGCGACTGCCGCGGCGTCAAAGGCGATAAAATCAAGTTCGATCGATTCCACGATGCGCACGGCCCTCCCTATGTGGTTGCGTCCGGTTCACGGATTGCCCACATTGAAAAGTCGCTCGCAATCGCGCTGGATCGCGCCCGCATTACCACGGGCGGACGCGGAGGTAACGTGTTGTTCATGAAGAATGGAAGCAGCATGGTTCCACATGAGGGATCGACGAACGTGATCTACCAGGAGCCGTTTGCGCGACTCGCCGGTCGTCATAAGAAAGCATCGCCTGGCACGGCGCTCATCCGCGTACCGGCTATCCGGCTGAGCTTCGTCGAATCACTATTCGAGTACGATCGGCAGTAACACCAACATTTCTCCGTGCCGGCCAAGAGCACGAATCGGAAATCGAATCCGCAACGATACCAAAGGAGGCAACCATGGCCACTGACTGCACATCCCTGCAATACGGCTGCACGCAGATCTATTGCCAGTCCATCGTCGACCCCGGCTCGCTTTACCTCGCCGCCAACCCAACCGGGAGCGGGGGCATCGCGTTGAATTGCAACTTCACGACGATCCAGTACCGGCAACCTAAGTGCAACTACGCCGCGGGTGTGGATCCGAACGCGGGCGCCGATGACGACTCGGACTACTGCGTCGGATCGCGATGGCTGAATTTGTTCAACTTCAAGATGTGGATTTGCGTCGACAACACGGTTGGCGCCGCCGTATGGGTTCCCTGGCTCCGCTGGCAGAGCGCGGCCCAATGGCAGCCGACGACCGGTCAGTTCGCCGTCTTGATGGTCGACTCGAACTTCGGCGTGGACGGCGAGTACCGCCGCGTGTTAGTGTCCAATCCGGGTATCGGCGCCCAGTTGATCCTCTCGCCGCAGCACACCGAACTGCCTGACGGCGCGATCGTGCTTGGAATCTACGGCACGCCTCCCGGCGGCGACCAGCGCGGGGCCAGCGCCATCGACCTGCAAAACGTGCGCAGCGATGCGGCGCAGGTGGCCAGTGGCGCGCATTCGTTCATCGCCGGCGGCGCCAACAACACGGCCTCGGGCTACGGCGC
>DATKSN010000308.1:0-20026 GCA_035531595.1 Pirellulales bacterium | reverse complement strand
ATTCGCAAGAATTCGGTGGCGTAGCCGGATTCGCAAGAATTCGGTGGCGTAGCCGGATTCGCAAGAATTCGGTGGCGTAGCCGGATTCGCAAGAATTCGGTGGCGTAGCCGGATTCGCAAGAATTCGGTGGCGTAGTGGCGTAGCCGGATTCGCAAGAATTCGGGCCGGTGGGGGCGGCATTCTCGTTTACGGCCGCCGTGTGTCGAAATCGAACTTCTTCCATTTGACCGTTCGTTCGATTCGCTCGCCCCGGGCGATGAAAAACTTCCATTCGAGTTGGTCGTAGCCGCGCCGCCGCGCGACGACTCGGTGCTTGCCCGGCGTCAACGAGATCGTGGCTGGATTGTTCTTGGGAATCGCCACCTTCTTGCCGTCCACGTCCAATCCGCACCCCTTGCGGTCATCCAACCGCCAGTCGAGCGCCAGCGTGCCCGGCCGCGTCAGCCAAAGAAGCAAGGCGATGACCGGCAACGAAACCAAGACGCCGACCGCAACGCCGACCGCCAGGTTCTTGCGGCCAAAGTCGCCCCGCCGCGAGCGCGGGGCGCTCGATGATCGTCGGGACAATGCTGAAACCGCGGGCGGCTGGCTGCTCGGCCGCAACGAAGCAAAATCGGGCGCCGCGGAAACGACCGGCGGCGTGATCAGTGTGGCCTTCGGCAAGGCCGCCGTGGAGGGCGAACGCCGTGCGGGCAAGGCGGCCGGCGGCAAGGCGGCCGGCGGCAACGATACTTCGGCCGGAGGCGCCACCCGCGGCGCGGATTCCGCCTCCGTTTGGTTCGCCAGTTGGGTCAAGAACGTATCCACCGCGATGTCGACGGCCGACACCGCTTCTTCGTATTTCGCCTCTTCCGGCGGATTGTGCGGCGGCGGCGGGGCCACCGCGGTTTGACCCTCCGACGTGAACGGCAACAGCGCTTCGGCCACTTCGGCCGGAGTCTGGAAGCGGTCGTCCGGCGCCCGCGCGACCATTTGGGCCACCACCCGGTCGAGCTCCGGCGGAAGGTCGGCCCGCAGGCTGCTCGGCGGCGGCGCGTCGCGCGTGAGCCGGGCCATCAGTTTTTGCGCGGCATCGTCGCCGGGAAAGGCCGACGTTCCCGTCAACAAGCGGAACAACGTGCAGCCCAGGCTGAAAATGTCGGAGCGGATGTCGGCCTTGCGGTTGTCCTCGGCCTGTTCGGGGGCGACGTAGTCGGGTGTGCCGAGCAAGTGCCCGCCCGAGGCCAATTGGGCGTCCTCGCTCGTCTCGACGTCCATCAGGCGCGCGAGGCCCATGTCGAGTATCTTGACCACCGGCCGGCCCGAGTTGGGGTCGCCGTCGACCAGCAGGTTTTCGGGCTTGATGTCGCGGTGAACCAGGCCGCGTTCGTGCGCGTGCGCCAGCGCCAACGCCGCCTGGCGGGCGCACTCGCACGACCAGGCCACCGGCAGCGTGCCGTACTCTCGCAGCCAGACGCGGAGGTCGCGTCCCTGGCCGTATTCCATCACCAGGAAATAGGTGCCCGCCGCGCAGTCCGCGTCGTAGGCGGCGATGATGTTGGGGTGATTCAGCGCGCAGACCAGTCGCACTTCGCGCTGGAAGCGCGCGGCGGCGGCCGGATCTTTGACCAGCGAGCGGGCCATCACCTTGAGCGCCACCGTGCGGTCGGTCATCGAGTGATGGGCCTTGAAAACGACCCCCATACCTCCGCCGCCGAGCCGCTCGAGCAGCTTGTACTTGCCCATGAAGAAGCCGTAACGTCCGGAAAGAAGCTGTCGCGCCTGCCACTCGGTGATCCAACCACGGCCGACCAGATCCTTGGCCAGCCGTGGCGGCGTCAGCCCCTTCTCCGCGGCCACGCGCGCGGCGACCTGGGCCAACTGCTCCGTTTCGAGCAGCCGGCTCTTCTTCAAGAGTCCGTGAAACGCTTCGCCTGGGGTTGAATCCACGTTGGGTGTCCTTCAGCCGCGCCGGTTCGGGCGGGGAGTATCGAGTATAGCCTCCTGGATGCTTGCCAACACTAACCCGCGGCGCAAGCAAGGCCATCCATTTTCACTCGAATTCGGTCCAAAACGCTTTGAAATCGTCCATTTCGACACCATTCGAGCAACAACCGCTCGTCCCGCGCCCAGGTGTCCCATCAAAATCAGCGGGAATTACGCATGTGCGCCGCTGCCGGCGTTTGATTTCTTGCTAACATGGAGTTGCTAAACGGTAAAAAATGCGCGCCGGTTTCCACCGTCTTGGGGGGGGTTGGTAGTGGCGCTGGATTGCAGGAGTAGAACAGGAGTAGAACATGTCGACCGTAGTTCAACTGGCCACTGGCCAAGCGCCAGGGGCGCCAGCGACCGCCGATCTGGAGGCGTGCGATCCCGAGCTCTTCGCGCAGCGGATGGGCGTGATAGCCGAGTGGCAGCGGATCAAGGCCCTCACCGCCGAACTTTTTCCCGGACCCTACAGCTCGCCCGCGGCGGCGGCGGTTTCCTGGTGCGTGCCGATCTGGTCGGTTCCGTCGCCGTTCCAATCGCCCACCACGGGCGTGTCGCCCGCGGCGCCCAGTTCTTGACGCAGATCGCGCTCGTCGAGCGCGCCGTCGTGGTTGATGTCGACCAGCCAGACGCCGTCGCGATAGACGCCCAACTCGTCGACGCCGTCGCCGTCGAAATCGCCGACGACGGGCCGGTCGCCGCGGCGGCCAAGATTCACGGTCATGTCCTTGTCGCTGGGCTTGCCGTCGCCGTCGACGTCGAGGATGAACTGACCGTCGCGGAAAACACCGATGGTGTCGACGCCGGCGCCCGACCAGTCGCCGGCGATGGGGAGGTCGCCAGGCGTTCCGTAGTGGAACACATGGTCGATCAGATCCTCGCGCGGCACGCCGTCGCGGGTGCGTTTGATGGTCCGCCAGCCGAGGGTGGCGTTATCTCGTTCGGGCGGCATGTTCTTGTGGGCGCCGGTCGGCACGTTTTCCGGGTGCGGCAAGCCGGGCTCGGTGGCCACGGCCCGCGGGTCGCGCGGCCAAGCCGGGCCGTAAATGCCGATATCGGTCTTGCCGTCGCCATCCCAGTCACCGGTCACGGGCCGGTCGCCGGCCGAGCCGAGCTTGGCCCACAGATCGCCGTCGTCCCAGACGCCATTGCCGTTGAGGTCGAGGAACCACTCGCCGTCCTTGAAGACGCCGATTTCGGAGGTGCCGTCGCCGTTGAAGTCGCCGGTGACGGGCACCGCGCCGCGCATGCCGAAAAGGGCGCGGCCCGGTGGGTTGTGATCGTTCCCTTCGCCTTTCAAGGTCCACAATGAATCGCGCAAGCCGGCGTTGTTCCAGGAAATGTTCGTGCTCCTGGCCCGCGTGAGGCGCAGCGGCGACTCGTTGAAGCGGCGGTCGCCGCGTGGCCAACCGGCATCGACCACGCTCAAGTGCCACGTCACCGCGGACACGTTGCCGCTGGCGTAGATCGGGGGCGCCGCGATCGGCGGGGCCGAGGGAGGCGCGGTCGCCGGCGGCGTCTCCAAGGGCGGCGCGCCGAGAAAAGCCAGCAATTGCGGCTGCGACAAGAGCGGTGGGTTGAGGAAGGGGGGCGGCTGTTGCACCACCAGGACGACGCTGAAATTGTTGTCAATCGAGCTCTGCCCGGCTCCCAGCGGAATCGAAGCGATCGCGTCGTTCGTGCCCACCGCCTGCAACAAGGCGTCGGAGGCCGACACGCCCAGGCTCTGGGCGCCGACCGAGATCAACGTGGGGTTGATCGCCAGTCCGCCCAGTGAGCCGGCGGTGTTCACGCCGCTGACATAGCCGCCCGGCGGCACCTCGACCACGGTATAAAGCCCCGGCGGCAGATTCGTGAACTGGTAGAAGCCGTTGGGGTCGGTCACGGCCTGGATCGGGTTGCCTTGCTGGTCGAGGAGCAAGGCGCCCGAGGCGTCGGCCAGTTCCAACGTGACGCCCGCGATGGGCGCATCGCCGGGCCTTCGCACACCGTCGCGGATCGTGGGGAGCGTGGCCAGGATGCCGGGCAGATCCTGGGCCACGTTCTTGGTCTGGATCGCCGGGCCATCCTGGAATACGTAGCCGGAGACCGCGCCGCCCGGCAGCACGCAGAAGTTGTACCCGACGCCCTGGGTGCCGCTGGTCAGGCCCACCGAGGTGATCAGATCCTGGCCGGTGATCGTACCGCCGGCGCTTCCCACCTGGGAGTCGGCGTCGAAGTAGCCCGGCGGCGGCAACTCGTGAACGCCATACGTGCCTGGCTTGAGATTGCCGAACGTGTAAACGCCGGCGGCGTTGGTCGTGGTCGTGCCGATCACGTTTCCCTGCGAGTCGAGCAACTGGACCGTCACGCCGGAAACCGGCGGATCGCTGGGAGTCGTCAAGCAGTCGCCGTAGATCGCGTTCTTGACGATACCGCTGATGCTGACCGGCTGCTGAATGCAGAAGTCGTAGTGTACCCCGGCGGCGCCCGAGTTGAGCGTGATATTGGCAATGGTCTGAATGTCGACCGCCGTGCCCCCCTGACTGCCCACATGGTCGTCAACCGCGTAGTAGCCCGCCGGCGGCAACTCGTGAACGGTATAGCGGCCGGCGCGCAGGTTCGTAAAGCCGTAGGTGCCGTCGGCCGCCGTGGTCGTCGTTTGCAGCACATTGCCTTGGCTGTCGAGCAACTGGACGCCGACGCCGCCCAGGACCGGCGCCGTGGGGTCGGTGGTGCAGTCGCCGGTCGGTGGCACGCGGATCGTGCCGCTGATGTTCACCGGTTGCTGGAGGCAAAAATCGTATTGAACGCCGTTCTGACCGGAAGTCAGCACGATGTTGGCCGTGGTTTGCAAGTCGGAAGCGGTGCCGTCGGACGTACCGTTGACGTTGCCGAGGTCCGCATCGACGGCGTAGTAGCCCGTCGGCGGCAACTCATGCACGGTATACTGGCCGGCGCGCAGGTTCGTGAAATGGTAGGTGCCGTCGGCCGCCGTGATCGTCGTTTGCAAGAGGTTGCCTTGGCCGTCGAGCAGTTGCACGGTCACGCCCGCCAAGGGCGGTGCCGTGGGGTCGGTGGTGCAGTCGCCGCTGGGCGGCACGCGGACGGTGCCGCTGATGCTCACCGGCTGCTGGACGCAAAAGTCGTATTGAACGCCGCTCTGACCGGAAGTCAGCACGATGTTGGACGTGGTTTGCAAGTCGGTCGCGGCGCCGTCGGACGTGCCGTCGACGTTGCCAAGGTCCGCATCGACGGCGTAGTAGCTCGCCGGCAGCAACTCGTGGACGGTATAGTGGCCGGGGCGCAGGTTCGTGAAATGGTAGGTGCCGTCGGCCGCCGTGGTCGTCGTTTGCAGCACATTGCCTTGACTGTCGAGCAACTCGACGCTGACGCCACCGAGGCCAGGCGCCGTGGGGTCCGTGGTGCAGTCGCCGCTGGGCGGCACGCGGACGGTGCCGCTGATGCTCACCGGCTGCTGGAGGCAGAAATCGTAGTGAACGCCGTTCTGAGCGGAAGTCAGCGCGATGTTGGCCGTGGTTTGCAAGTCGGAAGCGGTGCCGTCGGGCGTGCCGTTGACGTTGCCAAGATCCGCATCGACGGCGTAGTAGCCCGTCGGCGGCAACTCATGCACGGTATACTGGCCGGGGCGCAGGTTCGTGAAATGGTAGGTGCCGTCGGCCGCCGTGGTCGTCGTTTGCAAGAGGTTGCCTTGGCCGTCGAGCAGTTGCACCGTGACGCCCGCCAAGGGCGGCGCCGTGGGGTCGGTCGTACAATCGCCGCTGGGCGGCACGCGAACCGTGCCGCTGATGCTCACCGGCTGCTGGAGGCAAAAGTCGTATTGAACGCCGTTCTGAGCGGAAGTCAGCACGATGTTGGACGTGGTTTGCAAGTCAGTCGCGGCGCCATCGGACGTGCCGTTGACCTTGCCAAGGTCCGCATCGACGGCGTAGTAGCCCGTCGGCAGCAACTCGTGGACGGTATACTGGCCGGCGCGCAGGTTCGTAAAGTGGTAGGTGCCGTCGGCCGCCGTGGTCGTCGTTTGCAAGAGGTTGCCTTGGCTGTCGAGCAGTTGCACGGTCACGCCCGCCAAGGGCGGCGCCGTGGGGTCGGTAGTGCAGTCGCCGCTGGGTGGCACTCGAACCGTGCCGCTGATGCTCACCGGCTGCTGGACGCAAAAATCGTAGTGAACGCCGTTCTGGCCGGAAGTCAGCACGATGTTGGAAGTGGTTTGCAAGTCGGAAGCGGTGCCGTCGTGCGCGCCGTTGACGTTGCCAAGGTCCGCATCGACGGCGTAGTAGCCCGTCGGCAGCAACTCGTGGACGGTATACTGGCCGGGGCGCAGGTTCGTGAAACGGTAGGTGCCGTCGGCCGCCGTGGTCGTCGTTTGCAAGAGGTTGCCTTGACCGTCGAGCAGTTGCACGGTCACGCCCGCCAAGGGCGGCGCCGTGGGGTCGGTGGCGCAGTCGCCGCTGGGCGGCACTCGAACCGTGCCGCTGATGCTCACCGGCTGCTGGAGGCAAAAGTCGTATTGAACGCCGTTCTGACCGGAAGTCAGCGCGATGTTGGACGTGGTTTGCAAATTGGAAGCGCTGCCATCGGGCGTGCCGTTGACGTTGCCAAGGTCCGCATCGACGGCGTAGTAGCCCGTCGGCAGCAACTCGTGGACGGTATACTGACCGGCGCGCAGGTCCGTGAAATGGTAGGTGCCGTCGGCCGCCGTGGTCGTCGATTGCAAGAGGTTGCCTTGGCCGTCGAGCAGTTGCACGGTCACGCCCGCCAAGGGCGGCGCCGTGGGGTCGGTGGCGCAGTTGCCGCTGGGCGGCACGCGGACGGTGCCGCTGATGCTCACCGGCTGCTGGAGGCAAAAATCGTATTGAACGCCGTTCTGAGCGGAAGTCAGCACGATGTTGGCCGTGGTTTGCAAATTGGAAGCGGTGCCGTCGGGCGTGCCGTTGACGTTGCCAAGATCCGCATCGACGGCGTAGTAGCCCGTCGGCAGCAACTCATGCACGGTATAGTGGCCGGCGCGCAGGCCCGTGAAACGGTAGGTTCCGTCGGCCGCCGTGGTGGCCGTTTGCAAGAGGTTGCCTTGGCCGTCGAGCAGTTGCACGGTCACACCCGCCAAGGGCGGCGCCGTGGGGTCGGTGGTGCAGTCGCCGCTGGGCGGCACGCGAACCGTGCCCTTGATGCTGTTGGGCAGCGATTGGGAGAAATCGAGGTTCACCACACTCTCGCCGCCAAAGACGTCGATCTGACTGAGCAAATTCGGGTTTGCCGAGACGCCGTACGTCGCGCCGCCGAAGCTGCCCGGCGACGAGCCGACGGCGAAGTAGCCGCTGGGCTGCGTTTCGACGACCTGGTACTCGCCCGGTAGCACGCCGCTGAACTTGTAATGGCCGTTGGCGTCGGTGCTCGTGGTCTGGCCGGTGGGGACGAACGAGCCGTTGTCGTTGACCAGCAGCGAGAGCTTCACGCCGCCGAGCCCCGGATCGCCCGGCGCGCGCGCGTTGCTCAGATCGGGGTCGTAATAGACGTCGCCTGCGAGCGTGATGGGCAAGGGGGTTTGCCGGCCGCTGGTAAAAGCGCCGGCGGTGTAGACCGATTGGTCGATGGTGTTGACCGTCGTGCCGCCGATCAGGCCGCCGATGTAGTTGTCGGCCGGCAGCGGAAGGCCGCTGGCTTGTTCCGCCGGATTGAAGACGTCGTAAAACGTGCTGGTCGCGGTGAAATCCTGATAATGGGGCGCCGAGAAGACGCCGATCAGTTTCGAGCCTTCGAACTCCTTGCCGTTGACCGTCGCGTCGGCGCCGTTCGTCCGGAGGTCATCAAGGCCGATCGTGAAAACGAGTTGCTTGCCGGCCGTGAAGCCGTTGAGACTCAAGACGAGCGAGGTACTGCCGGTGACGGGATCCTGTCCGGTCACGGAGAAGCCGTCGTGCGAGGCGATGACCAGGGGGTTCGAGCCGTAGACGCCGGGCGGATCGGGCGACGTGTGGAAGAAGGGATCGCCCGGCTGGGCGACGGGATTGCCGTTGGGGTCGGTCGAGATCGTGAGTTGTTTGAGCTCGGTGCCTGGCGCGCCTCCACTCCATGTGACCGTGAACGTGTTGGGGATCGTGCCGAGGCCACTGTGGGCATCGTAGTAGACCGCTCCCAGTTGGAGGACGGGCGTGCCGTTGAGGAGTTGCCGCGGCTCGATCGGTTCGAAGCGGCAAATACGACCTCCGACGTGTTGCGTACTCGACGGGATCGAGCGATGCTTTTCACGCCGCCCGCGCCGCCACGAGAACACTCGACTGAATAGGCCCACCAGCGCACCTCCGTAACGGTCATCGTTTCCGCTTCGCGGCCTGCCGTACGCCCTGCTCGCGTCCCTCGCCGGCCAGGTTCCACAGACGCACCGACGTATCGAAACTTCCCGAGGCCAGCAGGCCCGTCTCCGGGTGGAAGGCCAACGACGTGACGGAACCGGTGTGGCCCACGAGCCGCATCACCTGGCGCGCGCCGGCCACGTCCCAGACTCGCACCGTGTTGTCGCTTCCCCCCGAGATCAGGGTGCCGGCGTCGCGGTAGACCAGAGCCAGGGTTTTGGCCGGCGGTCCCGCCAGAACAGCGACTTCGGCGCCGTCGCGCGCGTCGAAGACGTGGATCAGGCGGCCATCGCCGCCGGTGGCCAATTGGTTCCCGTCGGGCGAGAAGGCCACGGCCCGCGCCCGCAGCCGGTCGGCCGCCACCTCGAACAGCGTCTCGCCGTCAGCCAGCCTCCAGACGCGCACGCGGCCGTTGCGTCCGCCGGCGGCCAACGCGCGGCCGTCGGGCGAAATGGCCAGCGCGCGCACATCGCGACCCGGCGCTTCCAGCTCCTTGAGCGGTTTGCCCGATCGACCATCGTAAAGCCGGACCTTGGCATCGTGGCCGGCCAGGGCCAAGAGGGCGCCGTCGGGGGTGAACGCCAGGCAGTTGACGGCCTGATCGTGATCAGCCAGCGTCCGCGCGGCGCGGCCCGTCTTCAGATCCCAGAACTGGATGCGGTGGTCATCGCCCGCCGAAACCAGCCAACCGGTGACCGGATCGAAGGCCAGGGCGCGGACCCAATCGGTGTGGTTTCGCAGGTCGAACAAGAGCGAGCCGTCGTTGACGTCCCACAGACGCACCACATGGTCGTCGCCGGCGACGACCAATTGCCTGCCGTCGGCGCTGACGGCCACGGCGCTGACGACCGGCGGTTCGTCTTCACGCAGGTTGACTTTCGGGCGCACGACGCGCGAGGCGGAGATTTCCTCGACCGTTTGCGACCAGGCGCTGGAACACCAGCCGCAGAGCAAGAGTCCAACCAGGCCCGCCAGACGGCGCCAAGGTGTGTGCGACACGTGCATCATCCTTGAAACACGAGGGATCGAGCGGCCGAGCGATCGCGCCGGCGCACGCGCGGACTCCTCGCGCCCACCGGAGCGCGCGAAGTCCTCATCTTTATCGGCTTCGATCAGGCATTATCCGCAGACGATCTGGAGAAAATGATCCTGTCGCGAAGGATCGTCGGCGCCCGCAGAATGGGCTAGATTGAGGCACTGGGTAGCCGGCTTCGCAAGAAGTCAGGCCGTTGTCGCGAGTTACGGCCGGAATTCTTGCGAATTCCGCTACGCGTTTTCCGTTTTGGCGGCTCGTTCTTGAATCTGTTCGAGCGTTTGTCCCAGCCGTTTGCGGCCTGGGGGGGCGGCGGAGGTTTTCGGGGCGGGTGGCTCGGAGGTGGCCAAAAGCGCCTGGGGCTGCCGCAGGACGGCCAACAATTGCGGGCTGACGTCTTCGCCATCGTTGGGCGAACCGAGCTGTTCGACCGCGTCGGAGAAGCCCAGCAGCACGGCGCGACGCACGTTTTCACGAATCCAAGCGTAGAATCCCAGCTTGCTCATTTCGTTTCCTCCACACAGGTTCCTTGCCCGGCCTGGACGGCCTATTTTACAGGACCGCTTGCCGAGCGAGGGAATCTTAGCGAGGGCGTGGATTGGAATGAAGGCCAATTCCGCCCACGATCAAGTGCTTGCGGTTGCCGGCTGCACGCGAAATAGGCGAATTAAGTCAATTGACACATTGGCACGACGGAGTAGGATGAGGTTAGCTTGGCACGACGCGAGGCGAGAATTGGCCCCCGCGCTGGCGGTTCTAGACTGGAAGGTTTGGGCACATGGCGGGCACGATCGTTCGTTTCCACCGCGCAGCGTGCCTTGCCGATTGTCGAGGATCGCGACGTGCCTGGAACCTGCGTGATTGGCCTGCAATGGGGCGACGAAGCCAAGGGCAAGATCGTCGACTTGTTGACGGATCGCCACGACATCGTCGTTCGCTACCAGGGGGGCGCCAACGCCGGGCATACCGTCGTCACCGGCGGCCAAACCTACAAGCTGTCGCTGATCCCCAGCGGCATTCTCCGCCCGCAAGTCAAGTGCGTCGTCACCGGCGGCGTCGTGCTCAATCCGCCCGGTATCCTGGCTGAAATCGACGCGCTCCTCGAGCGCGGAGTGGCAGTCGGCGAAAACCTGATCCTCAGCGACCGTGCCCATGTGATTTTCCCCTGGCATTTCATCGAAGACAGACTGGTCGAGGGACGCGAGTCCAACTCCGAAGCGATCGGCACCACGATGCGTGGCATCGGCCCCTGCTATCGCGACAAGGTCGGCCGGGCCGATGCGATCCGTTTGGGCGACCTGTACCGCGACGACATCCGCGACCGCATCGAACGGGTCGCGGCCCACAAGAGCCAATTCATCGCGGCGATGGCCGCTCCGGGCCAGTTCGAGCCGCTCGACGCCTCCCAGGTCGTCGCCGAATACGAGGTCTACGCGCGGCGACTGGGGCCGCACGTCGCCGACACGACCACCTTCCTGCTCGACGCCCTGGAGGCCGGGCAACGGGTGCTGTTCGAAGGGGCGCAGGGGGCGCTCTTGGACGTGGACCACGGTACGTTCCCCTACGTGACCAGCAGCAACAGTTCGGGCGTGGGAATCGCCTCGGGGGCCGGCGTGCCCGGCCGTTATTTGGAAAAAATCATCGGCGTCGTCAAGGCCTACGGTACGCGCGTCGGCGGCGGCCCATTCCCGACCGAGCAGCCCAATGCCACGGGCCAGCACCTGCGCGACCGCGGCAACGAGTACGGCACCGTCACGCGCCGGCCGCGGCGCTGCGGATGGTTCGACGCCGTCGCGGTTCGCTACACGTCGCGGCTGAGCGGCGTCGATTCGCTGGCCGTCATGCTACTCGATGTGCTCAGCGAGCTGGACGAAATCAAAATCTGCACCGCCTATCAGATGGGCAGCCGGCGGGTAACGGTGTTTCCCAGCCATGTCGACGACCTGCGGCAAGCCAGGCCGGTCTACGAAACGCTGCCCGGCTGGCGCCGGGAAATCAGCCATGTCCGCCGCCTGGCCGAATTGCCCGCCGCCGCCCGGCGCTATCTCGACCGGCTCAGCGAGATCATCGGCCGTCCGGTCGAGATCGTGTCGGTCGGTCCCGACCGGGAGCAGACCATTCTTGCCGAGTAGCGGAGCGGCCCAGGTGCCCAAGACGTTTCCCAGCCCCGAGCTTGACTTGAGCGACGTGCCGCCGGAGATGCGTCCGCGGCACATCGCGATCATCATGGACGGCAACGGCCGCTGGGCCGAACGCCGCGGCCTGCCGCGGATCGAAGGGCACCGCCGCGGCGTCGCCAGCGTCCGCGCCGCGACCGAGGAAGCGGCGCGGCTGGGCATCGGCCAACTCACGCTCTATTGCCTGTCGAGCGAGAACTGGAAACGCCCGCGCCGCGAGCTCGATCTGTTGATGCACCTGCTGGAGCAGTACTTGATCGAGGAGCGCAAGACGCTGGCCGACGAGAACGTACGGCTGAGTGTGATCGGCCGCCGCGAGGGTTTGCCCGACGGCGTGTTGGCGGAGATGGACAAGACCATCGAACTCTCGAGCTCGCACACGGGCCTGGTGCTTTGCCTGGCGATCAACTACGGCGGGCGCGGCGAAGTGGCCGACGCGGTGCGGGCGATCGCGCTCGAAGTCCGCCAAGGGCGGCTGGAGCCCGAGGCCGTGACGGAAGAGACCGTCGCGGAGCACCTTTACACAGCCGGCATGACCGACCCCGACCTGTTGATCCGCACCGCCGGCGAAATGCGGATCAGCAATTTTCTTCTTTGGCAAATCAGCTATGCCGAACTGTGGGTGACGGAGCACTGTTGGCCCGAGTTCCGCGAGCCGGATCTGCACGCCGCCATCCGCGACTTCGCCGCGCGCGACCGCCGCTTCGGGGGGCTGAATTTAGGTTGACGCGGATTGCCCTATGTCAATTATCACTCGATCCGGTGTTCTCTTGCGCGTTGGGTTGGTGGGCGGTGCCCACCCTACCTATTAGGGCGGATGGAGGCCGATCAAGCCCCAGATTCGTCGAATTCTCACTACACGCGCGTGGTTCATTTCCAGAGCCTCGACCGTCGCTCGACCAATTTCCGTCGTGCCAACTACGGTCCCAAAGTCACCACTCCAGCCGAAGTGATCTTCCCAGGCATGCGCTCGCGGATGAAAAAGTCTCGTGCGAATGCCGGTTTCGGGATCTTCACCGGCGATTCGAGATCGTTTCGCGTTGTTGCAAACCGCGCACGCGAGACAAAGATTGTCGAGCGTCGCCGGTCCCCCGGCGGCGCGCGGGATAATGTGGTCGACTTCAAACGGCTCCGGGCAAAGATCCTGCTGGAGCCTGCAGTATTCACATAGGAACATCGCACGCTCCGCGACGATTCGCCGCAGCTTTGAAGGAACCGAACTGCGGCGCGTCATGTACTTGATCTGCGCCGCTTTTGCGAGGAATGGTGTTGTGTTTTTTCCACCTGCGCCGCCGCGGTGAGCGATTCGGCCATTTCCAGCGTCTTGCGCTCGAATTCGTCAACCAGATGGTCGAGTTCCTCGCTCTCGACCGCAGTCAATGTTCCGGCATTTCCCCTGACAAGCAGTTCCGACATCCGTCGACGTTGGGCCATTGGCAGCCGAAAGGCGCCTCGGATGCGCTGTGCGACGTTGCGGACAGTATCCGGGTCGGGCAAGCCTTCAATCTCTTTGAGCAAGCGTTCGCGCTGCGCCGCTGGAAGCTGTCGCACGGCGTCGATGATTTGCGAAAGCGTCAGATCGACGGTTGCCATTGTATTATACCTGGCAGTCTTCGGAAGTGCGAGTATGGATGTTTAGATGCCCTCAACTCGACGATACAACGCCTGGGCACCGCCGACAAGGGTGGTCACCTTCGTGCTTCGCGGACCAGGTGCGGCAGTTCGGGCAGAATGAGCTTTTCCATCGCCAGACGGACCGCGGCGGGGGCGCCGGGCATGGTGAGGATGACGGTCGCTCCCAACAAGCCGCCGACGGCCCGGCTGAGCATCGCCGCCGCGCCGATTTCCTGATAGCTCAGCACCCGGAAAAGCTCGCCATAGCCCGGCAATGGCTTCGTGAGCAGCCCCGCCACCGTCTCAAATGTTTGATCGCGGCTCGTCAATCCGGTGCCGCCCGTCAGCAGCACCGCGTCGATGTCGGATCGCTCGCCGTAGCCCAGCAACAAAGGCCGCATCTGGTGCGGTTCGTCGCGGATGATCCGGCGGTCGAGAACGCGATGGCCGGCCCGGCTCAGGTAATCGGCCACGGCCTGGCCGCCGCCGTCGGTCGCCTCCGTGCGCGTGTCGCTGACCGTCACGACGGCGCAGCCGAGCGAGGAGGGCGATTGCGAGCGATGTTCGGCGACGGATGGATTCATGCGTCTACCGCCGTTTCCTGTCGATCGCCCTTTGCATCGCGGTGCCCATGTCGGCGGGGCCGGCGGCGACTTCGATGCCGGCGGCCTCCAGCGCGGCGACTTTCTCGGCCGCGGTCCCCTTGCCGCCCGAGATGATCGCGCCGGCATGGCCCATGCGCTTGCCGGGCGGGGCGGCGCGGCCCGCGATGAACGCGGCCACCGGCTTGGTGACGTGCCGGTGGACGAACGCGGCGGCCTCTTCCTCGGCCGTGCCTCCGATTTCGCCCATCATCAGAATCGCCTCGGTCGCCGGGTCGGCCTGGTACATGCGGAACAAGTCGACGAAGGACGTGCCCACGATCGGATCGCCGCCCAATCCGACGCAGGTCGATTGCCCCAGCCCCAGGTTCGACAGTTGCCAGACCGCCTCGTAGGTGAGCGTGCCCGAACGGCTCATCACCCCCACCGGGCCCTTCTTGTGAATATAGCCGGGCATGATGCCGATCTTGCACTCATCGGGTGTGATCACGCCGGGGCAGTTGGGCCCCACCAACACCGACTTCGAGCGGCGCACGATCTCATAGACACGCACCATATCGATCACCGGCACGCCCTCGGTGATGGCGATCACCGTCTTGATCTCGGCGTCGACCGCTTCCAGGATCGCGTCGGCGGTGAAGGCGGGCGGCACGAAAATCATCGTCGCGTCGGCGCCGGTCTTTTCGACCGCCTCAAGGACCGTATCAAACACCGGCAGGCCGAGCACGGTTTCGCCTCCCTTGCCGGGGGTGACGCCGCCGACCATCTGGGTGCCGTAATCCAAACACCCCTTGGTGTGGAACTGGCCCACCTTGCCGGTGATGCCCTGGCACAGGACGCGCGTGTTCTTGTCGATCAGGATGCTCATGGGCGGTGGATGAGGTGAGAGTGGTTAAATGGAGGTTAGGGGTTCATCGGTTCATGGTGGGCGGTGCCCACCCTACGCGTTCAGGCGACGGTGGCGGCTTCGACGACTTTCCGCGCGGCGTCGGTGAGGCCGGTGGCCGAAATGATGTCGAGGTTGCCGCCGGCCAGGATCTTGCGGCCCTCCTCGACTTCCGTCCCTTCCAGTCGGACCACCAAGGGGACATTGAAACCGACCTGCTGATACGCCTCCATGATCGCCGACGCGATCGTCGTGCAACGCATGATGCCGCCGAAGATATTGACCAAGACCGCCTTCACGTTCTTGTCCGAAAGCAGGATGCGGAAGGCCTCGGTCACCTGCTGGACGTTGGCGCCGCCCCCCACGTCGAGGAAGTTGGCCGGCGAGCCGCCGTGCAACAAGATCAAGTCCATCGTGCTCATCGCCAGCCCTGCGCCGTTGACCAGGCAGCCGATGCTGCCCTCGAGCTTGACGAAGCTCAAGCCGGCCTCGCCGGCGCGGAGTTCCATCGGCTCTTCCTCAGCCAGGTCGCGCAACTCCGCCAGATCCTTGTGGCGAAACAGCGCGTTGTCGTCGAAGGTCATTTTGGCGTCGAGCGCCAAGAGATCGCCCGCACCGGTCACGCCTATTGGACCGGTCACGCCCGATGAACCGGTCACGCCCGATGGACCGGTCACGACGAGCGGGTTGATCTCGGCCAAGCTGCAATCCTGCTGGACGAACACGCGGCACAGCGCCTTCATGAACTTCTCGGCACTGGCCACACTGGCGCCCTTGAGCCCCAACTTGGCGGCCAGCTTGCGGACCTGGTAGCTCAACAAGCCCGTATCGGGATGGAACCGTTCACGGAAAATCAACTCGGGCGTGTGGGCGGCGACTTCCTCGATGTTCATGCCCCCCTGGGCCGAGACCATCAGCACCGGTGCGGCGGCCGCCCGATCGACGACGATGCCCAGGTAGAGTTCGCGGGCGATGTCGCAGCCCTCCTCGACGAGCACCTGGCGGACGGTCTGGCCGGCCGGGCCGGTCTGGATGGTAACCAATGCCTGGCCGAGCAGATTGCCGGCGACCTTGGCCGCGTCGGCGGCGCTTTTGACGAGTTCGACGCCGTGCTGGGCTGGGTTGGACTTGACCGTCCCCTTGCCACGCCCGCCGGCGTGGATTTGGGCCTTGACCACGGACAGCCTACCGCCCAATTCCTTGAAAGCCGCGGCGGCTTCGTCCGCCGTTCGGGCGACGAGACCGCGTGGAACGGGCACGCCGGCCTTGCGGAGGATTTCCTTGGCCTGGAATTCGTGAATCTTCATGCGATCGATTGCCTCCCCGCCGCGTGAGTGGAAGTCGGCGATTATAGGATCCGTCGAGAACGCGGGTCAAGGACCATCGATCCCTACGAACCCGCGGCGAAAGCAAGGCACACTAACCCGCGGCGCAAGCGCGTGGGGTCCGCCGGGCCGGCCCACGAAACGGTAGGGATCATTTTCCCGAACAAAGCACGCTCGTTGCGCAGCAACGAACGTGCAAAAAACAAAACGGCGGCCAAGCGAAAAAAAACGACTTCCGAATACCCCATGACGTCTGAGCGAGCCGCGTAAGCGGCATCTAATTGCCGCGCCAACCTTCGCCTTACCCCACGCTCTTTTGGATCTCTTTGGGAGGGGTTTCGGAATCGTTTTTTTTTCGCGCCGCGCCGAGGCGGATATCGTCGGGACAGGCTGAACAGGAGCGCGGCGTGGAACACAAAAAATGACGGAGACGATCGTCGGGTGGGCCACGACGCCCATCGGGCGTGCTGGAGCCCGTTTAATACAACGCTTTGGCCCAAGCGCCGCGGAACGCAGGCGCGAGTGTTGGGTCCAAGTAGCCGCTCATGGTGAGCTACGATGGGGTCGTCGTCGGAGAATTCGAGCCGGAAATGATCACGAAAAGAGGCAAAGACAGGATGACAGGATGAACAGGATTGAATAAGGTATCGAGCATGGTTCCGAACCCATCCTGTCCATCCTGCAATCCTGTCCAAAACAACGGCTCAGCGAGCGGTTAATCTTCGTAGCTCGGACGGTCCGCCGCGTGGCGTTCGCGCTCGCGCTCCAGGGCGCGGCTCATTGACGCTCGCGCGGCCGGTCGCGTGCCGTGGCGGCGCGGCGACAGCGGATCGTTGCTATTTTTCGAGCACCCTCACTCAGGCTGGCTCGAAACGGTCGCCTCGCCCTTGTCATCGAACTCGACGTGGATCACGTTCGCGCGGCAGCAGATGGGGCAATCCTCGACGTATTCCTGGATGGCGCCCGCGGAGGGGTCGAGCGGCACGACGATTTCCTCGCCACACGAGTCGCAGATATAGCTGGCTTCGTCACGCATGCGATTTGTACCTCAGCCGACCGCTCTCACCCCGCTTCGTCCTCTTCCGGCTCGGCGCTGAACTCCACCGACTCGTAGATCTCCGCCAGCGGCAAGTCGATCTCGATTTCCGGAAGCGACAGCACGGCATCCAGTTCCTGGTACACTTCACGGAGAAAGCCGTGTTCGGTTCGGCGAAAAACGACGACCGCCGGCGCGTCTTGCTCGATCAGGAGATAGGCTCCCAGAGAGGGGATGGTCAGATAAGCCTCTTTCTTCTCGCCTTCATCAATGCGACGAGTGCGGCGAGAGAGGACTTCAACCAGGGCGGCCGGCTCGTCTTGAAAGGATCCCGTCTGCGGATTCGGCCGGCAAATCACCGACGCATCGGGGTAGTAAAAGCGGACGTGAGCGGGCAGACGGACGCGGATCTTCGTGTCCGAGTTGAACGGACGACAGCGTCGGCCGCGCAGGCGGCTTCCCATAGCGACCAGCGTGTTTGTGGCGATGATGTTGTGCGCGTTGCGCGCCCCGGCCATGGCGTAAACCACGCCACCCAGGTACTCATGCTTCAGCGGCGAGATCAACTCGCCCGCGAGGTAATCGTCAACCGACACCAGGTTGAGTTTCTTGGCGCTGCTCACGACAGGAGTCTACCCAATTCCCGTGCCAATCTCAACGGTAGGCAGGTCGCCGTCGGCGACTTTCGCTGTCAGCTCAACGGGGCGGCGTTACAACCGGCGAAGGTCAGCGGGCGCCGCGGGCGGTTGGTTGTGCTCAGTTTTTAGGCAGCGCCGCGTAGCACGGATTATTCATGGTCCCGTAGCTGGCTTCGCAAGCGCGTCGGGTCCGCCGGGCCGGCCCACGAATCGGTCGGGATCATTTTCCCGAAAAATGCACGCTCGTTGCGCAGCAACGAACGTGCGAAAAAACGAAACGCCAGCGAAGCGGAAAAAAAAACGATTTCCGAATACCCCATGACGTCTGAGCGAGCCGCGTAAGCGGCATCCAATTGCCCTGCCACCCTTCGCCCTACCCCACGCTCTTTTGGATCTCTTTGGGAGGGGTTTCGGAATCGTTTTTTTTCGCGCAGCGACGATGCTCGGAGGGCGATTAGTCTTCGTACGCTGGACGGTCAAGCGCCGCGGCCCGTTCGCGCTCCAGTGCGCGATTCAACGACGAAATCTCACGTATCCGGCGACGGCGTCCGCGCGCCCGAGTTCGTCAATCGCGCTGTCAGCGCCCAGGACGTTCGCGATCCATTCGCGCGCCCGAGGAGGGTCACCCGCGCGCGCCTGGCAGGTCGCGGCCTCGACGAGGCGCTCCCACGCGGCCGGCGTCACAACGTCGAAGACCGCGGACCAATAATTCGGCTCGTCGCGATCCCGCGGCGGCGAAGCCGTCAACAAAGTTTCGTCGAAGAACGCGCCGCCGTTGGCCAAAGCTTGCAAAGGAGATCGGACGGGGGTTATGAATCCCGCACGTCTCAAACAAGGTGAGTGGCGTAAAGGCGGTCAGCATTCGCGCAATCATAGGGAACCCCCCCCGTCAAGCCCAGTCGTGAAAAAAAATTTTGCGGTGGCCCGTGGCGTTCCGTCGGCGCTCGACGTAGGCCGCCGGCGCGATGGATCGCCGTCGTCAAGAAAAAACTGGCAAAACCGTACCTTTACCCGACGAAAGCTTCGCTGCGTGTGGCACAGATGCGCGATGCGGTGGAAGAAGTCTTAACGCGTCTAAAGCCGGGCAATCCGCCGAGACGGATTTCCTGGTCGGTACAGGTACGGTTTTGCCAGTTTTTTCTTGCGCGGGTTCGTGTGGGTTAGTGTATCGGGTGCGCCTCCAAGAATGTCTCGACCAAGGGCACGATTCGCTCGTGGGCGTCCTCGATCACGTAGTGGCCGGCATCGTCCAGACGATGAACTTCCGCGCCTGGAAAGAACTCCAGGAACCGGTCAAGGAACCAAGGCGTGAAACACCAGTCGCGCATGCCCCAGATCAACGACACGGGCCGGCCCCGCAGCGTCGCGAGGCCATGCTCGATCGCGGTCAACGTCTCGTAACTGGGATGGCCCGGCCGCATCGGTATGTCGAGCACAAAGCGGTGCGTGGCGATCCGATGTGCCCAACCATCGTAGGGAGCCAATAGCCCCGCGCGAACCGCCGGCGTCATCCGCTTGCGATGTTCGACCGCCATGAACAACGCGGCGCGGGCAAAAGCGTTCAACCCTTGTACGGCCAGTTTGCCGGCCAGCGGCGTGCGGCAGACGCGAATCCGCCACGGCATGCGCCGCGAACGGAAAGCGGCCGTGTTGAAGAGCACAAAACGACTGAACCGCTCCGGTTCGGCCAGCGCCGCTCCCAAGCCGATCGCTCCGCCCCAGTCGTGTGCCAAGAGCGTGATCCGTCGCAGGTCGAGCCGCTCGATCAGCCGGCGCAGGTTGTCGACGTGCCGTGCCAGGTGGTAATCGTATCGTCGCGGCTTGTCCGACAGACCACAACCCATGTGGTCGGGCACGATCACTCGCCGCCGCCCACGGAACGCCTTGACTAACTCGCGCCAGTAAAACGACCAAGTGGGGTTGCCGTGGACCAGGAGCAACGGCTCACCCTGCCCCTCATCGAGGTAGTGGTAGCGCAGCCCGTCGAGTGGCAGGAAGCGCGATTCAAACGGGTAAAGCGAGCGCCAGTCGGGTTGTGCCGGCATCGGTCGGGTGCCGGCGTGAACGGCCGGCCGTCAGGGTTAGCCGGGTTAGCCCGGATTCTTCATGGCCACGGGGAGACGCACGCAGTCCGCCATCACACCAACCCGCGGCGCAAGCAAGGTAACGTCAACGCTGCGCCTCGCTTGCGCGGCGGGTTCGTGTGGGACCATGAAGAATACAGGTTTGAAGCGGTTATGGCCATATATACTGCACGCGGCCCAGAATGAGACATTTTGTCACGAGAAGGTGGTGGCTGGTGGCAGAGCGTAAGCGATGCCCCGGCTACATAGCGACCGGGGCATCGCTTAGGCTCTGCCCCAGCCACCGTGAACGTCTCATTCTCGGCCGCG
>DATKSN010000307.1:0-10707 GCA_035531595.1 Pirellulales bacterium | reverse complement strand
CGCGGCCGAGAATGAGACGTTCACGGTGGCTGGGGCAGAGCCTAAGCGATGCCCCGGTCGCTATGTAGCCGGGGCATCGCTTACGCTCTGCCACCAGCCACCACCTTCTCGTGACAAAATGTCTCATTCTGGGCCGCGTGCGGTATATGTTAGCTTTCCAACCTGCCATTCAGGAGCGATCCCCTCATGTCCCGAAACGTGCCCTTCCTTTTCCGATATGCCCTGTTGGCCTGTCTCGTTGGGTCGTCGCACCCGGCGCCGGCCAGCGCCGAAGACTCGATCGAAAACCGGTATCTCTCGAACGTGCGGCAGGTGACCGAGGGGTTTGTGCGCGCGGGGGAGGGCTACTTCTCACCCGACCAGCGAACCATCATCTATCAGGCCGTCGCGTCCGACTATCCATTCTACCAGATTTATACGCAGCCGCTTGAGGGCGGGCGTCCAAAACGGGTCAGCACCGGCCGCGGACGGACGACGTGCAGCTTTTTTTCCACCGATGGCCGACGGATTCTGTTCGCTTCCAGTCATCTCGACCCGAACCTCGACGCGACCGAAGACGAGGAACGCCGCAAGCAGGCCGACGACGTGAAAACCGGCCGCCGGCGCCGCTACGACTGGGCGTTCGACCCGTATATGGACATCTTCGAAGCCGACCTCGATGGCGGCCACTTGCGGCCGTTGACCGACACCTTCGGCTACGACGCCGAAGGGGCCTTTTCGCCCGACGGCCGGTTGATCGCTTTTTGCAGCGACCGCGATGGCGATCCCGATCTGTACGTGATGAACGCAGACGGCTCCGGCGTGCGGCAACTCACCGACTCACCCGGCTACGACGGCGGTCCGTTCATTTCGCCCGACGGCCGCTGGGTTGTCTTTCGTAGTGACCGCAAGCGGAAAGAGATGCTTCAGATCCACGTGATCGGCATTGATGGCCGGAATGACGTCGCGCTGACCGACAACGTCGGAGTCAACTGGGCGCCGTACTGGCACCCGACCCAGCCCTACATCATCTGGGCCGGCGCCGACCATTCCGACCCGACCCAGCGGCCCAACTATGACCTGTGGCTATTGAAGTATAAAGTCGACGAGGGCCGGCTTGCCCCCGATGGGCCGGTGCTGCGCGTGACCGACCACGCGACGGCCGACGTGCTGCCGGTCTTTTCGCCCGACGGCAAGAAGCTCATGTGGACCAGTAACCGCACGGCCGACCATTCGAGCCAACTGTGGATCGGCGATTTCAAATTGCCAGGCTGATGATCGGGACGTCTTCGGGCAGGCGTGGTCGCAGGCGATTTGTCGGTGCGTTCGGATATGAGAACCCTTTTGTTCCCTCGCCCGCATCCTGCCTCACCGAAGCCCGCGTTCCCGAAGCAACGCGCTGGCCCAAGCGGCGTCGTCGGTTTTCAGGGGCGGCTCGGGCTTGTTGCGATAGTCGATGGACAGATCGTAGGCCCCATCGTCGTACGCGGCGTTCAGCACCGCGCCCAGGTCGAGTGCTACGTCGGGGTCCGGCTCGCGCAGCGGAATGCCGATCACGGGCAGAGGCTGCCGCATACTGATCGGCCAATAACGGGCCCTCGATCGGCTCCCGGCCCTGGAGACAAGGATGCGATAGTGGCTCGGAAGCAGGGGGGGGGTTCGTGACCGAGGGCGAGCCCGCGCGCAGCAGGTCGATCTCGACCCAGTGGACCTCCGATGCCAACGTCTCCCGCCGCTTCTCCATGAAGCTCGTCCGGCCGCGCGCGCCGCGAATCTTGTTCGTCGGGCTGAGCACTTCGATCACGGTGACGAGGGAACCCGATTCGAGGTGGCGAATCTCCAGCCGTGCCTCCTTGACCTCGTCATCGATCAAGAACGGCACCGTGAGTGACTCGGCCACGGCGACGGCCTTCGCTTGCTTGGGCTTGCCAGTTCCCGAGCGTTTCGGCTTCTCGATGCGCAGATCGGGAACGAGGGCCTCGCGGCCCGGATCGTCGTCGTCGGAAACGTAGACGCGCAACTCGACGCCGGTGACGTACCGCGGTCGCAACTCCAGATTCAACGCGCTCCGGATCTGGCTCAGTAGTTCATGATGCACGTCAGGCCATAGATCCGGAATCTCGAGGTACGGATCCATTCCCGGAAATGGCGACGGCATGGTAAATTCTCCCGATAGTCGCACTTGGAGCCTATCCCAGAACCGCCGGGCAGGCGGGACGCCTACACCGTAATGGCGGTTCTGGGATCGGCACTGATCTGCTTCACTTTACGCCGTGCCGCAGCAGTCCGCTAGGCGCGAGGGGTCGGTTGCCTGTAATGTCGCCTTTCGCTCCGCGAAAGAACGCCCTTTCGCGGAGCGAAAGGCGACAGACAGGTCCGTCACGGCATGCGGTTCAACTATGGCCCACCGCAAAAGTTCTGCAACGGGACAATCACGGAAATGCCCTGTTTTCCAGTGTCATTCCGACCACACAATGTTGCAGATTTTTTGCGGGGGGCCATACCAGCCGGTTAGCGTGAAACTCCAGGGGGCAAGCCCAGGGCCTCTTTACAAGATGTGTAGAACAACGAGGTGTTAGCCCCCGGTGAATTCCAAGGCGGAATCCGAAAACCGTAAAAACGCCTCTCTGGCGCGCTTCTCAGAAGGCCGCCCAATTGATACGCTGTAAAAACATGGAGTGCCCAGAACCGCACGGTGGGTGGAACGCCCGCACCACAACGGCGGTTCTGGGATAGGCTCAAAGTCCCCGTAGCTCAATTGGATAGAGCGTCGGCCTCCGAAGCCGAAGGTTACAGGTTCGAGCCCTGTCGGGGATAGTTTCCAAGTCAAGCCGACGCAACGACTTGCGTACCTTCCTTCGCGGGAAGCGCGGCCTGAAGGTTACGGAAACCGGTAGTGAAATACCGGTTTTCTTCACCCCAAGGAGACCGCGCCCGTGAAAACCAGTACCGGTTTCCTTCAACCGAAGGAAACCGCGCAGTGAAGAAACGCCGCATCCCAAAGTACCGCCTGCACAAGGCGAGCGGACAGGCCATCGTCGAGGTCGGCGGGAAGGTCGCCTACCTCGGGCCCTTCGATTCGCCCAAGAGTCGCGAAAAGTACCATCGTGTCGTCGCCGAACTTCAACGCGACCCGGATCCCGCCGTCGCCCTCAAGTCGTTTCGCGATCAACGAACGCTATCGCTCAACGAACTGCTCTTGGCCTACTGGCAGCACGCCCAGACGTACTACCGAAAGCACGACGGCGGCCCGGCCAAGGAGCTGGCGAAGATGTGGGACGTAATCGAGCGGTTGATGGATCGCCACGGGAGCACCGACGCCGCCAAGTTCGGGCCGATCGCCCTCAAGGAAGTCAGGGCCAAAATGGTTGAGGACGACCTGGCCCGCAGGTACGTCAACCACCAGGTGGGCCGCATGCGGCGGATCTTCAAATGGGCCGTCGAGGAGGAGCTCATTCCCGCCACGATGCTCGAGGCGCTCAAGGCGGTCGCACCGCTCAAGGCCGGCCGGACCAAGGCCCGCGAGACGAAACGAATCATGCCCGTCGACGAGGCCGTCGCCCGACAAGTGCTGCCGTTCCTCTCGCCGCCCGTACGCGGCATGGTCGAGTTGCAACTGCTCACCGGCATGCGATCCGACAACGTCACGTCCATGCGGGCGTGTGACCTGGATATGACCGGCGCCGAATGGACCTATACGCCACTGCACCACAAGACGGAACATCATGGGCACATCCTGAAGATCCCTCTGGGGCCGAAAGCCCAACTGGTACTCAAGGAGTTCCTGGCTTTGCGCCTGCCGTCATCCGACGGCTACCTTTTCCGGCCCGACGCCGCGGCAGAATGGCGCGGCGCCGAACGGCGGAAGAAACGGCAAAGCCCCATGACCCCCTCCCAGGCCAAGCGGAAGCCCAAGAGCAAACCGAAGAAGGCCCCAGGTGACCGATACGATACCGACACGTATCGACGCGCCATCACTTACGGCTTGGGCCTGCTCGCCAAAAGCCAAGGTCATGAACTGCCCAAAGACCAGCCGGTAACACGCCAATGGTTGCTGTCGGTCGGAGCGATCTACTGGCACCCCCACCAGCTCAGGCACACGCTGGGGACGGCCGTCCGCAAGACGTTCGGTTTCGAGGCGGCCCAAATCGCCCTCGGGCACGCTAGCCCCGATGCCACCAAGCTCTACGCCGAGGCCGATTTCGAATTCGCCAAAAGGATTGCCAGGGAGTTGGGATAAACGTACACCAATGGATGCCGGGTTGCGGACGGCCGTCCGCGTGGCCTGGCTGCCGGCGCCGGAAGCACTACCCCGCGCGTCAGCAGCCAGGCCGCCCGGCTTTGAAAGGAGTAGTGCAGTGAAAAAGAAAAGCAAGTCGAAGGCGCCAGCGCGGAAGCCGAAGCACCGCGATAAACGCGAGAGGCGAACGCAGTCCGGCTTTTACCCAGGCGCGGACGGAAAATCGCTATTTGTGCCGACGCTGGCCATGCTGGCGTATCGAGAGGAAGCCGCTCCGTTGGCAATTTGCCGCGCGGCCGGCATCGACGCGCAAACCTGGTACGACTGGCGGAAATACCACGCCGAGGCCTGGTCGTGGATGTGGGGCGAGCCCAGCGGCGCGCCCGGCTGGCTTTACCACTGGCGGGATCCGCCCGACGGCCTGACGATCGTATCGCCGACGAATCAGGGGCCGCGATGCGAAAGGCGCCCCGGCGAGTATTGGCCGGACCCACGGATGTTCAAGTTCCGCAAGCATTCGCATATCCAGGCGACGTATCGAAGAGCCCGAGAATGCGACGCGGGCGCGGTCAGGAAATGGCTGAAGACATTCGCCGACATTCCCTGGTTCCAGCGCTGGCTCCTTTGCCACGACGACGCGCCGCGCGACGTCGTTGTCGCAACCGCCCGCCAGATTCGCCGCGCGGCCGCCGCGTGGCATTGGCAGCCGATCGTAAAAGAGAAAGGACCGTACCTGCACTGGTACCACGACGTCTTTCCACGGGGCGAGCTGCTCGCGTTTGCGAGATGGCTTTACGGGGAGCGCCCGCCCGCCGGTTGGGTCTTCGTCTCGGAGAAAGCGCAGAAATTAAGGGAAAGGCTAAGCCGCGCGGGAACCCTGGCCGCGGCCGGCGTCTGGAAAGGCTCGCTGCAAGCTTGGATGCGGGATCCGCTGAAGGCCGAGGCGCTTGCGGATTTGATGAGCAACCCGAGCATGGCCGGCAAAGAACCGAAAGATTCAGCGGCATGGAAAAAGCTTTTCGACGGCGTATCGGGCAGGGCCGTCACCGCCAGGAACATGACGCGCGACGCCATGCTCCGTTACGGCGAAGTTGCGACCCTGACCGCGGCCATGCGCGACGTCGCTTTCCTCAAAACCAACTGGATCGCGCAAAGGAATCGCGCGGCGAAGATTGCGGGCAACGAGTGCCGCAAGGATCTTGAGGCCCACGTTGCGGGGACGCTCGCCACGACGGCCGGCAAAAACCACGCCAAGGCTGGCGTCATCGCCGCGCACTTATTCTTGCCGACGGCGGAAATGCGGGCGCTTCGTGACCGGTTGAAGGCGTTGTCCGTTGCGAACGCCGCCGCCGGTCTTTGGCGAGAATTACCGTGCGTTGACCAGTGGTTTCTCGATTGGACGAAGCCGCGGGATTTGGGCCCACGCGCCGGCGAGGGAACGACCGGGCGCGCGGAGCTTGACGGCACCGGCAACCGCCAGGCCGATCCGCCGGTAATCGAAAACGGCGAACCCGCGACCGCGAGCGAGGAAGCCAGCTTGGCCGCCTCACTTGGGAAGTGCGAGACGGATCGACAAAAGGCGATCGTGAAGGCGGTCGCCCAGCGGACGGCGGGGCGGCCGACTTACGAGCCCCAAGGGAAAGAGATCGCGAAGGCGGCCGGCGACGATCACAAGAACGCCAACTTCCGCCGCGCGCTCAAGAAATGCTTTGATCTCGGGGCGCTCAAAGGGAAACGCCCGGGGACCGGATACCGACTAGGTTGAAGGCTCCACGACCCCGTCACACGCCATCTTTCTTGTGACGGGTCGCGGCGCTAAAAAACCCCGCAAAAACAGGGGTCAAACGCACGTCGCCCCCCCGTCACACGATCGTGTGACGGGCTATGCGTGCCACGCCGCATCTCGCCATGATCCGTCGCAACGAACGTAGGTTCTTGCGAAAGGGAAAAACATGGTTGATCTGATGCACGAAGAAACTCTTGACCTGGCGACCGTCGCGAGGTCGCTGCCGGGCAAACCGCACCCGGCCACGGTCTGGCGATGGTATAGGCACGGGCTACGTGGCCAGCGACTCGAGACCATCGTCGTGGGCGGGCGGCGCTACACGTCGAGGGAGGCTTTGGCCCGCTTCGTCGCCGCGACGACCCTGGCCCGTGAGGCGGAGCCGCCGGCTGGGGCGGTGGCCGCGATCGCGGCCGCGCGAGATGACGTCCACGTCGATCGCGACCTGGCGAAGCGGGCGGCCGAGGCCGGCCGACGACTCAAGCAACTCGGACCCAGAGGCGAAAATGGTAGTGCGTAGTTCGGCGCCGGCCACCGGCGCCCTGGTCGTGAGTCGCCGCGCGGGCGAAACGATCATCATCGACACGAGCGATGGGCTAATCGAAGTGTCCATCGCGCGCATCGGATCGGGGAGGGTACGGCTCCGCGTCCAAGCGCCGCTCACTGTCCGCGTCGACCGCGGAGAGGTGCATCGCGCGAATCGCGCGGTCGCCGCGGGGGGAGGGACCCCATGAGCAAGCAACGGGATTTCGATTTTTCGCGTGGGCGGTTGATGGGGCTGATCGACCTCGCCCAATTCCCCGGCCGGCGAGCCGCGGCCGTGAAGGCGCTACTCAGAGCACTGGTATGGTTCGTCAAAAACGACCGCCAGGGCGTGTGCCGCCCGAAGCTGGATCTCATCGCGTGGCGCATGGGCGTGCATCGTAGCACCGCGCAGCGAGCCGTTCGCGCGGCCCAAGAGTTGGGCGTGTTGCACGTCAAGGAGTCCAGCTTCTTCGGCGGCCAACAGGCGAATCAGTATCGGATCGACGAGGGCGCCGTCGCCGCCTACGTGCCAGCGCGCGGGCAAGATGCCCTAGCGCGCGGGCAAGATGCCCGCGCCTATAAGGAATATACCTCAGATAAAGAACCTCAGAGAAAACCTCAGAGGGAGACGCCCCCAGGGAACGAGCGATATGGATCGGGTGTCATCTCGGCGGACGACCTCACGGTCCCTCCGACCATGCGAGCCGAGATAGTCCGGCCAGCGCTGACAAGGTTCATCGAGCATCAACAGAGCCTGGGCAAGACGCCACGCACCGCGGAGCTCGCCGCCGTGTTGCGGGAATTCGCCGATGTGTTTCCAACGGCGCCGGATCAGGAATTCGCGGCCGGCGTCGAGCTGATGATTTCCAAGGGGTGGAGTTGGTGTAAAGCAGACTGGTGTAAGAACGCAAAGGGAAAACATGCAAACCGAACTCATGCCGCGCCGGGCCCCGGAGTCGTATTCGACCCAGACTTCGAACCTGGACCGCTCTAGCCTGGGCGACGTGCGGGACCGACTCATCAACGAGAGTTTCGCGGATCCGGACGAGGGACTTGATCCGGACGACCCCATCGACCGGCGCTTCGCCGAGGCGGAAGCCCACGCCGAGTTGAGACGCCGCGGCGAATCTTGGATTAAATTCCTCGGCCCGCGCGCGCCGCGGTACCGCGAGTGCCGATTTACCGACTTCCAAATTGACGGCGAAAAGGCGGAAAACAAGCGAACCGCCTTAGCCAAGGCCCACGAATATGCGGTCACCCTCGACGCGCGGGTCAGAGAGCGGAACAACCTGCTGCTGTACGGCCCGGTAGGCGCCGGCAAAGATCATCTGGGCGTCGCCGTGGTCAGATTTGGCGTTTGGTGCAGGGGGGCGAAAGCGCGCTGGATCAATGGGCAGGAGCTATTCGGAGATTTCCGCGACGCGATGGACGACGTCCGTGGGCGATCGGAGGCCGACGCGATCCGCGCCTTGGCGGCCGTCGAGTTGCTTTTGCTCAGTGATCCTTTGCCAGCGGCTGGCGAGCTCACGGATTTCCAGTGCAACATTCTTTATCGGCTGGCCGAGGCCCGTTACTGCGCGGGCCGGCCGACGATCGTGTCGATCAACGTTAGCGACGGCGGCGAAGCGCGGCGCCGGATGGGCGCCGCGACATGGGACCGCCTTTGTCATGGGGCATGGTGCGTGCCCTGTTTTTGGTCGAGTTACCGACACACGGCGAATTGACCCGCCGGACGTCCCTAGGAGTAACCAATGCCCAAGAAGCCTGGATTCAAACCGCCGGCACGCCCCCGTTGCGAACCGCCGGCGCATCACAACCCAACAATTTGGAAAGACGCGCCGGCGACGGACGGCCGCATTCGAACCGTCTGCAAAACGTGCGGGGGGTTCGTCGGCTATCGGCCGGTTTGCTGCCGCGGGTTGCAGGGCCTGGCCGGCGATGTATAGCGAGCAAAGGTCGATCGCCTGCCTACCGGTGGCAGGCTTCATCCCGGCCGCCAACGTGGCGAGGATCCGGCCGCCTGCCTGCCGGTAGGCAGGGCCAGGCTGTGACGGCCCGCAACTCGGCGCGAAGCTGCTTCACCCCGCGGCCGGCGCGGCGACGATCGGCGACGCGCGAGCCAGGGCGCCGTCGTCGGCCGCCAGCTCCGCGCCGCGGCGGCGCCGGGACGTGGCACGCGTTGCGGGCTTTCCGAATCCGGCCCTATCCGAAGAAAATTCGCCGCCACCTAGTCCACCATTCAGGTTGACACTCGCCATAGCCCGCTGGCCGCAAGCTTCACCGTCCATCCAGTCGCGGTCGACGCCCTCTCTGGCGAGTGCGAAGCGTCGAGATCGCCGGCGGCGCCCGAACCCTCGGCTTTGCGGGTTCGGCGCCGCCAATTTTTAGAGCGCGAGGCGACAATGCCAGACCAGAGTGACCCACGGATTCTCGAAGATGGCTGGTACTCTCCCCACGCGGTGTGGGACAGACTCGGGATTGACACCGTGACGCAGGAGCGAGAGCGAGAGCATGGCCGGCTGGCGTTCATCGAAAAGGGCGGCCAGGTCGTATACTCGGGCCGCGATCTACTCGCCTGGCTGAAACCGAACGAAAAGGAGGGCCGCGCAGCTCCGCCGAAAGTGCCGTCAAGAGCCGACCTGCAAATCGCGCCCCCGAGACAGCACCAGGGCGTAATCGTGGCCCCGTCTCAACGGTCGATGGCGACATCGGCTACCAACCTTGCACAAGGAGATCAAGTGAAAAAGCAAACTGCCCAGCAGACTTTTGAATTATTAATTGAAGCGGAAATGAAGAAGGGTTTCAGCCGCATCAAGGCAACGGGCCGCGTCGTCGCGGCGCACCCAGACCTGCACCAGGCCCTCTTGCGCGAGGCGAATGGCGGGAAAGATCCGGTCCACTGTTTGCCGGGCCGGTAGTCCGCGGCCGTCGTCGCTCGCGTCGCGGAAGCTTCGCGCGACAGGATTGGCCAAAGAGGATCGAAGCTCTACGAACGGTTTCACGAACAGTTTCACTTGGATCCGGCGCCCGCAAATTATAGGCGCAGGCCAATTTAGACGGAGTCACCCTACAAATGGCGAAACGCAACGACCCTGATTTTTCCAACAATGGCCCGAGTGCTGCTCATCTGCTCTTGCCAGACCGCTCCACGGCGGTGGCCGAGAGACCGGCGGCGCCGACGTCCGATAAACCGGTGCCGCCGGCGGCCGAATCGGCGAAGGTGCCGGCGCCCCGGCCGCCCTCGGTTCTCGATCAGGCCGCGTCGATCCTGAAAAGCGCGGTGGCCTCCGAGGCGGAGGATCAGAAGATTTCGGACCAACGGGCCTGGTCACTGTATGTCGCAATTTTGCGGCGGGGCGACGATCCGGAGCCGGGCGACGCGCGCGAGATGGCATTCCTGATGGCCGACCTGGACATTTCGGCAGCGCAAGCGGAAAACGATTTAAAAATCGTGACGCAGGTCGTCCCCGCGCTCCTCGATCTCATTTCGCACCGCGAAGAGGCAGCCGCCGCGAGGGCCGAGGCGGTTGCCGCGTTCACCGAAGCTCGGCGAGCGTCCGAGCTGGCGGTCAACGCCGCGGGCCGCGCGCGGAGCTCAGCAGAGGGGCGTTACGCGGAATGCGCTGAGGCGCCGTTGCTGCTGCTTAAGCTTTCCAAAGAACGGCCCCAGCTTTTCGACCGACAATCCAAGCCCCCGCGATTGCGCGGCGACGCCAAGCGGGCGGGCGCCGATCTATGCGAACAAGGGAAATGATTTCCGCGACTCGAAAAAGTCGTGCGGGCCGTCGACAAAAGCGTTCGGCGGCGATGGGTAGGAAAAATGTCGCGGGTCCTTCCAGAGGCCCCCCAAGCCCCGCGCAGCTATGCAGCCCTGTAAAATCTGCGAGTTTCGAGTTTTTTTATGGGCCACAACACCACAACGGCCGACGCGGCCAGCCGAATCGTGAGAACGCCATCGGCGGCCGCATCGGCCCTCGGCATTGATCGCGGTACGCTCTATGAGTGGTTTCGCAAGGGCTGCCCACGCGAAGAAGGGCGGTTCGATGTCGATGCAATCGCCGCTTGGCGCGAAACAACCCTCAGACCGGCCACGAATGAGGCGCGCCGGCGCGAGCCGCGCGCCCAGGTCCCGGGCCCGATCCATGACGTCGTTGAGGTCGCTATGCGTTTTGCCCGCGAC
>DATKSN010000306.1:0-28669 GCA_035531595.1 Pirellulales bacterium | reverse complement strand
CGCGGCCCAGAATGAGACATTTTGTCACGAGAAGGTGGTGGCTGGTGGCAGAGCGTAAGCGATGCCCCGGCTACATAGCGACCGGGGCATCGCTTAGGCTCTGCCCCAGCCACCGTGAACGTCTCATTCTCGGCCGCGTGCAGTATATTATACCGCACGCGGCCCGTTGTGGGACGGGTTCTGTAGGGAACGCCCTCCGTGGCGTTCCGCGTTCCGCCGGATGACGTCGTAACAGGTTCGCGGAACGCCACGGAGGGCGTTCCCTACAGAGTTCGCCCCATCTTCACACCCTAGCGTTTCAGCGGGCCGTTGATGAGAAATTCAATGAAAATCTACACGAAAACGGGCGACGGCGGCGAAACGGGGCTGTTCGGGGGTCCGCGAGTGCGCAAGGACAATCCCCGAATTGAAGCCTACGGCACGGTCGACGAACTCAACGCGGTGCTCGGGCTGGTTCGTTGCGAGGCGTTGCCAGCCGAAATCGACATGCTGGTGGCCCGAGTGCAAAACGAGTTGTTCGACCTGGGAGCCGAGTTGGCAACGCCGGAGCCGGCGAGGATGGGCACGTCCACACTCGGCGCCGGCCAGATTGCGGCGCTGGAACAAGCGATTGACCGGTACGAGGCGGGGTTGCCGACCTTGCGACAATTCATCCTGCCCGGCGGCGCTCGGCCGGCGGCTGCGCTGCACCTGGCGCGGACGGTATGCCGCCGCGCCGAGCGGCGATTGATTTCATTGGCCGCGATCGAATCGGTTTCGCGGGATTTGGTCGTCTATCTCAATCGACTGGGCGACTTGCTGTTTGTGCTTGCGCGCGCCGTGAATCAGGCCGCCGGAATACCCGACGTGCCTTGGAAGAAGGCGGAAGGCGGTGGTGAACAAGGATAAAACCACCTTCCCCGCCGCTTGAAACGGCGCCCGCGCCGTCGTATAGTGGGGCTGGTGGGCGGTGCCCACCCCACATGCGTTGAGGAAAACCAGGAGAAACCCCCGGGTCGAATGAACCATCGGCCGGTCGCCCGCGTAGCACTGTGAATTGAATCATCCCTATTTCTTACCGTCCTCGAGTTTCCCGAAAGACATTTCATGCAGTCCCAGGCGACCGCGACGGCCCCTGCCGGGCCGCCGGTTTCAACCGACGTCGTCATCGAAACACGCAATCTCTCCAAAATCTATCGCGATTTCTGGGGCCGGCAGAAGGTCCGTGCCCTGAAGTCGCTCGATTTGGAAATTCGCCGCGGTGAAATCTTCGGCCTGTTGGGGCCCAATGGTTCCGGCAAGACGACCACCATCAAGCTCCTGTTGGGCCTGCTGTTCCCAAGCAGCGGCCAGGCGCTGGTCTTCGGCAAGGATGCGTCGGAGGTGACCAAGAACGAGCGCATCGGATACCTGCCGGAGGAGACATATCTCTATCGTTTCCTGAACGCCGAGGAAACGCTCGATTTTTACGGCCGGCTGTTCGACATGCCGGCCGCGACGCGCCGCCAGCGCGCGGCGAGGTTGATCGAGGAAGTGGGGCTGGGATGGGCCAAACGACGCCAGTTGAAGGAGTATTCAAAAGGAATGGCCCGGCGTATCGGCCTGGCTCAAGCCCTGATTAACGATCCCGAACTGATCGTGCTCGACGAACCGACGACGGGGTTGGACCCCATCGGCTGCCGCGAAATGAAAGATCTGATTCTCAACCTGCGGGCGCAGGGCAAGACGGTGCTGATGTGCAGCCACCTGCTGGCCGACGTGCAGGACGTTTGCGACCGGATCGCCATCCTCCACCAGGGCGAGCTCAAGGAGTTGGGCCGCGTCGACAGCCTCTTGAAGGTGCGGGGTGAAACGGCCATCCGCGCCGCCGGTCTCAGCGAAGCGGCGCAGCGGGAAATTCGCGACGTGATTGCGCGGCACGAGGGCCGGTTGCTGTCGATGGACAACCCCACGACGACGCTCGAAGAGCTGTTCCTGACCATCGTTCGCGACAGCGAAGCGCGACCAGGCCGCCGGGCCGTGGCGGCAGTCGACGAGCGGTCGTAGCGCGCTTGCGTGTCGCGACGCGCGCGTAAAAGCCCCCCATCCGCCTTGACGGTTGAAACCAACGTTTATTTCACATGGACATCGAAAAGCAATTTCCACCGCTGGGCGAATGGTTGTTCGGCGGCGAGCAAGGCGAGTTGGGCGCGCTGTGGGCTTGGCTGCTGGGGATTTGCGCGTTGCTGGTGGCCTCGCTGCTGGCGAGTTGGGTGTTTGGCACGTTCCTGCACGGTCCGGGCAAGGCGGGCGACAAGATCTTCAAGGTGATCTCGGGCACGGTGTCCGACCTGCTGCACATCTCGCCGCGCCGCGTGTTCGCCCTGGCCCGCTTGGCCGTCAAGGAGTCGATTCGCAAGCAATCCGTGGTGGGGCTGGCGGTGTTCGTCGTCATTTTGCTTCGGCTGGCCTGGTTCGTCGACCCGGGCCGTAGCGATCCGGCAAGGGTCTATTTGGACGAAGTGCTCTGGTGGACGACGCTGCTGGTGTTGGCCCTTTCGCTCTTGCTCAGCGCGGTCAGTTTGCCGGCGGACATTCAAAACAAGACCATCTTCACGATCGTCACCAAGCCGGTGCGTTCCAGTGAAATCGTGCTGGGCAGAATTCTGGGCTTCATCATGACGGGCACGGTCCTGCTGGCCGTGATGGGGCTGATGAGTTACGTTTTCGTGGTCCGCATGCTCGATCACACCCACGACCTGACCGACGGCGACCTGTCGGCGGCCACGGCGACGGAGGGAACCGAAGTCGGTAAGACCGGCGTGACCCAGATGGCCCGCGGACACATGCACGAGGTGCGGCTCGACGACGACGGAAACGGCCTTACCAACGTGGCGCAGGGGCACGTTCACCAGGTGGCGGCCGTCAATGCGGGCGGCGGCGTGTCGTACGATGTCGGGCCTCCCGAAGGCGAATGGGTGGCGCGGGTGCCGATCTACGGCAAACTCACGTTCCGCGACCGGGGCGGCAAGCCCACCGACATCGGGATCAATGTCGGCAACGAGTGGATGTACCGCTCGTACATCGAGGGGGGGTCGAAGGCCGCGGCCACCTGGACCTTTCAGGATCTTCGCCGCGAGGACTTCCCCCGCGGCAAGTTGATCTTGGAACTCAACATCCGCGTGTTTCGGACCTACAAGGGGAGGATCGATCAGGGGATCGCCGGCCGGCTACGGCTCGTCAACCCGAAGAATCCGGACGTGTACCACGATCTGGGCATCTTCTTCGCGAAGGAATACGTCATCGACCGGCACGAGATTCCGATGGAGATGGAGCACGATGGGAAGAAGCTGGATCTGTTCCGCGACCTCGCGCCCGACGGCGAGTTGAATATCGAGCTGAGTTGCCTGCCGGCGGCGCAGTATTTCGGCATGGCCAAGCCTGACATGTACCTCCTCAAGCGCGAGGGGCCGCCGTGGGTCAATTTCGCCAAGGGTTACTTCAGCATCTGGCTACGGATGGTGCTGGTGACGACGTTCGGCGTGATGTTCAGCACCTTCCTCAGCGGGCCCGTGGCGGCCTTGGCGAACCTGGCCGCGTTGATCGGGGGTTTCTTCGTCGACATGATGATGCGGCTGGGGACGGGTGAGGAGATCGGCGGCGGCGCGTTTGAATCGTTCATTCGCATGGTGCAACAAGCTCCCATGCAGTCGAAGCTCGACTCGACCGTGGCCACCAACGTGGGGCTGTTCCTCGACCAGGTGGCGCGAGGAATCTTCGTCGTCGTGTCGCGTTTGCTGCCCGATTTCGACGCCTTGAGCACGTCGAATTACGTCAGGGACGGCTACGACATTCCGGCCAACCTGCTCTTGATCCACGTCATGATGGTCTTGGGGTTCATGTTACCGGCGCTGCTCATTGCTTTCGTGTTGTTCAAAGTTCGCGAGGTGGCCAAATGAACCGGCGATCGAGAGTGATGCTGACGTACGTGCTATTGATTGGCTTGTTGTTGTTTCCGCTTTCCTACTACAGCCAGCCGGCCACCGTCGCTTCGCGCAATGAGCCGGCCGGCGCCGGCGGCCGGCTGGCGCGTCTGCGGGAGGAATATAAATTGGGCCAGGCGGACTTGGGTGAAATCGACCCGGCGGGCGAGACCATGAAGTTGGCCACCCTCGGCATGCGCTGCGTGGCGGCCGCCATGCTTTGGCACCAGGCCAACGAGGCCAAGAAAAAGGAAGACTGGACCGGCACCTGGACCAAGCTCGACCAGTTGGCCAAGTTGGAGCCCAACTACATCGGTGTCTGGCGGTTCCAGGCTTGGAACGTTTCGTACAACATCGCCGTCGAATTCGACGATTACCGCGTCCGGTATTTCTGGATCAAGGAGGGGATCAAGTTCCTGCAAAAAGGATCTCGCTACAACCGCGAAGAGCACCGCTTGATTTCCGACATCGGCACCGACACGGGGCGCAAAATCGGCGTCGCCGACGAGAAGCTGGAATACCGCAAGTTGTTTCACGACGACATCGACCCCGAATTTCCCGATCACGACAACGTCCAGGGGAACCTCCGCGACAAACCGCGTACCCAGGCGCAGCGCGACAATTGGCTGGTCGGAAAAGAGTACTACGAGAAGGCCATCGACATCTGGGACAACCGCAGCCCCGACGACAAGAGAAAGCTCGTGACGATCAACCCGGTCTTGCTCTACAGTGAGCCGGCCAAGGCCCAGATCAATTACGCCGACGCGCTGGAGCAAGACGGCCGATTCGGCGACATCGCCCGCGAGGCCTGGGGAAGGGCCTTGGAACTGTGGAACGAGTTCGGTCTCATCGACATCGCCGCCGGCCTCGGCCGCACGATCCACTTGGCCGACCAAGAACGACTCGAAGCCGACAGCAAGCAGTTGAAACAGGATCTGGACGCGCTGGATCCTGGGCTGCGAGAGCGGATCGCCCAGGAAAAGAAGGCCACACTGACGGAGGACGACCGCAAGTTGATTGAAGCCGGCCCGGGGCAAATGAGTCCTGACCAGCAGCAAAGTGCGTATGCAACCTATATGAAAACCCAGGTCAGCAATCAAGAAGTGGCCGACCGAATCAAGGGCGACAAGGCAGCCCAAGCCCGGGATCTGGTCCAGAGGTTGACCCTGAACGAGGGAATGGTCTCGGCCATTTCAAGTGACCGCGAAACCGTCAACTTCGCGTACTGGCGTTTACGCTGCCAGGTGGAGAGAAGTCCCGCCGCCTTGGAAGGCAGGCGGCTGATGTACCAGGCCCACGATTTCTACCACAACGACACCGACCTGCCCCGCGCCAAGGAGGCCTACGAGAAGTCGTTCGCGCAATGGCGGATCGTGTTCGACGAATTCCCGGACATTCTGGGGGATGCCATCGGCGGCGAGAGCATGGTCGATGCGGTGATGGACTATCATGAAGTGCTGCGCAAATTGGAGATTCTCGGTCCCGACGGCGAGTTTCCCGAAGATTTCATCCTGCGGGATCTGGTCGACATTTTGAAGAAGCGGGGCCAGTTCGGGGCGCCGCCCGCGGGGCAGGGCCGTCCGCCTGGTGCGCCTGCTCCGCCCCCCGGAAGCGCGCCTCCGGGGACGTGAAGCGGCGCCGACAACGCTGGAAAAACAAGTGCCCGCTTCAAGGCGGGCTAGCCCGGATGATTCATGGTCCCGTAGCTGGCTTCGCAAGAAGTCAGGCCGTGGACGCGACGCGGTTACACTCCGTGGATGACGACCGTTTTCAGTTCGGTCATCTCCAACACGGCGTACTTGGGCCCTTCCTTGCCTAGCCCGCTCTCCTTGAGCCCTCCGTAGGGCATCAGGTCGGCGCGCCAGGCCGGTCCCCAATTGATATGGATGTTTCCCGAATCGATCTCGCGGGCAAATCGAAGCGCCCATTCAAGGTTGCGGGTGAAGATGCCGGCGCTAAGGCCGTAGCGTGTGTCGTTGGCCAGGGCGATGGCCTGTTCGACGTTGGCCGCGCGGGTCACGGCCACGGCCGGGCCAAACAACTCGTCGCAACTGATGCGCATCCGCGGGTCGACGTCGGCCACCAAAGTCGGCTCGTGCAGCGTTCCGCGCCGGCCGCCGCCCGTCAGCAGTTTGGCGCCCCCGGCCACGGCCTCGCTGATCCACTGTCCGACCCGGGCCGCGTCGGATTCTCGAATCAACGGACCCATTTGCACCGCCGGATCGAGCGGGTTGCCCGTCCGCAGCGCCGCGACCTTGGGCTTGAGCGCGTCGAGCAGGTCGCCGTAGATCCGCTCGACGGCGATCACGCGCTGCGTCGAAATGCAGGTCTGGCCGGCGTTGGCGAATCCCGTGGCGACGGCCGCCTCGGCCACCTGCTCCAGGTCCGCGTCGTCGAGCACCACCAGCGGACTATTGGAGCCGAGTTCCAAGGTGATCTTCTTCAGGCCCGCGGCGCGGCAGAGTTGCTCGCCGACGTCGCGGCTGCCCGTGAAGGTCACCTTGCGGACGCGCGCGTCGCGAACCAACGCTTCGCCGAGCGTCGCCCCCGGACCGCTCAGACAGGCGATCGTATCCGGCGGCAAGCCGGCTTCGAGCAGGATTTCGACCAGCCGCAGCGCCGAGAGCGGCGTGTCGCTGGCCGGCTTGATCACCACCGCGTTGCCGGCGGCCAGCGCCGGACCCACCTTATGGCAAACCAGGTTCAGCGGAAAGTTGAACGGCGTAATCGCCACGACCACGCCGCAGGGAACGCGCAGCGTGAAGCCCAGCTTGCCCTGCCCGCCCGGCGCCCCATCGAGCGGCAGCACTTCGCCGCAGAGTCGCTTGGCCTCCTCGGCCGACAACTGCATCGTCTCGACGGCCCGCATGGCCTCGCCGCGTCCTTCGGCCAGCGGCTTGCCTTCCTCGAGGCTGATGGTGCGTCCCAGGTCGTCGGCCCGCTCGGCCAGCAACTGCGCGGCGCGGGCCAGAATACGGAACCGTTCGTGCCCCGGCAGGCGCCGCATCGTCACGGCGCCGCAGGTCGCGGCGGCCAGTGCGCGGTCGACGTCGGCCGCGTCGGCGCGGGGCACCGTGTCGATCGTCGAGCCGTCGAAGGGATTCTTGATTTCGATCTTCGCCGATTTCTCGACCCACTCGCCCGCGATGAACATCTTCATGGGTCATTCACTCCGAGGACGGAATCGTTCAGCGGAACTTGAGCATATCCGCCGGCGGAGAACGGTCAAGCCTTTACCCCAGGGCGCCGTCCGGCTAAATTCTCGTTACTGTGACCCGCACGTTACTGTGACCCGCACTCACCGGTCCAACGGAACCCCATGTCCAAAGCTGAAAAAACGCTGGTCACCGTTTGCACCTACAACGAAATCGACAACCTGCCCGCGCTGGTCGACGAGATTTTCCGTCACGCGCCCGACGTCGAGGTGCTTGCGATCGACGACAACTCGCCCGACGGCACGGGACAATGGTGTGAGCGCAAGAGCCAGGACGACCCGCGGCTGCACTGCCTGCGCCGAGCTGGCAAGCTGGGGCTGGGCACGGCGATCGTGGCCGGCATGCGGTACGCCATCGAGCACGGCTACAAGTACACGCTCAATATCGACGCCGACTTCAGCCATCATCCAAAATATCTGCCCGATTTGATCGGCGGCATGGAACCGGCCGACGGATCGCCGGTCGACGTGATGATCGGTTCGCGTTACGTGCCCGGCGGCGGCGTCGAGGGTTGGCCGCTCAGACGCTACCTGATGAGCTGGTCGGTCAACGTCTACGCGCGCACGCTGCTGGGACTGAAACCCAAGGATTGCAGCGGCGGCTACCGCTGCTACCGCACCACGAAACTGGCCCAGGTCGATTTCGACCGGCTCTTGTCGCACGGATATTCGTTCCAGGAAGAAATCCTCTGGCGTCTGAAACGGCTGGGCTGCCGCTTCGCCGAGACACCGATCATTTTCGTCGACCGAATCCGCGGCAGCTCGAAAATCAACACCCATGAGGCCTGGGGCGCCATTTGGGTCATTTTGGCTTTGGGGCGCAAGAACCTATTTGGTGCCGGCAAGAACGACCCGTAGGCTCCCCATGTCGATCCTGATCACCGGCGGCGCCGGGTTTATTGGCAGCCACTTCATCGAGCGGCTACTCGGCGAGGGAGACGAACCGATCGTCTGCCTTGACGACTTCAACGGCTTTTACAGCCCGGCCGTCAAACGCGCCAACATCGCGGCATTCATCGACGATCCGCGCGTGACCGTCGTCGAGCAATCGTTCCGCGACGCGCCGGCGATGCGGCGGCTGTTCGACGAGCAAAGCGTGTCGAGGGTGGCTCACCTGGGCGCTTACGCCGGTGTGCGGCCGAGCGTTGCGAACCCGTTGATCTACCAGCAAACCAACGTCGGCGGCACCTTGGCGCTGCTCGAAGCGGCCCGAGCGCACCCGGTCGAATGTTTCTTGCTCATTTCATCGTCGACGGTCTACGGGCATGCCGCCGTGGTGCCGTTCGTCGAGGACGCACCACTTGGCCGCCCGATGAGCCCGTATGGCGCCAGCAAGCGCGCCGCCGAATTGTTCGGGCAGACGTACCACGATCTGCACCGCGTACCGGTTGTCTGCCTGCGGCCTTTCAGCGTATACGGTTCGCGGTTACGCCCCGATTTGGCGTTGTCGATCTGGGCCCAGGCGATCGAGTCGGGCACTTCGGTGCCGCTTTTCGGCGACGGCACGATGCGGCGCGATTTCACGCACGTCAGCGATCTTTGTAGCGGCCTGCTGGCGGCGCTCCAGCGGCCCGGCGTCATCGGCGAGACGGTGAACCTGGGTCACGCCGAGCCAATCGCCCTGCTCCAGGTGATCGACACGCTTGCCCGCGTGATGGGCAAGCCGGCCAGAATCGACCGCCAGCCTGAAAAGCCGGGCGACATGCCGATCACATGGGCCGACCTGACGAAAGCACGCCGCTTGCTCGATTACCAGCCGAGCGTCTCCTTCGATGACGGACTGCGCGAGTTCGTGGCGTGGTTCCGGCAACAACCAAGGCAGATTCCATGATGCCCACCGTCTACTTGTATGCGACCATTCAACTGCTGGAGCTATATCCATGATATCGATTCCCACCATCGACGAGTTGCGACAGACACGTCGCCGACTCGCGGAACAAGCGGGCCTCGACGTTCAGCGTTATGCGGCACTGTTGCAAGCGGCCAGCGGCCAGCAGCGACCGGGCACCTATGTGGTAGCCCCTCCCGTTACTTCGTCACCCGGCACTCCGGCAACGCGTCCCTGAGAGAACCAGCCCCCGCAGGTGCCGCAAACCGGCGTCGCTCATCATGGGACATCGTAAGCGGCGCAATTGTGGCATGCCCGCGCCGGCGTTGGCGATAGGGTCGTCGGCCGCAGACCGCAGGTAATCGCGGTCGGCCGGGTCGCGGCTCATGAATCCGGGTTCGCCGACCAGGTCGGGCGCCTGCTTCGGGAACGTCTCTTCGCCAAATGGGGCGCGGACGCATAAGTTGAGACCGGCCCGCCAGCCGCGGATGGCGTCGGGCAGAGACAGCAGCTATTTGGCGAGCTCGGCTTCGATCGCCGTCAACACTTCCTTGGAGTCGGGCGTGACCTTGGGGGCAAAGCGGGCGACGACTTCACCGTCGCGATTCACGAGGAACTTCTCGAAGTTCCAGGTGATCTCGCCGGCGAACTTGGGGTCCGTCTTCTTCGATGTCAGGAATTGATAAAGCGGGCATTGGCCGTCGCCCTTGACCACCACCTTTGAAAACATGTCGAACTTGACCTCGTAGTTGCTTTTGCAGAAATCGGCGATCTCCTCGTCGCTGCCCGGCTCTTGCGCGCCGAATTCGTTCGCCGGAAAGCCAAGCACCGCCAGGCCCTCGTCGGCGTACTTTTCGTGCAGTGCTTCCAGGCCCGCGTATTGCGGGGTCAGGCCGCACTGGCTGGCCACGTTGACCATCAGCACGACCTTGCCCTTGTACTTCGACAAATCGATCGGCTTGCCGTCGAGGCTCGTCATCTTGAAATTCAACGCGGCGGGCACTTTGGTGGCTCCTTGGTCGTTCTTGGCTTTCTTGTCGGCGGCTTGACCGGCCGCGGCCACGAGCACGGCGACCGTGGCGAACAGCAACGAGCGGGTGAGCAAGGTCTTCATGTGGGTCTCCAAATGGGGGAGTGTTCGGCTGGATGATAGTTTAACGCACGCGAAGCGGCGTCGCTAGGCCCTTGCTCCCATCCCTCCCATCCCCCCTTTGCTACTCGTTCCCACGCTCCGCGTGGGAACGGCTCCGCGGACGCTCCGCGTCCCCGTGCCCAGAAGCGCTCACGGGGCCGCGAAGCGGCCGAAGATGGGTTCGGGATTAGGGTGTTGAAAATTCGGCGTTGACAGGGAATATTTCTCACGAGGGTTGTGGGTCGGTTGACTGTAATGTCGCCTTTCGCTCCGCGAAAGAACGTCCTTTCGCGGAGCGAAAGGCGACAGGCAGCCACCGCAGTGGGCCGGCGGAGCGTGGGAACAAGGCACGTTGCGTCCCGATCAATTGGCGCCGTCGGCACGTTCGTAGCCCCAAGCAGATCAAGACGATGCGAAATCACCTCTACCCGATGCTTAGTCAATACTCCAGGCCCAGCGGGCACAGACTGATTGTTGTGCCGCTCGAATGACTTCCGCCATCGACCAAGCCGATAAATGCCACGCGGGAGGACCAGTCCGCCTGGCCTGAAGGATTGAACGTAACTCGCTACCCCAATTGGCCTTGACCCACATAAAAGGCACGGTTATCGTGCCGCCTTGATGGCCGGATCTCCGGCTCCTCTTGGCGTGCATCGCGACACGGAAGGCGCTTTGAAGATACATGCAATCGCCCTGGCTCATTCCTTGGTTGAGCGTGGCAGTCGCCGCCGGGGTGTTGTTCGTGCTCGTCGCGGTCCACTCTTGGGAAGCGCAGCGCTTCGCGCGCAGTCGTTTCCGCCGCCCTCACGCGATGACCGCCGCAGGTCGCGTGGCGGTTTTCTCGCCTTGTAAGGGACTCGACGTCGGCCTGGAACAGAACCTCCGTCCGCTGTTCGAACAAGATCACCCCGATTACCAGGTGACGTTCATCGTCGAACAAAGCGATGATCCCGCTTGCGAGGTCATCCGCCGGTTGATCGCCGAGTACCCCGAGTCGGCTGGTGAACTCATCGTCGCGGGAGAGGCGTTCGACACGGGACAGAAGCTCCACAATCTGCGTCAAGCGACGGCCAAGTTGCCGCCGGAGGTCAAGTACCTGGCGTTCGTCGATTCCGACGCGCGGCCCGGACCCGACTGGCTGCGGCGATTGGTGCAACGACTCGACCAGCCCGGCGCCGGCGCCGTGACCGGCTACCGCTGGTTCGTCCCCCAACGCGCCTCATTGGCCAATCACCTGCTTTACAGCATCAACGCGTCGGTGGCCGCCGGTTTGGGACCCGGCGGACATCACCTGATTTGGGGTGGCTCGTGGGCGATTCGCCGCGACGTTTTCGAGCAAGTGCGGCTCCGCGACGCGTGGCGCGGCACGCTCAGCGACGACCTGGTGGCGACGCGCGTCTTGCAGCGGGCCGGCCTGAACGTCGAGTTCGAGCCCACCACCATGCTCGCATCGCCCCTCGACGGCGACTGGCGGCAGACCGCGACGTTTCTGCGCCGGCAGTACGTCATCGCGAGGTTCTATGCCAAGCGTTATTGGTTCCTGGCCTTTAGCGGGGCCGCCATCGGTCTGCTGACGTTTTGGGGCGGCTTGGGCCTCATGATCGCGGGTGTGGCACAAGGCGCCGAGTGGAGTTGGCTTCCCGCGTTGGTCTGCCTCTTGCACTATGCCACGACCGTGGCCCGAGGGCTGTTGCGCAGCGAGCTAGCCGGGTTGTACGTGCCCGAACATCGTCGGGCGCTTCAAAGAGCGATCCGCTTCGACGTCTGGGCGGCGCCGCTGGTCGCGATCTTGAATTCAATGGCGATGCTCAGCTCGGTCGTCGGATCGCGTTTGCATTGGCGCGGGATCAGCTACCAACTCCACCGAGGTGGATTGGCGCGGATCATCCATCGCGATGAATCGCCCGAAGCCGAGCGCGACGAGGCATTCGAGATGCCGCATCCGATACCCGTTCGCCCCGCACCCCACCGTCGGTCTCAGGCCGCCGCTCCGGTTGGGTGACCCGCGGCGCAAGCGCCGGGGGTCCGCGGAGCGGCCCACGAATCGGGCAGGATCATTTTTACGAAAAAAGCACGTTCGTTGCGCAGCAACGGACGTGCGAAAAAGAAAACGGCAGCGAAGCGAAAAAAAACGACTTCCGAATACCCCATGACGTCTTGAGCCAGCCGCGTAAGCGGCATCGAATTGCCTCCACTCCCTTGGTCGTACCCCACGCGTTTTTGGATCGCTTGGGGAGGGGTTTCGGAATCGTTTTTTTTCGCTTCGCGGCGACGCTCGGTAGGGGTGCGCCGCGTGCGACCCCGCTAATACTCGGCGTACGGAGGGATTTCCCGCCCACGACGGACGGCGCGGACCGCGCGTTCGATTCGCGCCGCGTCCGCGAGGCCGATAGCGCGCTGAATCCAGATGCGCGCCCTGTCGTCGCCGAGAAGAGCCTCCTCATACGCCACCTCGACGATCTCCACGGCGACGCCGATTGAACGGAGGTTCGGGGCGAGGCGACGTATGCACCCGGCGAAGCGCGCCACGCCCCGCGGCCACCCTCCATGCCGCACGCCTGAGCGCCCCGCCAAGGTCTCGACCGCGTAAAGTAGGTCGGATGCGCTCCCGGTCCAAGGGCCCGCCGATCGCAAGACGAACAAGCGGGCGCGTGAGCGCGCTTGCGTCAACCTGCGCGACGTTATGCTCGACGACTCCGCGAAGGTACAACTCCAAGAAGCTCGCGTCCGTGCATCCAAACTCCTCCGCGGCCCCTCCCGCCCATCGCGTGGCTTTAACTCGGATACCCGGCGCGAGGGTGGTGCGGCGCTCGAAAAAAACTGGCAAAACCGTACCTTTACCCGACGAAAGCTTCGTCGCTTGGGGCACGACGGCGCGATGCGTGGGAGGAAGTCTTGGTCGTCTAAAGCCGGGCAATCCGCCGAGACGGATTTCCTGGTCGGTACCGGTACGGTTTTGCCAGTTTTTTTGCGCCGTTTCGGCTGCGCCGAGACCGCGTTTTTCATTTCCGCCACGCCCGATTTCGTCCGGCGCGACGCATGAACGAATGCGCACAAATGATCGGTTGGTACGTGTAGGTGTACGGTTGGTAGCTGGTTTTGGGTGGTTTTAAAATGATCCCGGTAGCAAGGATGGTCACGTCAACGGCATCATCATCTGTAGGGAACGCCCTCCGTGGCGTTCCGCGCCGCGGGTATAATAGACATCCGCTCGCGGGGCACGGAACGCCACGGAGGGCGTTCCCTACAGAAACGGGTGCGGATACCCATGCGAAGCTTCATCGTCATTCCGGCCCGTCTCGCGTCGACACGGCTTCCACGCAAGTTGCTGTTGTGCGAGACGGGCAAGCCGCTGATTCAGCATACCTACGAGGCCTCGCAGCGAGCCACGCTGCCCGGCGGAGTCTGCGTGGCCGCCGACCACGACGAAATCGCCGCGGCGGTTCGCGCCTTCGGCGGCCAAGTGGAAATGACCAGCCCCGACTGTGCCAGCGGCACCGATCGAGTGGCCGAGGTCGCACGGCGGCTCGACGCCGATATCGTCGTCAACGTACAGGGCGACGAACCGGAACTCGCCGGTGAGTCGATCGACGCCGCCGTCCGGCTTCTGGAAGAGGATCCCTCCGCCGTGATGTCCACCTTGGCCGCGCCCATCCGCACGCGCGACAAGTTGCTCGATCCGTCCTGCGTGAAAGTGGTTTTCGACGCCCAGCGGCGCGCGATGTATTTCAGTCGCAGCCCGGTGCCGTGCGCCCGCCAGTGGCACGACGGCCTCTTGGCCGACGATCCGCCCCATTTTCACCAGCACATCGGGCTGTACGCCTATCGCCGCGATTTCCTCCTCATGCTGGCCCAGATTCCCCCCTCGCCGCTGGAAAAGCTCGAAATGCTGGAGCAGCTCCGCGTGCTCGACGCCGGCCACTCCATCGCCGTGGCGGTCGTGCCCCAGGCGACGCTGGGCATCGACACGCCCCACGACTACCAGGCGTTTGTACAACGGCATCTAAAACGCTAAAATCCGTTCGCACGCCCGATTTCCGCGCAGGCCGAGTTGGCTTCCGTAGGGAACGCCCTCCGTGGCGTTCCGTGCATGACGCGGGGGCGGTCCATTTGGTTTCGCGGAACGCCACGGAGGGCGTTCCCTACAGAACGGAACGCCACGGAGGGCGTTCCCTACAGAGATGAGATCCTCAATGACCCGATTCATATTCGTCACGGGCGGCGTCGTGAGTTCGTTGGGCAAGGGCCTGACCAGCGCGTCGGTGGGCATGTTGCTCGAACAGCGCGGATTGCGCGTGCGGATGCAAAAGCTCGATCCGTACATCAACGTCGATCCGGGCACGATGAGCCCCTACCAGCACGGCGAAGTCTACGTGCTCGACGACGGCAGCGAAACCGACCTCGACCTCGGTCATTACGAGCGCTTCACCAACGGCCCGCTCACGCGCGACTCGAACTACACCTCCGGCCAGATTTACCTGGCCGTGATCAACAAGGAACGACGCGGCGAGTTCCTGGGCAAGACGGTGCAGGTGATCCCGCACATCACCAACGAAATCAAGGACTGCATCCACAAGCTGGCCGGCGAATCGGTCGACGTGGTGATCACCGAAATCGGCGGCACGGTGGGCGACATCGAAAGCCAGCCGTTCCTCGAAGCGATTCGCCAGTTCTCGCTCGACGTGGGCAAGGAGAACTGCCTCTACCTGCATCTCACGCTGGTTCCCTACCTGAAGGCGGCGGGCGAGCTGAAAACCAAACCGACGCAACATTCCGTGGGTCAACTCCGCCAGATCGGTATCCAGCCCGACATCCTGATTTGCCGGACCGAGCGGAGCCTGAGCCGCGACGACCGCGACAAGATCGCGCTCTTCTGCAACGTGCCCCGCGAGGCGGTGATCGAAGAGAAAGACAAGGATTTTTCGATCTACGAGGTTCCCCTGAGCTTGGTCGACAACCGGCTCGACGAGCAGATCGTGCGCCGCCTTGGTCTGGCCGCGGCGCCGCTGGAACTCGACGAGTGGCGCGAGCTGTTGCACAAGCTGCGCAACCCGGAACACGAGATCAGCATCGCCGTGGTGGGCAAGTACGCCGAGCACCGCGACGCGTACAAGTCGATCTACGAGTCGCTCGACCACGCCGGCATCGCCAATCTGGCCCAGGTTCGCGTGCAGCGGATTCAAAGCGAGGAGGTCGAGCGCGAAGGTCCCGAGCGGCTGTTGTCGGGCTTCGACGGTCTGCTCGTGCCCGGCGGCTTCGGCGAACGGGGGATCGAAGGCAAAGTCGAGGCGATCCGCTTTGCCCGCCAACGCGAAATTCCGTTCCTGGGCATTTGCCTGGGGATGCAGTGCGCGGTGATCGAGTTCGGACGCAACGTGGTTGGGCTGGCGGGGGCCCACTCGACCGAGTTCAATAAGGACACGCCGCACCCTGTCATCTGCCTGTTGGACGAGCAGCGGGCGATCATCGACAAGGGGGGCACGATGCGGCTGGGCGCCCAGGAGGCGTTGCTCGACCCAACCAGCCGCGCCGCGACCTGCTACGGCTCGACCGTGATTTCCGAGCGGCACCGCCACCGTTACGAATTCAACAACGTCTACCGCGAACAGTTCAAGGCGAACGGGCTGTTGGTGGCCGCCAGAAGCCCCGATGGCTCGCTGGTCGAAATCATCGAGCTACCGAACCACCCCTGGTTCGTCGCCGTACAGTTTCATCCCGAGTTCAAGAGCAAGCCGACCCAGGCGCATCCGCTGTTCCGGGGTTTCGTCACCGCCGCGGTCGAGCGGCACGCGTCGCGCGGCGAGCGAGCGAAAGAGCTCGAGCCTTCGTAGCTCGGATGATTCATGGTCCAACACCAACCCGCGGCGCAAGCTCCACGGGTCCGCGGAGCGGCCCACGAAACGGAAGGGATCATTTTCCCGAAAAAAGCACGCTCGTTGCGCAGCAACGAACGTGCAAAAAACAAAACGGCGGCGAAGCGAAAAAAAACGACTTCCAAATACCCCATGACGTCTGAGCGAGCCGCGAAAGCGGCATCCAATTGCCGCGCCACTCTTCGCCTTACCCCACGCTCTTTTGGATCTCTTTGGGAGGGGTTTCGGAATCGTTTTTTTTCGCGCAGCGCCGATGCTCAGCGGGCGATTAGTCTTCGTGCCCCGGCCGGTTCGCCGCGGCGCGTTCGCGCTCCAGCGCGCGATTCAACGACGAAATCGTCACGTATCCGGCGACGGCGTCCGCGCGCCCGAGCTCCTCAATCGCGCTGTCCGCGCCCAGGACGCTCGCGATCCATTCGCGCGCCCGAGGGTCGCCCGCGCGCGCCTGGCAGGTGGCTTCCTCGACGAGGCGCTCCCACGCGGCGGGGGTGACGACGTCGAAGACCACGGACCAATAATTCGGCTCATCGCGATCCCGCGGCGCGGGCGCGTGTACCGGATCGGGAAGAGCGCGCTCGTCGCCGTTCAAATTGGCGACGCGATGGTTTGCGCCGGCGCCGCGAAAAAACTGGCAAAACCGTACCTTTGCCCGACGAAAGCTTCGGCGCGTGTGGCACAAATGCGCGACGCGGCGGAATGCGATCATTTCACGCCGAGCGACTGGAAGAAATCGTTCAACTCATCGTCTCCGGCGGCGGGCTTCGCCGCGGCCTTGCCCGGTTTACCATCGTCTTCGATTTTGATCTCAGGCACGCCCTCCACATGCTTGGCCGACGGCTTTTCGTCGTTGCCTCCGAGCAGCGAGAACACTTCCTCGTCAATATCAGCCGGTTTTTTCTTGGCCGGCGCCAGCGTAAATTCCGCGGGGTCGGAGGCGGCAACCGGCTCGAGATTTCGTGTTCCGTCGGCTGGCGCCACGGCCGCCGTAGGTGGCAGGTCGGGCTTGTCGTCAAGAAAGTCGATGACGTCTTCGTCATCCATGTTCGCCGGCGGCCTGAGATCCAGCGATGATTCAGCGGGCGGCGACTCGTCGACCAGTGATTCGTCGGGCGGCGACTCGTCGGGCGGCGACTCATCGGGCGGCGATTCATCGGGCAGTGATTCATCGGGCAGTGACTCGTCGGGCAGTGATTCGTTGGGCGGCGATTCATCGGGCGGCGATTCGGCTTGGGCTTCGACCGCGGGCGCGGCACCGAGAAAGCCAAAACTTGGTGCGCTGTCGGCGGGGGACTCCGCGGGCGATTCGTTGGCGGCGGCGTCGAATTGTATGGTTTCATCGGGCGCCGCGCCGCTCGATGGGAGCGCGGGGCCGCTCGTCTCGGCGAGATGGTCCGTCGTCGGCGAGTGGGGCATACTGGGCAGCTTATCAGCGAGTTGGTAATCGGCGCGAAACGTCAATGGTCCCACCGTCAGCGTTTCGCCCGGCTTCAGTTGGGCCTCTTGAACCTTGTTGCCGTCGATCAGCGTGCCATTGAGCGAACCGTTGTCGCGGACGAAAAGCGCGCCATCTTGTTCAAAAAGTACGCAGTGGTGGCGGCTGACGGTCGGATGGGCCACCGTGAGGTCGGCGTCTCGGCCCCGGCCGATGACGGTCGGGAGCTTGAGTTGGACCTCGGTCTTGTTGGCCTTGCCACCGATCACGACCAATTTGGCTTCCATCGTCGCTACCGGCTCCAAACATTCCGACCCCGCGCACGAATGTTCGGCGGCCGGACACGAGAGATTGGGAGGATGTCACAAGTCCTTACTATAACTCACCCAACGGCCGTGGCAACGGTTCCTCGCCCTGCTGAAATCGGATTTATACTTCACGCGGCCGACAATGAGACATTTCGCCACAGGAAGGTGGTGGCTGGTGGCAGAGCGTAAGCGATGCCCCGGCTACATAGCGACCTGTAGCGGAATTCGCAAGAATTCTGGCGTAACTCGCGTCCACGGCCTGACTTCTTGCGAAGCCAGCTACGGGACCATGAATAATCCGGGGCAGGGAATGCCGCGATTGCCCTTGCAAGCCGTTGGGGCAAATCTATAATCCGGTATTCGGGTTCCTGAAGCGATGGTGGAGGCGAGCGGCCTTCTGGGTGGTTTTGTCGCCGTATCGGGGGCCTGAGGTGCTGGCGGGTGTAGCTCAGTTGGTAGAGCACGACGTTGCCAACGTCGTTGTCGTGGGTTCGAATCCCATCACCCGCTCGTTCATCGACATCATCATTTGGCCAGACGGCGAACACGGGACGCAAGCATCATGAGCGACGAAACGGCTACCGGCTCCCCCGAACAAGATGAAGAAATCGGCGGGGATACGCTTTCTGACGCGGATCAGGGTCCGGACGGCGATGAAAAGCCCCAAAAACTGATTCTCGACGTCAAGATCGACAGCCGTAGCTCCTGCGAGCGCCACATTACGGTCACGATCGGCCGCGACGACATCGATCGCTATTTCAGCAAGGCGTTCAGCGAGCTGATGGGCACGGCGGCGGTGCCAGGTTTCCGAACCGGCCGCGCCCCCCGAAAGCTGGTCGAAAAGCGCTTCCGCAAGGACGTCAAAGACCAGGTCAAGGGATCGCTCTTGATGGACAGCTTGCAGCAAATCTCCGAGGAGCAAAAGCTTTCGCCGATCAGTGAGCCGGACTTCAACCCCGTGGCGATCGAAGTGCCCGACGCCGGTCCGATGACCTTCGAATTCGATATCGAGGTGCGCCCCGAGTTCGACCTGCCTGACTGGAAGGGGTTGAAGATCGAGCGGCCGGTACGCGAGTTCAGCGAAGCCGACGTCGAGTGGCAACTGCACGACGTCTTGGCCAAGCACGGCCGGCTGGTGCCCTACGATGGTCCCGCGGAGCAGGGCGATTACCTGACGTTGAACCTGGTGTTCAAATATGGCGACGACGTGATTTCGAGCGTCAAGGAAGAGGTGATCCGCATCCGGCCGGTGCTCAGCTTCCGCGACGGGCGGATCGAAAACTTCGACAAAATGATGCTAGGAGCCGTGGCCGGTGAAACCCGCCGGGGCGAGGCCCTCTTGACGAACGACGCGCCCAACGAGGCCCTCCGCGGCCGCTCGATCAAGGCCGACTTCGAAGTGCTCGAAGTCAAGAAGCTCGAGCTTCCCGAAATGACCAAGTCGTTCCTGGAAACCCTGGGCAATTTCGAGTCCCAAGCCGACCTGCGCGACGCGATCAAGGACAGCCTCAACCGCCGCTTGCAATACGAGCAACAACAGCGGGCGCGGCAGCAGATCCTGGCCGCGCTGACCGAAGCCGCCGATTGGGATTTGCCCCCTTCGCTGCTCAAGCGGCAATCGAACCGCGAGTTGGAACGCAAGATGCTTGAGTTGCGGCGCAGCGGCTTCAGCGACAATGAAATCCGCGCCCATCAGAACGACCTGCGGCAGAATAGCCGCGTCTCGACCGCCCGCGCGCTCAAGGAACACTTCATCCTCGAGCGCATCGCCGAAGACCAGAGGGTCGAAGACCAAGGTACGGATTACGACGATGAGATCGAGCTGATCGCACGGCAGAGCGGCGAAAGCCAGCGCCGCATTCGCGCCCAGCTCGAGAAGAAGGGCTTGATGGACGCGCTGCGCAACCAGATCATCGAGCGGAAAGTGATCGATTTGATCATGTCGCACGCCGAGTTCAAGGATGTGCCGTTTCAGTTCGACACGGGCGACGCGGAGGCGATCAACCAGTCGGCCGGTGGCGAGGATGTGGAGATTCCCGAGGCCCAGCCCGCCCCGACCGACGCTCCCGCCCCCTATCAACCGGAAAAATCGCACGAGTAGCCAGATACGCCAGCGGAAACAACCATGGAAAGCAACCAGCGGTACTCTCCCGTCGACCCACGCGTGAACTACCGCGACTACCAGCGGCAGCGCCAGATGACGTTGGGCGACCTGCTTTTGGAGAACCGCATCATCCTGTTGCAGGGCGAGATCCACGACGGCAACGCCGCCGAACTGGTGATGAAGCTGCTGTACTTGCAGAGCGAAAACCGCCGCAAGGACGTCCACTTCTACATCAACTCGCCCGGCGGCAGCGTGACGGCCACGCTGGCCATTTACGACACGATGCAGATTCTGACCTGCCCGGTGGCCACGTACTGCGTGGGGCTGGCCGCCAGCGGCGGCGCCGTGCTGTTGGCCGGCGGGACGACCGGCCGGCGATACGCCCTGCCGCACGCCAAGATGATGATCCACCAGCCCTACGGCCAGGTGGGCGGGCAGGTGTCGGACATCGAGATCCAGGCCGATGAGATTTTGCAGACCCGCGACGTACTCAACCAGGTGCTGGCCCACCACACGGGCCAGCCGATCGCGCGGATCGCCAAGGACACCGACCGCGATTTTTACATGACCGCCGTGCAGGCGAAAGAGTACCACCTCGTCGACGACATCTTGACTCGTCCGCCGACCGGGCCTGAAGAGGACGAAGACTGATGCCTTTGATCCCATTCGTGATCGAGAAGAGCGGCCGCGAAGAGCGGGCTATGGACATCTATAGCCGGCTTCTGAAAGACCGCATCATCTTTCTCGGGACGCAAGTCAGCGACGAAGTGGCCAATTCCGTGGTGGCTCAATTGCTGTTCTTGCAGTCGGAGGACGCGAAGACCGACATCCACCTCTACATCAACTCGCCGGGCGGAAGCGTCAGCGCCGGGCTGGCGATTTACGACACGATGCAGTTCGTGGCCTGCGACGTGGCCACCTATTGCATCGGGCAGTGCGCCTCGATGGGCGCCGTGCTCTTGACCGCCGGGGCCGCCGGCAAGCGGCACGCCCTGCCCAACTCGCGGATCATGATCCACCAGCCGCTGGCCGGCATGGAGGGGACCGCCGAGGAAATCATGATCCACGCCAAGGAATTCAAGAAGGTCAAAGCCAAGTTGAACAACATCCTGCTCAAACACACCGGCCATCCGCTGGATAAGATCGAGCAGGACACGGATCGCGACCGCTTCATGTCGGCCGACGAGGCGCTCGAATACCGGCTGATCGACCGCGTGATCGAGCACATGGAACCCAAACCGGTGATGTAGGCGCGTAGGGACCGACTCGTTGATTTTTTTCGCGCGAGGCCGAGATGAAAGCCTGCTATCTGACCTGTGCCGTGTTGCTGGCGGTCGCCTGCGCCGGCTGCGCCGCCGGCCGTCGGCGAGACATGGACCACCTGGAACGCGAATTGCAATTCCTCGAAGACAATGTCTTCCGCCTCGAAAGCGACAACGCCCAGTGCCGACGCAGTCTCGAATCGGCGCAGCGTGAAAACGAAGCCTTGCTTCGCGACGCGGGACAAAACGGCGCGCGGCGCGACTCTGGGAAACCAGCGCGGGGCGGCGCGCCCCAACCCGGCGCGGCGGAGCGCGAGCTGACCCCGCCCGACGTCATTTTGCCCGACGGCGCGCGTGTGCCGCCATTTGAGAGCCCCCCCGAGATCCAGAAGCCCGGCCCCGGCGTGCCGGAAGGCGAACCACCACCCTTCAAGGAAAAGACCGCCGATTCAAGCCCTGGCCCGGGCCACGATCCGATTCACGCCGGCAACCCATTTGACGGTGAACCGGTCGACGGGGGAGGACCGCTTGATGGAGAAGGACCGGCGGATGAGGGAGGATCGGGGGATGGAGCAGGACCGGTTCGGCAGATTACGCTCAACCGCCGTTTGACGGGCGGTCACAACGTCGACGGCCGGCCTGGCGACGAGGGGGTGATGGTGGTCGTCGAGCCATTGGACGAGGCGGGCGGATTAATTGAAACGTCGGGTGACATCTCGATGGTCGTCCTCGATCCGGCGCAACATGGCGAAGCCTCGCGCGTGGCCCGGTGGGATTTCACCGCCGCGGAGGCGGCCAAGCACCTGCAGCGGACGCCGATGGGCGACGGGTTGCACTTCACGATGCCCTGGCCGCACTCGCCGCCGGTCAACCGCACGCTCAACCTCTATGTGCGGTACACGACCTCCGACGGCCGGCGATTGCAGGCCGAGAAGCAGATCGAGATCGACCCACCCGGCGAGATCGTCCCAGCGGAAAGCGCGTGGACCCGCTCTCCGGCGCGCTTTTCAGAGTCGATCGCCGACGACGGTGACGGCGACGTCGAGAATGAGCCGCCGCGGGGACGAGCCAAGGGCGCGCGTGTACTGCCGGCCGACGGCGACGGCGAAGCGGATTCAGCCGACGCGGCGAAGACCACGCGCCGCGGGGCTCGGCGATCGTCGCGCTGGTCGCCCTACCGCTAGCCCGGATTATTCATGGTCCGGGGAGGAACTCGCGCACTGTGCTGTAGCAGAATTCGCAAGAATTCTGGCGTAACTCGCGTCCACGGCCTGACTTCTTGCGAAGCCAGCTACGGGACCATGAATAATACGGGCTAGAACACGAGCGCGCGACGGATGTTGCAGCCTGTCGAATTCCGACCGCATACGCTTACCCACCAAGCACTTACGAATAATACCCGGAAACGCGCAGACTGCCCTTCTTGGCGTTGTTAGAATATGGGACTGGCGAAAGCATCGCCGCGTTGTACCGTGTATGGGGCTTCATCCTCGGTTTTCGACAGCATGTCAGGCGCGGTTCATTCGTTGGCTGGCTGTGCGTCTCGCGGTTCTGAGCTCGCGGCACTGCGGGGCGAGGCTCCGGCTGTGGTGCCGTCGCTTTTATCGTGCGACTTCGGCAACTTGCGGGGTGAAGTTGAGCGGTTGGAAGCCGCCGGCGCCAAGGCGTTGCACCTTGATGTGATGGACGGCCATTTCGTCCCCAATTTGAGCTTCGGCCTCCCACTGGTGGAAGCCTTCCGCAAGATGTCGCGGCTTCCACTCGACATTCACCTGATGATTTCCAACCCCGGCGATTACATCGATCGCTATGCGGCCGCCGGGGCCAACGGCATGACGATCCACGCCGAGGCGGTCGCCGACCCCCGACCTCTTCTGGGTCGCATTCGGCAACTCGGCGTCTCGGCCGGCCTGGCGATCAATCCGGCCACTCCGGTTGCCGCGGTAGGCGCACTGCTCGGCGAATGCGACATGCTGCTGGTGATGAGCGTCGTGCCGGGTTTTGGCGGGCAGCCGTTCGACCCGACCGCGCTCGACAAGCTGCGATGGCTGCGCGCCCGCGTGGGAACCGAAGTGTTGTTGGAAGTCGATGGCGGCGTCAACGAAAAAACGATCGGCGCTTGTGCCGCCGCCGGGGCGCACCTGATGGTGGTCGGCTCGGGCATTGTCAAGCAACCCGATTACAAGGCCGCGGTCGAAACTCTGACGGCCTTGGCCAGGTCTCATTCAGGAGGTTCATCAAGCTAGCGATGGTTCGAATCGTTTTGATCCGTCCTGGCGCCACTGATTACGATCAACAGGGGCGTATCCAGGGGGTGTTGGATGTTCCGCTTTGCGATGCCGGCGCCCACGAGGCGTCGCGCATCAGCGGTGAATTACAGAGCCTCGGCGTGGAAGTGATCTATACGTCGGTTTGCGAACGCGCCGTGCAGACGGCCTCGGCCGTGGCCGCGTCGCTAGGCATCAAGGTCAAGCGGATGGAGAACATGCGGAACCTCGATCACGGGCTTTGGCAGGGTATGCTGATCGAGGACGTCAAACGCAAGCAGCCCAAGGTCTACCGCCAATGGCAGGAGCAGCCCGACAGCATCTGTCCGCCGGACGGCGAGATGCTCGGCCAGGCTCGTGAACGCGTGCGCGCGACGATGGCCAGGCTGCTGAAGAAGCACAAGAGCGGCGTCGTGGCCCTGGTCGTGCCCGAACCGTTGGCCAGCCTGGTGCGAGAGCACCTCGATCTGGGCGACCTGGGCGACCTGTGGCGCGCGGGCAAGGAGCACGGCACATGGGAAATCATCAACTTCGAGTCTCGCCCCGTCGCGCGGAGCGGATAAGCGGTCTATTCGGGTTCGGTAGGGAACGCCCTCCCTGGCGTTCCGAGAAGCAAGGAAACGAGCGATGGCCTCCGGCGAAACGGAACGATCGGCCCCACAGGTCGGCATGAAACGACCGAAACGCGGCGTGCCGGAGGGGCTGTGGAAGCAATGTCCCGGTTGCCAAAGCACGATTTATCGCAAGGAGGCCGAGAAGCGGCTGGGAGTCTGCCCGGAGTGCGACTACCATTGGTACGTCTCGGCCCAGGAACGCATCCGGCAACTGCTCGACGAAGGGACGTTCGAGGAGTGGGACGCGGAGTTGATGCCGGCCGACCCGCTTCAGTTCGCCGACAAGAAGCCCTACGCCGAGCGGCTCAAGGCCGAGCAAGCGCGCACGGGTTTGCGCGACGCCGCCCTGGTGGGCACCGGCATGATCCGCGCGCGGCGAGTGGCCTTCGGCGTCACCGATTCAGCGTTCATCATGGGGAGCATGGGTTCGGTGGTCGGCGAAAAGCTCACCCGCCTGATCGAGCGCGCGACCACCCAGCGGCTGCCCTTGATCATCGTCAGCGGCTCCGGCGGCGGCGCCCGCATGCACGAAGGGATCCTTTCGCTGATGCAGATGGCCAAGGTTTCCGCGGCGCTGGCCCGTTACGACCAGGCGGGCGGATTGTTCATCTCCGTGCTCACCAACCCCACCATGGGCGGCGTGGCCGCCAGTTTCGCCTCGCTCGGCGATGTGATCTACGCCGAACCGAAGGCCCTGATCGGCTTCGCCGGCCCGCGCACGATCCAGGCCACGATCCGCATCGAGTTGCCCAAGGGCTTCCAGACGAGCGAATTCCTGCTGGAACACGGGTTCATCGACCGCATCGTCTGCCGTTTGGACCTCAAAAGCGAAATCGCGCGCACCATCGACTATTGCGGGAAGTGACGCGTGGGATTTTTCGACCAATTCAAATCGCTGCTGGGCGGCAACCGGGTGGATGTCCGGGCGCGCTTCGAGGTGCTGCGCGAGACCAGTTCCGGCACGATGTCGAAGTTCTTCAAGGCCAGGGACCGCGAAACCGGACGGATCGTGGGTCTCAAAATCCTCGACCCCAAGAAGACCGCTGAATTCGAGGCTCGCTTCAAGGGGCTCAAGAAGCCCTCCGAGGGCGAAATCCTCTCCAAGATCAAGCACCCGCGCATCGTCGAGGCGATCGAATATGGCATCACCGTCCAGGGCGAGCAGTTCGTGGTCATGGATTTCCTCGAAGGCCAGGGGTTGAACCACCTCGTCCACGGTCGCAACCCCCTCTTGGAGGGTCGGCGCCTGACGATCATTCGCCAGGCCGCCGAAGCCCTGCAAGCGGTCCACGACGCCGGTTTCATTTATCGCGACGTCTGCCCACGAAACTTCATGCTCGACGCCTCCGGCGCCGATTTGAAGATGATCGACTTCGGCCTGGCCGTGCCCGCCACGCCCGCCTTCATGCAGCCCGGCAATCGCACCGGGAATCCGAACTACATGGCCCCCGAACTGGTGAAACGCCGACCGACCGACCAGCGGATCGATATTTTCGCTTTTGGCGTCACGGCCTATGAAATCTGCACCGGCCAGCTCCCATGGGAACGCGGCACGACGGGGCTGGTCGCCATGAAACACGTCGAACAGCCGCCGATCGAAATCGAGCGCTACCGTCCTCGCATCGATCCCCGCCTGGCCGCGGCGATTACCCGCTGCATCCAGCGCGAACCCGCCGATCGTTTCACCGCGGTCAAGGATTTTACCAAGGCGATCGCCCCGATCGAATCGGAAGACACGGGATAATTCCCTGCTGCTGATAGAAGGAGTGTAATTCAGCGTCCGGAGCGTCCGCACACTTGTGGGGGGTGGCTATTAATCTTTCGCAAACTGTTTCCGCTATTCGACTTGCGCTGTGAACGCACACATGCGCCAATGACCTGCGACCAAGAGCAGCGTCCGCACACTAATGGGGGGGTAGTAGCTCGCACGTCGCACGTCGCAAGTAGTTAGTGCCGTTGGCCTTATGGCACGAGCTCCGGATCGCGGCGAGGTCACTTCGCGCGGGGGCAGCGTCCGCACACTTGTGGGGGGTAACGTACCACGTCACGCTCAAGGTGCTTTGACTGCGGCGTCCGACGCGTGGCGGACGTTGATCATTCGCTGACGATCAGAACCGTCGCCGCGGGTGAACTCGACCAGGATGTTGAACGTGCGCAGGATGGGCGCGAGCCGCCGCAATAGCCCGGAGAGTTGCGCGAGGCCCCTTGGCCAATCGGACCGGCGCCGCTCGGCCGCGAGCGCCTTTTGCTCCAGCGCCGCCAGAAGTTGCGAGGCGGTGCCGCGCCACGGACCAACACGAGCCATCTTGATCAGCGGCAGGGAGATCGGGCTCGATTCGATCGCGAACAGGTCGACGGTCTCCTTGTGCCGGGCGTAGAGTTGCGCGAACTCGCCGTTCTCGCAGCCCAGCGCCGGCTCGGCGGCCGTGGCCCACTGGGCAAAGTCGGCCAGCCGCGGCAACTTGGGCAGCCGCACATCGGGCAACCTCGCCAGCGCCGTCGCGACGGCCTCGACCAGAGCGCCGACCAGCCAAGGACGACATTCATGAAACTCACGCCAGAAATCGGACTCGGCGCGGCGGCGGTCGGGGGCGATGCTCGGCAGGTGGACGACCAACGCGCGGTCGAGCAGGTCGCTACGGCTGGCGAGGTCTTCGATGCCCGTCACCAGCACCGGCCGCTGCGCGTCGAAAATCGTTTCCTCCTCATTCTCGTACAGCGTGCGGGTGGCGAAGCCTCCGCCCGTCGAAAGCCGGCACAGCGCGTCGGAAAGCCAGCCCGGCAGCCGCGAGAGGTTATCCAGGGCGATCACCCAACTGTTGTTGGCCGCCAGGGCCAGGTCGTGCGCTTCCCGGGGGCCGGCGCGCAAGGGCGCCGAGTTCGGATCGATCAGCGACCTGAGCACGCGGGCTTGCGTGCTCTTTCCGCTCCCTTGCTCGCCGTGCAGAAACAGGATCGGGTAGGGACCCGTCGGCCGCAGGGCCGCGACGAGCCAGGCCGCGACGAGCGCCCAATCGTCGTCGGCGACGTTGACGAAACGGCGCAACAGGTTCAACGACCTGCCTGCCTTGGGTTCGGGCAAGGCCAGCACCGCCCTGGCGCGGCGGAACCGCACCGGCGGGCGCTCGACGACGCTCCAGCGGCCCGGGCCGATCGCCACCGCGCGCCATTGCTGGTCGCCCAAGTCCAGGTAGATTTGCTCCTCGTGGCCGGCCACGCGTGAAAAAACCCGGCGTTCCGCGCCGTCGAACCGCGCGCGCGCTTCGAGCACCCCCAGCGCATCGGCCAGCGCGGCGGTGTGGGGCGCGCCGCCGCATGTCGCGAAATGACGCGCCGCGAGCCACTGGGCGAAGGGCCGGCTGCGCAAGCGCCAATGTTCGCGCCAGTTTTCGACTTCGATCGTCGCGTACGCGGCGCCGTCGGCCGCGTGCCACAGCTCGGCCGCCGCGGCCAGTTCGACCAGCGCCGTCGCCTGCGACGGAGACGCCGGAACACTCCGTGGCGCGGGTTGGCCGGCGCTCGGCTCATGAAACCCGTGCGAATTCCGCGTGCCGGGTGATGGATCGGGAAAAGAAAGACTCGTGGTCATGGGTGGTCTCCTGGAAACGTGACTTGTTGCTGATATAGATTCCAATATATCTATATCACTTATTGTTGTCAATGGTCGCGGCGGAAATAAGGACGATGATTCGTTCCAGACCAAGGCGCCGGAGGGTTTCGCCGACAACCAGCCCGCACACTTGTGGGGGGTAACGTCACGCTCAAGGTGCTTGGACTGCGGACTCCGACGCGTGGCGGAGCGGTTCCCCCCGTGCGCGTCGCGCAGTCTGCCGTCACACTAACCCGCAGCGGGTTGGTGTCGGACCATGAATAATCCCGGCTAGAAGCGGCGCTGCCTGGAAAATGAGCACCAAACCCGCCCGCGGCGCCCGTTGAAACGGCTGGCAAATCGGAAGAAATCCTTGACGCGAAAAACTGTTTTCTATGGATTTTCATAGGGCTTTTTCGTTTGGCGGTTCCCGCCTCTTGGCTCATCGCGCTCATTGCTTTAGCAGCGGGCTGCCTACGGTTTGAGCGGCTCTGCCCATAAACTAGGCACGACCTCCGCATGGCAATCCGGCATCATTTCAACAGGTGGGCGGCCCGATTGGCCCCACCCGCGACGCCGGGCGCGCGGACTGGCGGGCCCACCCGCGACGCTCGGCGCGCGAACTGGCGGCCGCCGCCCGCGAGAACGGCCGATTCGGTTCGTATTTTTCGGCGGAATCGCTGCATTGGCCGCCGATGGGCCCGGCTACGGGCATGTTGGCCTTGTCGGTTGACTTAGGCGAGCGGGGGGCGTCAGCCCCCTGTTGGCCCTGTCGGTTGACGTTAGGCGAGCGGGGGGCGTCAGCCCCCTGTTTGACTTTGTTGGCCTTGTTTGCCTTGTTGGCCTTGTTTGCCTTGTTGGCCTTGTCGGCCTTGTCGGTTAGCGGCCAAAGCAGGCGAAGCGGCCGGTACGCTCAACAAGGCGGTCAATCAACGACAGCCTCCGCAGCGGCCTTGATCGGATTGTTGCGCATTCTGGCGAGCCCGACCCATATTACCCGAAACTCTCAAAATGCCTCAAAACTCACTCGCAAGGTGCGAATTCATCGTCACAAGCGTCACAGCGTCACACATGGTTGCCTTGGTCCGCCTCGATCGGGCAATGA
>DATKSN010000305.1:0-10737 GCA_035531595.1 Pirellulales bacterium | reverse complement strand
GAGTGCCGTTGCGGCTCCAGTTGCAAACTCCCCGCCAGCTTCCGACCTTGGCCAACTACATCGAATCGCGGCGCCAGTTCGTGTTCAGCGCTTCGGGCGGCGTGGCGGTCAATTCGTGGGGCGCCGCCGACAAAAAGGAACAAAGTGCCGACTTATCGGTCGTGCGTTCGAAGGCCGATGATGGCCGCGCCGACCGATGGTGGTGGAATTGAACGCATCAGGCGTTAGGCCCTAGGCGTTCCGAGTTATACTTCACTCGGCCGACAATGGGACATTTTGCCACCAGAAGGTGGTGGCTGGTGGCAGAGCGTTAGCGATGCCCCGGTTGCATCGCAGGATTGACAGGATGAGGTTCGGAACGATCGTCAACGCCGCATTTCATCCTGTTCATCCTGTCATCCTGTCTTTGCTTCCGCCAATATTCATGGCGGCGTCGTTTGGCGGTTCCCTGAGGGACCAGTCCCCCAGACCCGCTGGGCTTGAACCCTGCTAAACGGCTTCAGTCGCCCTTGATCTTTCATGGCTCATCGGCCATCCTTAATCGTAGGTGGTTCGCCCAAGCATTTTAAGGAACAGAAGAATGTCGGCGACGCGGACGGCCCTGAAAGGGGTGATTCACGGGAAGACGATCGAACTGGAAGTGGAGCCTGGGTTGCCGGAGGGGCACGAGGTTGCGGTCATATGGCGCCCGGTGCCGCTGCCCGTCGAAGGCTCCGCCCCAGCCGCCGTGAATGTCTCATTCTCGACCGCGTGACGTAGACATGCCCGCCCAGCCTCATCCCAGCCGGCTCCGCTTCCGGGAGTACCTGCGCGAACTGGCGCGGCGCCGCAAGGCGGGCGAATCGCCCACGGGCGGCTCGCCACACGGCAACGGACGGATGGCGGGACCGAAACACCGCTCGTTTCCCACGCTACTGTGGCGGTTCCTGGGGTTGCTGCGCGGCATGCGGCTGCAAATCGGTTTTGCGCTGGCCACGTTGACCGTCGCGACGCTGTTGAAGCTGGTTCCCCCCGCGGCCACCAAAATCACGATCGACAACGTGTTGGGCGGCAAGCCGCTGGGCGGCGAATGGGCCGAGCGGCTGAACCCGACGGGCGATCGCGGGCGGCTGCTCTGGCTGCTGGCCGGCGCGGTGCTGGGAATCTCGCTCGTGCAATCGCTCGTTCACCTGTGGGGCCGTTGGCACGCCACCCGCGCCACGAAGCGTCTGCAAGCGGCGGTTCGGCAACGGGCCTTCGAGCAGGCGGCGCGACTGCCGCTGTTTCGCGTCTACCAGCTCAAGTCGGGCGGCGTGACGAGCATCCTGCGCGAAGACGCCGGTGGCATCGGCGAACTGGTGTTCAGCATGCTCTACAACCCCTGGCGCGCGATCATCCAGTTGCTCGGGAGCATGGCCGTGCTGGCCTGGGTCGATGGGCGGCTCTTGGCCGGCTCGCTGCTGCTACTGCCCGCCGTCTTTTTCAGCCATCGCACCTGGATCAACCGCATCCGCCCCTTGCACCGCGACATCCGCAAGCAGCGGCAGGATGTCGATAGCCACGCGACGGAAGCCTTCGGCGGAATGCGGGTGGTCCGCGCCTTCGGCCGGCAGCGCAGCGAAACGGGACGCTTCACGCGGGGCAACCATCTGATGGTCCGCCAAGAACTGCACGCCTGGTGGTGGTCCCGTGGAGTCGAAATCGTGTGGGCGGTGCTGATTCCCTTGGCGTCGGCCGTGCTGCTCCTCTACGGTGGGGCGCAGGTGCTGGCCGGTGAGATCTCGTTGGGCGACCTGATGATGTTTCTGGTCTACCTGACGATGCTCCTGGAACCGCTGGCCGTACTGGCCGAAAGCGCCACGTCGCTACAAAGCGGTCTGGCCGGTCTCGACCGCGTGCTCGACTTGTTCGACGAGCCGCGGGAGATGCCTTCGTCCCCCGCGGCCGTCAGGGTTCAGAGGGCGTCCTCGGCCGGCCGCGTCACACTCGAACGAGTCAGCTTCCGCTATCCAGGTTCGACGGAATTGGTTCTCAAGGACATCACGCTCGACGTCGAAGCGGGGCGGAAGGTTGCCCTGGTCGGCCCCAGCGGGGCCGGCAAGACGACGCTGACGAACCTGGTTGCCCGCTTCTACGACCCGACCGCCGGCGCCGTTCTGCTCGACGGCGTCGACCTGCGCGAGATCGAGGTCGAAAGCTTTCGCCGCTTGTTGGGGATCGTCGAGCAGGACATCTTTCTGTTCGACGGCACGGTGGCCGAGAACATCGGCTACGCCGCGCGGCACGCTGCGCCTGGGCACATCGAGCGGGCCGCCCGCGTGGCGCACGCCCACGAGTTCATCGCCGCCTTGCCCCAGGGCTACGAAACGCTGATCGGCGAACGCGGCGTGCGTTTGAGTGGCGGCCAGCGCCAGCGGCTGGCGATTGCGCGCGCTGTGCTGGCCGATCCGCGGATTCTGATCCTCGACGAGGCCACCAGCAACCTCGACACCGAGAGCGAGCGGCTGATTCAACTGAGCCTGAAGACGCTCGTCGAAGGCCGCACCAGTTTCGTCATCGCCCATCGGCTCAGCACGATCGTCGACGCCGATCGGATCGTGGTTATCGAGGGGGGCCGGATCGTCGAGACGGGCGCGCACCAGGAATTGGTCGCCGCCAGCGGCCGATACCGGCAGATGGTACGCCAGCAGATGGGCGCGGGGCACGAGTTGGACGAGCTGATTCCGAGTCGCGGCAATGGATCGGCATGATACGCCGGCCAGATGCCCATGTTCCGCCGCGCTTACGGGGTGCCGGACAACTTGAGGCTCCAATGGGGACCACATACCGCTACGCTTCGTATGGAACTAAGGGAATTCTTCGGATAGAATTCCAGGAGAGGGCTTGCGAACTCCGGCAGAGAGGGGTTGCATGAACATGCGCCAAGAAAACGAGCGGGATAATACGGCCTTGCGCCAAATGAAGAAAACGATCGACGAGATCCATCCTCGCGGGTGGTTTGTGGCCATTGCTGACGATCAGATCGTTGCCGCGGCTGCTGACTTTCACGAGTTGGAGGGCGTGTTGAGAGCACAAGGCAAAGATCCCCGTAGCATTCTGGTCGTCGAGGCCGGTGTTGACTATCCGGAATACGTCACCATCTTCGTTTGACGATTTCCGGCTATGCCATTTACGCCGTTCGTCCAGTGCAACCCTTACAAGGGGACCGCCCCCCGTTGCTGGGTTCGTCTCCGCTTTGCTGCCGCCGATGGTTCATTGCACGAACGGGAGTTCATCGCGGATACCGGCAGCCCCTGCTCTGTGATTTTGGGCCAAGCCGACTTGGCATTGTTGTCGCGCGCCGCGGCCGCGGGAATCAACAGCAACTTCGGTCATTTGACGGGGTGCTGGCTTGAGCTTGCCTTACCGGAACTGGGCTTGAGGAACCAAATACTTGGCTTCGGGAGTGACCATGTTTTGCAAGTGGTTCAGTCGGACAGTTCCGACTTCGCAGGTCTGGTTGGTCTTCCCTTGCTCCGGATGGTTGACTACGGCGGCGACAGTTCGTCATTTTGGATGCGCAAGCATACAGGGACTCCATGAGTCACGCCCCAATGGGGAGCGCGGATGACCGCAGCGGCGGGCAGCGTCAGGGGATCGATGGGTTAGGCTTTCCAGCCAGGCTGCGCAACTCACGGTGGCTGGGGCAGAGCCTAAGCGATGCCCCGGCTAGATAGCGACCGGGGCATCGCTTAGGCTCTGCCACCAGCCATCGCTTTCTCGTGGCAAAATGTCTCAGAGTGGGCCGCGTGCGGTATAATAGCCCCAGGTCAAGAAGTCCCATCGGTATCCGCCATGAAACATTTGACTCCCCTCGACGTCATCGCCGTCCCCGGGCCGAAGGCGGATGAGACGTATCGGACGTGCCTCTTTGGCCGTGAATACCAGTTCGCCGGGCTGAGGCGGCTCTTGGCGGCGGCCGATTTCAGCAAGGCGGGCGACCGTGGCGCGGGCTTGGCGGCGGAAAGCGAGATTGCCCGCGAGGCCGCTCGCGAGATCTTGTCGTCACTGACCCTGCGACACCTCTACGACCGGCCGCTCGCCGACGAGCAGGGCCGTGTCGACTCGGTGATGCGGGTCAATTACGACATCGACCGCGAACGATTCGACGCCATCGCCGCCTGGACCGTCGGCGAGCTCAAAGACCGCCTGCTGGCCGCGACGGGCGACGAGGCCGCGGCAACCGGCAAGGCGCTGACCGGGCCGATGGCCGCCGCCGCGGCCAAGTTGATGGACACTCACGAGCTCGTCTACTCGGCCCGCAAGCTCAGCCGCGCGACGAAAGCCCGCACCATCTTGGGGCTGCCGGGCACGCTCTCCTCGCGGTTGCAGCCCAACCATCCCAGCGATGACCCGCGGGGCGTCGCGCTGCTGGTCTATGCCGGTCTCGCCATGGGCTCGGGCGACGCCTTGATCGGTATCAACCCGGCCATCGACACCGTGGACAACGTTTCCGCCTTGCTGTCGCTGCTCGACAAGCTCCGCCGGCAAACCGGAGCGCCGACGCAGACCTGCGTGCTGGCCCACGTCAAGACGCAGCTCGCGTGCCTCGAACGCGGCGCCCCGCTGGAAATCATGTTCCAGAGCCTGGCCGGAACCGAGGCCACGAACCTGACCGAGTTCGACGTCAGCGTGGATCTGCTGGACCGCGCTTACGATACGATGGGCCGGCGCGGGGCGCTGGCCGGCGAGGCGCGGCAATGGATGTACTTCGAGACCGGACAGGGGAGCGAGTATTCCTACGGCAAGCACCAGGGGACCGACATGACCACGGCCGAGGCCCTGACCTACGGCCTCGCGCGGCGGTACGACCCGTTCATGGTCAACAACGTCACCGGCTTCATCGGTCCCGAAACGCACCTCGACAACTTCGAGATGATCGCCGCCAACTTGCAAGACCATTTCATGGGCAAGCTCCTGGGGCTGCCCATGGGGATGGCCCCCTGCTACACGCTGCACGCGCGGATCACGCTCGAAGGGCAACAAATGGCCACGCAATCGCTGGCCGCGGCCGGGGCCCATTACTACATGGACGTCTGCCTCAACACCGACCGGATGCTGGCCTATTTCGACACCAGCGCCCACGACAACCAGACGCTGCGCGAGCTGTTCGGCCGCCGGCCCGCGCCCGATTTCCTCGACTGGGCCGTGAGCCGCGGCATCTTCGTCCGCGACGAGCACGGCGACGTCGCGCGGGGAGCGAACTGGGGCGACCCGCGGATGTTCTGCGCGTCGCAGGCCGAATTCGACGAACTGTGCCGCGCCACGCCGGCGCTCTACGGCTTCGACACGGCTGGCCCGCGGCCGGCCAACGCCGTCACGCGGCGCGTGAGGGCCAACCAGGCCGCCGCGCGCGAGGCCGTTCACCGCGAGCTCGATTTCGAGGCCCTGCGGCGTATGGCCGATTTTCGCGTCGTCGAGACGGCCGCCCGCGATAAGGACGAGCACCTGTGCGATCCGAGGCTGGGCGCGACGTTGTCAGCCGCCAGTGCGTCTGGGATGGCGGCCGAGGACAGCGACGTGCAACTGGTCGTGACCGACGGCCTTAGCGCCGAAGCGGTCCACGCCAACCTGGGGCGGCTCCTGCCGGTGCTGCTCGACGGCCTGGCCGGCCGCGATTTGAAGCTGGGCCGGCCGATCATCGCCCGGTACGGCCGGGTCAAGCTGGCCGAAGCGCTGGCCGAGCGATTGCGATCGGCCTTGACGATCGTGTTGCTGGGCGAGCGGCCCGGCGGCGACGCCGCCAGCGCGACGAGTCTTTCGGCTTACCTGGTGTTTCAACTGCTCGATCCCGCCGCGCGGGCCGAGGCGGCGCAATCGAGCGGCAACCCGCTGATCCGTTTCGAGTACAGCGTGATCTCGAACATCTACGCCGCCGGTCTGCCGCCCGTGGAGGCCGGCAGCGTGATCGCCGAGCGAGCTTGGCAAATCCTCGCGGCCCGCGCCGCGGGAAACCGGCTGCAGGCGCGCTCGTAGGGGGGCCCACCAACCCGCGGCGCAAGCTCACCGGGTCCGCGGGGCGGCCCACGAATCGGAAGGGATCATTTTCCCGAAAAAAGCACGCTCGTTGCGCAGCAACGAACGTGCAAAAAACAAAACGGCGGTGAAGCGAAAAAAAACGACTTCCGAATACCCCATGACGTCTGAGCGAGCCGCGAAAGCGGCATCCCATTGCCGCGCCACCCTTCGCCTTACCCCACGCTTTTTTGGATCTCTTTGGGAGGGGTTTCGGAATCGTTTTTTTTCGCGCAGCGCCGATGCTCGGAGTGCGATTAGTCTTCGTACCCCGGACGGTCGCCCGCCGCGGCCCGTTCGCGCTCCAGCGCGCGATTCAACGACGAAATCGTCACGTATCCGGCGACGGCGTCCGCGCGCCCGAGGTGGGGTGGGGCGAAGGGTGGCGCGGGTTCGTGTGGTATCATGAATAATCCGGGCCTAGGCGATCTTGGCGAAGAACTCGTCCGACGCCATCATGCTGGCCCAAATGACCTGATCGCGTACACCCAGGTCCAACACCGCGGTGAATCCGGACAGGCCGAGTGAATCGGCCGGCCGGTCGAGGAAGTCGAGATCGTCGCTGAACGGCGCCGCGACCGAGGGGTGGCCGTTGGTATCGCTGGGCGACTGGTAGTACCCCGCGATTTGATCGTGGTGGAACTCATGGCTGCCAAATACGAGCTCGGCCAGCCGTTCGCGCGTCGTTCCCGCTGCCAATGCCGCGTTGAAACCGGCCAGGGAGGCCGGATCGGGGTTCCTTCCCAAGGCCAGATTGAATAGCCGGGTGACGAACCCGTCGTTCGTACCGCCCGATTGAGCGTAGAACTCCGCACTGCCGGCGATGTTGGCCTCGACTTGCTCGATCGTTTCATTCCCGCTGCTAAGGACCGCGGTCCATACCGCCAGGCCGCCGGCATCGGGCTCGCGGCCGAGGTACTTCTCGTAGATACCCGTCACCAGGTCGCTGGACAGCTCTCCCCGCATCGAGGCGGCGATGAAGGAAGTGACGACTTTCAGACGCGATTCGCCCTGATCGCGCAAGCCTGTCCAAAAAGACAATCCCGCGGCGTCCGCCGGCCGGTGCAGCAGATCGCGGTAGACTTCCTGGACGAAGCGCTCATTCACCGTTCCCACGGTTCCGTTGGGCAAGAGCTCTTCCGTGAGCTTCGCCGAGGTGGTTACCGTCGCCGAAGCGCCACCGTCAACCACTTGGACGGCGATGGCGAATGGGCCCTCGTCGAGATAGGTGTGCGACCCGCTGACCGTGTACGTCGCGCCCGATTCGCTCACCGAGCCCGTTGAACTTGTGCCGTCGCCCCAATGGATGGTCGCGTTGAAGTCGCCGGCGGGTTCATTGCCATTGCCGTGTGAAAAGGTGGCAAGGGCGACCTGGGCGAGGGGCGACCGCTCGAAGCCGTTGACCGCCAGCGCCGTGCCGGAAATGGCCTGCTCGGTGATGTTGGCCGTGCCGCCGGCGGTGGCGGTGCCGCCGCCGGCATCGGCGATGGTCGTTTTGACCGCAAACGTGCCGTCCTCGGCGTAGGCATGTGAGCCGCTGACCTTGAATCCGCCACCCGAGGCGGCAATGGTGCCCGCGCTGCTGCTGCCGTCGCCCCAATCGACGGTGGCCGTAAAGTCGCTCGCCGCCTTGGGGTTGGCATCGGTGAACGTCGCCACGACGCCGGAGAAGTTCGTGAATTGGGGCGACGTGATGGCCGCCGCGGTCGCGCTCAGCGGCGCATCGGCCACGTCGGCGGTGCTGTTGGCGGTGGCCGCGCTCCCGCCCGCGTCGCTCACCACGACGCGAACCGGATTGGCGCCCTCTTCGAGATAGGTGTGCGTGCCGGTCACTTGGAAACCAGCGCCGTTGGCCGACACCGTACCCGTGGTGGTGGCGCCGTCGCCCCAGAAAATGGCGGCGGTGTAATCGGCCGCCGTGCCGGCGGGGTCGGCGTCGGTGAAATTGGCGACCACTCCCGTGAACGACGACCCTTCCATCGGCGCGATCGTCGTGCCAACGACCGAGAGCGCCGCGTCGGCGACGTTGAGGGCGGCGACAGCGGTGCCCGTGGCCGTGCCGGGAGCTTTGTCACTGAGCACGATGGTGGCGGTCACCGGGCCTTCTTCGGCGTAACGATGGCTTCCCGATACGGTGAACGAACCGGCCGAGCCCGTCACAGTACCGACGCTGGATGTTCCATCGCCCCAGGCGACCGTGGCTGTGAAGTCGCCGGCCGGGTTGGCCGCGTAACCGGTGTGGCTGAAGATGGCCGTGGCCGTGGCCGTTTGTCCCTCGGTGGCCGAGAAGTTCGCGAATGAAGAGAGCGCCAACACGTCGGCGTCGGCCACGTCGGCCACCAACGTGGCCTTCGCGGTGGCCGTCGGCACCGCTGAGGTTTCCGTCGCGGTTACGGTCACCGTGTACGAGCCTTCCTGGCCATAAGTATGGCCTGAAACGGTGGAAACCGTATAGGAACCACTTGCTCCCGTGACGGTGCCGGCGGTGATCGTGCCGTCGCCCCAGTCGATCGTGGCCGAATAGTCGGTTGCCGGGTCGGCGCTTCCCACATCGGAGATATGGGCAACGACGCCCGTCACCAATGTTCCCTCCGTGGCGTTCAGGGTGGCGAACGAAGGCGTGAGCGTCAGGTCGGCTTCGGCGATATGGGCCGTGGCGGTCGTGGTGGCCGTCGCCGTACCCGCCGCGTTGTCGGCGATGGATGCGCTGACGGTGTATGAGCCGTCCTCGGCATAGGTGTGATTGCCGCTCACCGTGAACGACCCGTTGCCCGTGGTCGTAACCGTGCCGGCGGTGGTGGTGCCGTCGCCCCAATGGATCGTGGCGCTGAGGTCGGCCGGAATGCTGTTCGGGTAGCCCGTATCGGCGAAGACGGCCACGTTGCCGCTGACGCTCGTCCCCTCCGTCGCGGTGAGTGTGAGCGGCGAAGTCGCGGGGGTGAACGCATCGGCTTCGGTGGCCGTCAGCGTGCCCGTCTGCGTCAATGAGGCCGTGCCCGGTGAGCCGTCGGTCAGTGTGGCCTTGACGGTGTAAGTGCCTTCGTCGGCATAGCTATGAGCGGAGACAGAGAGGGTGAAGTTGCCCGCGCCGTTGCTGGTGATCGTGGCGTTGCCATTGCCGGTGGTAAACGTCGTGCCGTCACCCCAAGCGAAGCTGCCCGTGAAATCCGCAGTGCTATTCGTCTTAAAACCAGTGTCCGAGAAAACCGCCGCCGAACCTCCGACAAAGGTTCCCTCCGGGACGTCGCCTGCGGTCACGAATCCGGGCGCCAACACGTCAGCGTCGGCCACCGTCGCGGTGCTCGTGGCGGTCGCGGTGGTCGAGTCGGCCGAATCGACGATGGCCACGGAGATCGGTTCGCTGGCTTCGTCGGCACAGCATTCGGCAAGCTTACGATCAAGGCCCTAGAATCAACACCGCCGTTAGGTGTAAAGAGGCCAGGGGTCCGTGGCGGCCCACGAAACATGCAGGGTCATTTTTACGAAAAAAAGCACGCACGTTGCGCAGCAACGGCGTGCAAAAGAAAACGGGAGCGAAGCGAAAAAAAACGATCTCCGATAACCCCATGACGTCTGAGCGAGCCGCGAAAGCGGCATCCAATTGCCTCCGCACACTTCGCCCTGCCCCACGCGCTTTTGGATCGCTTGGGAGGGGTTCCGGAGTTGGTCGCAGCCCACGGAACGACACGGAGGGCGTTCCGTGCAGAATCGGGCTCGGCTGCCATTCCTGGCCTTGAAGCGGCCCGTTGAAGAAAACTCTACCAGCCGAATCCGCCGAAGCCTGGATTATAGCCGTAGCCGTAACCGTACGCCGGATAGCTGCCGATCGCGGCGCCGAAGCCGCCAATGCTGATGCCGAAGCCGGAGTTATAGCCGTAACCGGGGTTGTAACCATAGAACGCAGGCGCGTAACCTCCATAGCCGCCGTAACCTCCATAGCCGCCGTAACCGCCGCCGTAACCGCCGCCGTAACCACCGTAACCGCCGCCGAAGCCGCCGAAACCGCGATAGCCACCGCCGTAGCCGCCGAAACCGCGATAGCCGCCGAAACCGCGATAGCCGCCGAAACCGCGATAGCCACCGCCGTAGCCGCCGAAACCCCCTCCGTAGCCGTGATGACCGTAACCACCATGGCCGCCGAAATGGCCATGGGCCTGGGCCGAAGTGGTAGTGAAGGCCAAAGTGGCGATCACCGCCAATGCCAATAATGTGCGTCGCATGACTGTGTCCCTTTCGTGTTGCCCCGAATCTTGGAATGTGTTTCGTTGCTTGCTGAATGGGTTTCATTCGTTTCCGAACAGGTCTCATTCGCTTCCGAGAAAGAGCAAGGGCCATGCCAAGTCGCGGCGCATTGTCGCAAAGTGCTATGGGCCTTTACTTTGTGGCTGGAGAGGTAATTCAGATCAGACGGCAGCCGCCGCGCTTTGTCGTCAAACCGATGACAGTATGCGTCCGATTGGACTTCCAACGCATGCGTAACGCCCTCCGTGGCGCTGGCGTCTCGGAACGCCACGGAGGGCGTTCCCAACAGAACTCAATGCGACGATCGGCCTTGATTGGATCGTTGCGCATTCTGGCGAGCCCGACCCATATTACCCGAAACTCTCAAAATGCCTCAAAACTCACTCGCAAGGTGCGAATTCATCGTCACAAGCGTCACAGCGTCACACATGGTTGCCTTGGTCCGCCTCGATCGGGCAATGA
>DATKSN010000304.1:0-14546 GCA_035531595.1 Pirellulales bacterium | reverse complement strand
CCCCTCCCAAAGAGATCCAAAAGAGCGTGGGGTAGGGCGAAGGGTGGCGCGGCAATTGGATGCCGCTTTCGCGGCTCGCTCAGACGTCATGGGGTATTCGGAAGTCGTTTTTTTTCGCTTCGCCGCCGTTTTGTTTTTTTGCACGTTCGTTGCTGCGCAACGAGCGTGCTTTTGTCGGGAAAATGACCCCTACCGTTTCGTGGGCCGCTCCGCGGACCCCGCGAGCTTGCGCTGCGGGTTAGTGTGATCGCTTTGTTTCCCACGACCACCCTACTTCATGGCCGTCCTGACGGCCGGCTGGTCGGGCGGACGCTTCCACTCGATCTGAGCTTCCTTCTCGATCCCCTCGCGCCAGGCTTTGTACGCCCGCCGCAGGTCGTCGCCCCCGGCCTGCTCGTACTTGTCGTAGCTTTGGATCATGAACAGGGTGCGAAGGATCCTCTCGGACGGCGTGAAGCTCTTGACGCGCACCACGTAGGCCATCGTTTGCGGGTGGTTCAAGGCGGCGCCGACGCCGCCCTGCTCGAGGCTGAACACCGCGCGCATGAAATCGTGGCCGGGCGATCGCACGCCCGCGACCTCGCTCAGACGCGGCATCGCCCTCCCCTGATGCATCATGTCCATCGGACTGGCGGTCATCCAGGAAAAACCGCCGGTCTGTTTGACTTCCTTGGCGCGATCGACGAACACATCGGCCAACGGCTTTCTTGCCTCGTTGGCCTGTTCGGCCTTTTTCCGAGCGTCCTCGAGCGCCAGGCCGCGGGCCTGCTGGAGCTTGAACGCGCGCAGCACATCCTCGCGTTGTTCCTCGAACTTGGGTACGTACGCTTCTTCCTCCGCGGTCTTCCAGAACAGATAGCGATTGCCTTCGAGATCGCGCAGGAATTGACCCTGATTGACCGGCATGACATAGGCGACGTCGCCAAAGCGGCGTGCCGCCATCGGGTTGTCTTGATCGAGCGACGCGCCGGCCAGGTCGGGATATTCCCGATCCATCTCGTACCGCCCGAGCAACTCCGTTGCGTGCGCTTCCAAGCGGTGCCGCTTGGCCAAGGCCGCGTAGTCGGGCTCCCCCGCTTGCTGGTCATCCTCATCGTTCAGGTTGCGGAGGTAATGGCGGAATTCCTTTTGAATGGCCTGCAACTCCTCCTTCATTTTCGCCACCGCCTTCTGGCCGGCCAGTTGCTTTCGGATGGAAGCCTCGACCTTCCACAGCGGATCGAACTCGGGTTTTGGGCCCTGGCGGATGTCACGGATCAAGAGCAGATCGCTCGAAATCCGCGGCGGTGGGGGCGTGGTCTTTTGCGTTTCCTTGGCGGGCTTGCGTTTTTCGGGCGCTTTGCGGGCCGGTGCCTCCTCATCGGCCGTTTCACCGGGCGGCATATCCTCGACACCCGCCGCCGGCCCGTCGGCCGGCTCGTGGTCACTTGGGGCGCGTTCGCCGGCGCTGGTTTCGCCGTCCGGATTCGCACCGGCGGCCGGCTTGTTTTTCGCCAGGTCGTCGGCCGTGGCGCCGGTGGTGTTGGCTTCGTCGTCGTTACTGGCTTCGTCGCCGGCGCTGGTTTCGTCGTCGGTCGCCTCGGTGTCCGCTTTGTCGCCGGGCGATTGGTAAAATGCCAACTGCACCGGCGCCGTCGCTGCGACAACGGCTTGCTTTGTCGAAAGCTCGCTGCCGCCCCCGCGGGGCTCGACCATCGCCTGGGGTTCTTCGTCATCGGGCTTGTTCGGCGTCTCGGCGTCGGGCGGGTTCTGGGCGGGCTCCTTGTCGTCGGATTCGCCCTTGCTCGTGGTTTCGGCCGCTGGCTTTTCAGGGGTGGGCTGGGCCGTGTCGTCTTTGTCGTTCGAGTCCTTTTCGTCGTTCGAGTCCTTTTCGTCGTTCGAGTCCTTTTCGTCGTTCGACTCCTTTTCGTCGTTCGACTCCTTTTCGTCGTTCGACTCCTTTTTGTCATTCACCTCGGTTTTATCGTCGGAATCCTTTTCGTCGTCCGCGTCACCGCCGCCGAAATCATCACCGGCCAAATCGGTGAACCGATAAAGCCGCTCTTTGTTGTCCTCGTAGTGCTTCTTGATTTCGTCCTCGGTCACGTCGGCTTCGTCGACGAACGCGTCGTACTTGGCGACGAAGTATCGGAAGGCCGCCTTCATAGGAACCTTGAAGCCGAATTCGGGCGATTGTGGGTCCGGCTCGGTCTCCTTGCGTTTTTCGAAGAATGCGCGCAACTCCTCCTCGGACGGGTCGGAATGTGGATCGATGAAATCATCGACGTCCAGCGGCAGCACCTCGGCCTCCGCGCGCTGGTTGAGCCTCCGGTAGTAGTCCCAACGTTGGGCCGGCGTCACCTGCGTCGAGAAGAACGTCATTCTCGCCAGCCGGTTGGCCGACAATACGGTTCGCAGCGATTCGAACACCTCGGGCTGGCTCAAGCCAATGTTCTTGACCAGCGTCCCATATTGCGCCGCCGTCACTTTATTCGAGGTGCGCTCGCGCAAGAAGTCATTGATCGCCTCGTCGCTGATGACGATTCCCATTCGCTTCGCACGGTCGGCCAGAACGGCCGACTGCACGACGTCTTCCTCGGTATCGGGGCCAAACTGCTCGTCCAGCGAGATGTTGTTTCTCAGCGACCACATATAAAGCTCGATCTGCTCCGGGTACGCGGTCGCGATGACGTCGCGCATGAAGCGGTTGAGCATCCGCCGCGTTTCCCGCATCCTCAGCAACTCCGTCTCGTGGATCGGGCCGTTGACGGTCGTGACGACGACCGGATCGCCGCGGCGACCCGACCCGCGCGACTCGAGCATGCTGGACGCGACGCCCCCAATGGTAAATCCGATCATGCAGAGGATGCCAACCACGGCCATCATGGCCCGCTGGTTCTTGCGAAAGACGGTAAATGGTGACGCCATGGTGATCGATCCTTGCCGAAAGGGGCACCCGCTGGAAGGGAAGATGGCTTGACAGCCGGGTGCCACAGATATTAAGGAGAAAGCCGCCCTATTGACCCCGGACGGCCATGAATTTTAAGTGGGATCGACGTAAATGCAATCCCAAACACGAAGTATGCCCTTCCTCAACCCCTGGTTCCAACACACGCAGCATGGCTAAAAAAGCATCCAAGGCCGGTGGTACATCGCTGGTCATCGTCGAATCCCCGGCCAAAGCCCGCACCATTGGCGGCTTCCTGGGACGTGATTACGTGATCGCGGCCAGCATCGGCCATGTCCGCGACCTGCCGCAGGGGGCCAAGCAAATTCCGGCCCAATACAAGAACGAGGAATGGGCCTACCTGGGGGTCAACGTCAACGACAACTTCAGCCCGGTGTACGTCATTCCTCCAGGAAAAACGGAACAAGTGCGCAAATTGCGCGGCTTGGTCAAAGAAGCCAAGGAGCTGTTTCTAGCGACCGACGAAGACCGCGAAGGCGAAGCGATCAGTTGGCACCTCCGCGAGATTCTCAAGCCCAAGGTGCCCGTGCGGCGGTTGGTGTTCCACGAGATTACCAAAGAGGCCATCCAAGAGGCCCTGGCGCACCCGCGCGACATCGACGACGACCTGGTGCGGGCCCAGGAAGCACGGCGGATTCTGGACAGGCTGTTCGGCTACGAGGTTTCGCCGCTGTTGTGGCGGAAGGTGCGGCCCAAGTTGTCGGCCGGCCGGGTGCAAAGCGTGGCGGTTCGGCTGGTGGTCGAACGTGAGCGGGAGCGGATGGCGTTCGTCTCAGCGACTTTTTGGGATTTGCTGGGCACGTTCGCAAAGCACGGTGGCGAGGGTTTCCAGGCCGGACTGGTGAGTTACGAGGGGCGCTCGATTCCCGCCACCAAGGATTTTGACGCGGCCACCGGCAAGGTCAAGGATGCCACGCTGTTGTTGTTGAACGAGGCGCAGGCCACCGATTTGAGCGGCAAGCTGCGGCAAGCCGAATTTCGCGTGGCCTCGCTGGAAGACAAGCCCTACACCTCGGATCCCTATCCACCCTTCACCACCAGCACCTTGCAACAGGAGGCCAACCGCAAGCTCGGCTTCACCGCCCGCCGCACGATGCAGGGGGCGCAAAGTCTCTATGAAAACGGACACATCACCTACATGCGCACCGACTCGACGAATCTCACCAAGTCGGCGGTCGACGCGGCACGCGCGTTGGTGGCTTCCCTCTATGGTCCCGAGTACCTGCCGGCCCAACCGAGGGTGCACCTCCACAAGGTCAAGAACGCCCAGGAGGCGCACGAGGCGATCCGGCCGGCCGGGCAGACGTTTGCCCTGCCCGAGTCGCTCAGGGCGAGACTCTCGGCCGACGAGTTCAAGCTGTACGACCTGATCTGGAAACGGACCATTGCCAGCCAGATGGCCGACGCGCGCATGCGGCGAATCTCGATCGGGATCGAAGGCGGCGGGGCCGCGTTCAGGGTCGGGGGCAAGACGATCGACTTTCCCGGCTACTTGCGAGCATACGTCGAAGGCTCCGACGACCCGCAAGCCGAATTGGCCGACCGGGAAACCGTGTTGCCCTCGGTGCAGGTGGGCGAAACGCTCGACTGTCTCGACATGATACCCAAAGGGCACACGACGCAGCCGCCAGGCCGCTACAGCGAAGCCACCCTCACGCGCGGATTGGAGGAACGGGGCATCGGTCGGCCGAGCACCTACGCGGCGATCATCGACACGATCCTGGCCCGCGAATACGTTTTCAAGCGCGGAAACGCGCTCGTGCCGACCTGGACCGCCTTTGCCGTCTCGCAATTGCTGGAGGGGCACCTGCCCGAATTGGTCGATTACCAGTTCACGGCTCAAATGGAAGACGAGCTCGACGCGATCAGCCGCGGCGAAGCGCGCTGGGTTGATTACCTGCACTCGTTCTATTTCGGCAACGGCCATGCGGGCTTGAAGCGGCAGTTGGCGAACAAGGTCGACGAGATCGACGCTCGCGACGTGAGCCAGGTGCTCATCGGCCGGCCCTCGGCGAACGGCCAGACGGGCGAACCGATCTACGTGCGCGTCGGGCGCTACGGTCCTTTCTTGCAGCAGGGCGAGCGGCGGGCGAGCATTCCCGAAGGCACGCCGCCCGACGAACTGACGATCGCGGTGGCGTTGGGGATGCTCGATCAGTCGAGCCAGGCTGAGGAACCGTTGGGAATCTGCCCCGATACGAACAAGCCGGTTTTCTTGAAGATCGGGCGCTTCGGGCCTTATGTGCAACGTGGCATGGCCGACGACGAGGAAAAGCCCAAGAACGCTTCGCTGTTGAAGGGCATGGAGCCCGGCAACGTCGATCTGGCGACGGCGCTCAAGCTTCTGTCGCTGCCTCGCGACTTGGGGCCGCACCCCGCGGGCGCTTCGCCGCTGGCGGCCAAGCCGGTCATGGTCCACAACGGCCGTTTTGGTCCTTATGTGAAGAGCGGCGACGAGACGCGATCGCTGCCGGCCGATGTGTCTCCGTTGGACGTCACGCTCGAACAGGCCGTCGAACTGCTGGCCCAGCCGAAGCCAATGCGGCGCGGTTTCGGCGCCGCTCGGACGCCGGTCAAGACGTTCGCCGAATCGCCGCTGACCAAGCAGCCGATTCAACTCATGCAAGGCCGCTACGGTCCCTACGTCTCGGACGGGACGACGAACGCGTCGTTGCCCAAAGGGACGAGCATCGAGGATCTTTCGTTCGACCAGGCGGTCAGCCTGCTGGCCGAGCGGGCCGCTTTGGGGCCGAGCAAGAAGCCCACGCGGCGCGGCAGGGGCTCGGCGCCGATCAAGAAGGCCGCGCCGAAGAGCGCCGCCCAGAAGAAGCCCGCTACGAAGAAGAAGGCGACAAAGAAAAAAACGCGGGATAGGGGATGACTGCCTGCGTGCTACTCGTTCCCACGCTCCGCGTGGGAACGAGTCGTGAAGGCGGAATGAATCGATTACCGAAGATGGGTCAACAGGGTGTTTCGCCACGTCCCGATGCCATCGCCGGCGATTGCCCCGATGCACCGGCCGATACAAAGGAAAGGACGGACAGCGGTTCGCCTTGCCCTCGAACCCTGTCGGCGGTTATAGTTTCGCCTTTGAGGAACTTGGCAGGATGCCAGTGTGAGCGACAGGAGGTTGCTTCGATGCGCGTGTCTCCCAGCGCCAATGTGGTCCGCGAGCTCGTCAGGCGGACGTTTCGAACATTTTCGTTCCGCAAAGCGGCCCGGACGGATCTCAACGAGACGATCCTGATCGATGAAGGCCGTTGCGTCGGCCGCTCGTACCGCGCCGGTGGCTTCATGGCCATGTGGATGGTCGAGGTCGGGCTCGTCCAGTTCTACGACGCCGAAGGGAACATGCTCCAGACGGTGAACCTCTTCGAGGGGATCGAGTCGCAGCGCATGGCGGCTTAGATGCTAGCACCAGCATGCTAGCAAAGTCTTGACGTGAATGGGAAAACACCTACCATGCGCCGGGTCGAGCATTTTGATTCTCGACCGCGAGCGGCACGGCAGGTTCGTCCGCCGCGTCGCAACGAGTCCATTCACACCACACTGATTTGGGAGGGAACCCATGTTGACCCGCATTCCCCTGCACTCCGCCGACGAACGCGCCAAGGATCTGAGCGAACGGCTGGAAATGAGCACGGCCGAAATCGGCCTCACGGTGCGCACGACAAACTGTCTCGAGGAGCGAGGCATCTTCACCGTGAGCGACCTCTTGAACTGCACGCGCGACGACCTGTTGAGCATCTCCAACTTCGGCGAGAAGACCCTCGACGAAGTCTACAACGCGCTCGAAGGGATCGGCTTCTTCCGCAAGAGCCGGCAAGAAATGGCCAACGTGTAGGGTGGGCACCGCCTGGCTTGCGCAAAATGTGCCTGTTGGAGAGGGCCGTTGCTTTACTTGCCCCATTCGAATACTCGCAGGCCCGACTGGCCGCGCACGTAGATCCGGCCGCCGACCACGGCCGGCGACGTCCAGGTGGCGTCGTCGGCCAGCCGTGCGCGGCCAAGGGGTTGATACTTGTCGGGCGTGGCGGATAGAACCAGGAGTTCGCCGCGTTCGTTCAGGCCCAACAGCCGTGACCCGGCCAGGACGGGCGTCGAGTAGTAGCCGTGGTTGCCGTCGATCCAGACGGTCTTGCCGTCGGTCAAGCCAACACAGCCGAACTCGCCGCCGTTGTTCATGCCGTAGACGTAGCCGTCGCGGATGACCATCGACGACAGGTAACTCGTCATATAGCGATTTTCCCAGTCGACCTCCGCGCTCCACTGCTCGCCCGCGCGCGCGATGGCGATCGCCGTGAGCGGCTTGCCGTCGCCGCCGACCAACACCCGATTGCCGCTCACGACCGGTGTGCCGATGCTCTCGTCGTACTGAATCTGAAAGGGATGCCCCCACAGCCGCCGGCCATCATCGACCGCCAGCCCGACCACCTCCGGCCCAGTCATCGCGACGACTTGCTCTTGCCCCTCGATCGTGGCGATGATGGGCGACGAATAGGAAACGTGGTCGTGGAGCGACTTCCAGACGACGCGGCCCGTCGCGCCGTCAAACGCCATCAGCGTGCCGCCTCGTTGGCCGCCGACCGAGCAGATCAAAAGGTCGTCCGACCAGGTGGGCGAGCCGGTGTAGCCAAACAGCGGCACCGGCGCGCCCTCGCCGCCGCCGATGGGCACGATGACGTTTTCGGTGCCATTGACGTAGGCGCGTCCGCCGGCCAGTGGCTGCCGTGCCCCGAACTCGGCCGGCAGGTGAAGGTGCCAGACGACGCGGCCGTCGCGCGCGTCGAGCGCTTGTAACCAGCCGGCGATGCCCAGCGTGTAAACCAGGCCGCCTCGGACCAGCGGCGTCGCCTTGGGACCGTTGCCGTGCCGGCGGCCGACTTCGTGGGGATCGAAGTCCACCGGGTTGGTCCGCACCCACAACTCGCGTCCGGTATCGGCGTCGAAAGCCAGCGCCCGTTCGATCTTGCCGGCGCGGTCGGTGATGAACACCCTTCCGTCGACCACGGCGGGAGACGACCAACCTTCGCCGAGCTTGGCCTGCCAAAGCGGTGGCGGCGCTTTGGGGGGCCAAACGTCGGGGAGTTGCGTCGTCCCGGCGACCCCTTGGCCGCCCGGCCCACGCCAGTTGGGCCACGACTCCCGCGCTACGGCCCGGCCTTTGACCCGCCGGGCGGCCGGCTCGGCCGACGACGAACCGCACGCGGTGAGCGCCACGATACAACAGGCGAATCCAAACGACAGCCAAGCGGTGGGAAGATGTTTCATGGCAGGAATTATAAACTTCCGCGGTCGAGAATGCCGCGTGAAGTATAGCCGCGAAGGCTCGGCCATGTTCGGAATTCTCACGAATTCCGCGTTCCCCCCGTCGGCTGTAGGTTTTCAACGGGCCAAGAAACGATACTATGGCGTGTTATATACCTGCCCCACGTCGCGGAGTATTTTCGTTGCCTCGGTCCCTCGTCAGATTTTACGGCAAGAAGCGCGGCGACCGCCGCACCGGTTCGCGCAAACTGGGCAGCGCGGGGTCCGGCTGTTTTTTCGCCTCCTGCTTTCTGACCGGCTGCGCCGCCCTGGCGGTGATCCTGGTCAACTTCACGGTTCCCGAGCTGCGCGTCAATCGCGACTTCATCGAGCGCGCCTGTAAGGTCGTCGGCCACCGCGTCGACGTGAAGCAGCACCGTGACGGCCCGCAATACGCCCCGCGCTTTCGCGTGCGGTTCCATGTCCAAGACCGCAACGACTCCGCCGAGGCCTTGTATGACGTGACCGACGTCCATACCCACGACAAGGCGCGCAGCGAAGCGCTCCTGCGGCAGTTTCCCGTCGGCCAGACCTGCCGCTGTTGGCACGACCCTCGCGACCCTGGGCGTGTCGTGCTCTCCCGCGGCTACACATGGTTCGCCTGGCTGGCGCTGTTGTTCCCCGTGCCGTTCCTGGCCTTGGGTGGCGTCGGCTTGTTTTACATCGTCTGGAACTGGGACAAATCGGCCGAACGCCGCGCCGTCGACCAGCAACGGGCCGCGCGGCACGACCCGTTCGACGAGGCGGCGGGCGTCGAGCTGAAGTTTCCGTATGTTCCCGGCGATGCCAGTCTCACCGACAGTCTGGGTACCACGCTCGCCTTCCGGTTGCCCAGCGAGCGCGCGGGTTGGCAACTGCCGGCTTTGTTGGCGGGGTCGGTCCTCTGGAACGGCGTCGTGGCGGTGTTCGTCACCATGGCGGTGCAAGGACATCTGGCGGGCCAGCCCGACTGGTTTCTCACGTTTTTCCTGGCGCCTTTGGTGCTGGTGGGCCTGGGGCTGATCGTGGCCCTGGCGCGGGCCGCTCTGCTGGGCGCGAGGATCGGGCCGACGATCGTCGAGATCTCCGAACATCCGCTCCTGCCAGGAGGAATTTACGAGGTCTTCGTTTCGCAACCGGGCCGGCTATCGGTCCAACGGCTGCGGATTCTGCTGGTATGCGAGGAGCAAGCCACCTATCGACAGGGAACCAACACGCGCACCGCCGCCGAGCGCGTCTTCGAGCGCGAAGTTTTCCGCCGCGAGCAATTTGAGATTCACCCCGAGACACCCTTCGAGACGCGACTTCCCCTCGGAATTCCGGCGGGGGCCATGCACTCGTTCCGCTCCGACCACAACCAGATCCACTGGAAGCTGGTCGTGGCCGGCGAAGCCGCGCGCCGGGGGAATTTCGAGCGCAGCTTCACGTTGCATGTGTATCCGGGCCGCCTCGGGAGGGACGCCGCATGAAGGAAGTCCACGCACCCGGCGCGGCCGCCAGCCTGCATCTCGACGGCAACCGCCGCGTCTACCAGCCCGGCGACACGCTCGCGGGCGAGTACCACGTCGAGGGACTGAAGCCTGACGAGCCGTGCAAGGTGGAGCTCTCGGTCGTCTGGTACACCGAGGGGCTGGGAGACGAAGACATGGCGGTGCATTTTTTCGAGCGATTCAACACGGCCGAGCGACCCCAGATCGATCTCCGCGCGCCACAGCGCTTCAGCACCGTGTTGCCGCCCAGCCCGCTCAGTTATCTAGGATTCATCGTCAAGATCCATTGGTGCGCGCGGTTGCGGCTCTATCTGCCGCGGGGCAAGGAACTTTTTTGCGAAGTGACGTTCCAGCTTGGCTCCGTGCCCGCCGCGCGAAGCCCGACGCCTACCAGGACGAAGGAGACGGCGCCGGACGCAGGCGCCGGGCACGAGAGAGGAGAAAGGAGAAAGGAGAAAGGAGAAAGTGGGCACGACAGAGGAGAAAGGAGAAAGGAGAAAGGAGAAAGTGGGCACGACAGAGGAGAAAGGTGAAGGGAGAAAGGAGAAAGTGGGCACGAGAGAGGAGAAAGGAGAAAGGAGAAAGTGGGCAGATGGACGCGGGCGGTGGTTAGAACATGCTGAACCCTGAACCCTGAACCCCTGCCCGTGTCCCCACCTTCACACGACCTCGGACACAACCCCTTCGCCACGCGCCACGTCCGCCCGGGCGCGATGCGTTATCTTTTTCCGCCCGCGTGCGACGCGGAACAACTCGTCGAACGTCTGCGAGTCGGCGGTTGGTGGGGCCAGGTCGTGGGAGCCCACGGCAGCGGCAAGTCGTCGCTGCTTTCGGCGCTGGCGCCCGCGCTGGCCGCCGCCGGGCGCCGCGTGATCTCGCTGGCGCTGCGCGACGGCCAACGGAGTCTGGGCGCGGGCTGGCGCGACTTGAAGGCGATTGACGCCCACGCGCAGGTCGTGGTCGACGGCTATGAACAACTCAGCGGATGGAGCCGATTTCGCCTCAAACGACGTTGCCGCCGGCTCGGTGCCGGGTTGCTGGCGACGGCCCACGCCGACGTGGGATTGTCCACACTTCTGAACACCGCGCCCGACCTGGCCATGGCCCAGCGACTCGTCGCCGGCCTGTTGCCGCCGGGCGACCGAACGATCGCTCCCGACGACGTTGCGCGGGCATGGCATGCCCGTGAAAGTAATCTGCGCGAGGTGTTCTTCGATCTGTACCGCCTCTACGAGCAACGACACTGGCGGTGAAGGAGGCAAAAGAATAGAATGCGATAGGCGATCTTGCTCCGGCCGCGGTGGGCCGCGGCGGCGTGATCTGTCTTGCGCATTCCACCCGGCGACGTGCAGGTGGTGCATCTTGTCACCGAATGACGTTGATTGCGTCCATTTCAACCTCGGCCGATCCAATACGCATGTCCAAACAGCCCGAACCAATTCCGCAGTCGTTGTTCAAGCGGGACGTTGAAGGATTGGAAAGGGCGACATGCTCACGCTAGTGACAGGGGCCACGGGCCTGGTCGGCAATAACGTGGTCCGCCTCTTACTCCAGCGCGGCGCCGCGGTTCGCGTGCTTACGCGAGCAGGCTCCGATCCGCGCCCGCTGGCCGCCCTCGACGTCGAGACGGTCCAGGGCGATGTCCGCGACCTGGAATCGATGCGGCGGGCCTGTCGCGGAGTCGAGCGCGTGGTGCATGCCGCGGCCGAGGTGCGTATCGGATGGTCGGGATTGGAAAAACAGCGCGCGATCAATGTCGACGGAACGCGGCACTTGGCCGCGGCCGCGCGCGAGGTGGGCGCGAGGCTGGTCCATGTCTCGACGGTCGATGCCATGGGCTATGGCACCCGCGCCAAACCGGCCGACGAGGATACCCCGCTCAACGGTCATGTCGCCTGCCCCTATGTCGTCACCAAACGCGAGGCGGAGCATGTGGTGTTGGAGCAAGTCGAGTTGGGACTTGACGCCGTGATCGTCAACCCCGCCTTCATGCTCGGTCCCTGGGACTGGAAACCCTCCAGCGGCCGGATGCTGCTGGCCGTGGCTAAGGGCAGGTGCCTGTGGGCGCCGCCGGGCGGCAACGACTTTTGCGACGTGCGCGACGTGGCGGCCGGTATTCTGGCGGCGGCCGAGCGCGGCAAGCGCGGCCGGCGATACATTCTGGGCGGCGAGCCGCTTTCGTACCTCGAAGCCTGGCGGATGTTCGCCGAGGTCAGCGGCGGTCGGCCGCCGCGGCGCGTCGTGGGCCGGCGGTTGTTGCAAGCGGCGGGCGTCATCGGCGGGCTTTGGGGCCGAATCGCCCGCCGCGAGCCCGACGTCAACAGCGCCGCCACCGCCATGTCGGTCATGGAGCACCATTTCCAAAGTGCCCGCGCCGCCGCCGAGTTGGGCTATTCGCCCCGGCCGGCACGCGAGGCCGCCGAGGCCGCGTGGGATTGGTTTCGCCACTTTCAGCCTCACTGCCTGTCCAAGAACCGCGGCGCAGGCGAGACGCCCGCACCACAACGGCGGTTCTATACTTCACGGGGCCGACCATGAGACATTTTCCCACGAGAGAGCGGTGGCTGGGGCAGAGCCTAAGCGATGCCCCGGCTAGACCGAAGTTCCGGCTAGAAAGCGACCGGGGCATCGCTTACGCTCCGCCCCAGCCACCGTGAATGTCTCATTCTCGACCGCGTGAAGTATAAGTGAGAGAATCCTGCCGGCGGTTCAATGACGAAAGGTTGTCGCACGATTGACGCCACGCATCTCGCTCACGATGATCGGCCGCGACGCCGAGGCCACGCTTGCCCGCGCGTTGGCGACCACGGCGGACCTGGTGGACGATATCGTGTTCGTCGACACCGGCTCGACCGACGGCACGCGCGAACTGGCGGCCGCCGCCCGCGACCGGCATGGCCGGCCGGCGCGGTTGTTCTCATTTGCCTGGCGCGACGATTTTTCGGCGGCGCGCAACCATAGTCTGCGGCAGGCGACGGGCGAGTGGATCTTCTGGATGGACTGCGACGATTGGCTCGCCGAGCCGGATCGGCAGGCCCTGGCGAGGCTCTTCGACGGCCTGGGCGACGAGCACGTCGTCTACCAGATGCTGCACGTCAGTCCCGAAGCGGCGGACGGCGGCCATCCCGCCTCCACGGCGCCGCAGGACCGCTTGTTCCGCAATCTTCCCGATATCTATTGGGAAGGCCGCGTTCACGAGCAGATCGTACCCGCCGCGCTGCGCAGCGGCGGCACGGTGCGCACGACATCGATCGCCATCCAGCATACAGGCTACGACGACGCGGCCGAACGGCGGCGCAAGGTCGATCGCAATTTGCGGCTGCTCGAATTGGAAAACGCCGAGCGGCCGGACAACGGGCACACGCGGTATTACCTGGGCATGACCTACGGCATGGCGGGCCGGCCGGCCCAGGCGATAGGCCACTTGGAGCGAAGTCTCGCGATCCTCTCGCCGCGTTCCCGGCTGCGGCCGAGGCTCTACCTGTTGTTGGCCGATTGTTGCCGGTTGGCTGGGGACGCCGAGCGCGCGCGAGCCGCCTGCCGTGAGGGGCTGGCCGCGTTTCCGGGAGACGCGGAACTGATGCGATTCGAGCGCGATTTGGGCGACGGCTTGGGCGAGCGTGTCGGATGAACGTCGAAGGATACTCACCAGTCACACACTGTATTATCTGGCGATGTCCTTGTCGCGGTCCCTGACGCGACCTAAACTACTCTTGGCGCTATTGCCGCAGATTCGCCGCAGGAGCTTGTCCATCGGCGTGGAACATCACAAGAATGCTCGCCCATCGACCCGCGGGAAGCACGAGCAGGGGCAGGCGCGGAAGCGAAAGGACGCCGGCGCGGAAAAGAAAGACACGCAGCATAAGAAGCAGCAGCGCAAACGGCGTCGCCCGCAACGGGAGCCGGAGGGTTGAATTTCATGGCACAACGCAAATTCAGCGACACGATTGACCGCCTCTTTCAGCGCTGCGAATGGGAGAAGGCGCGAAAGCTCCTCGAAACGCAACGGGCCAAGCAGCCGGAAAACCACTGGTTGCTCACCCAACTCGGCGTGACATTCTACGAGCAGAGGAAATACACGCATGCCTTACAACTCTTGTTGGCGTCGTTGAAAATCATGGACGACTGCCCGTTGACCCTTTGGAACCTGGCCGGCACTCTGGACGCCCTGGGCAAGCACGCCGAGGCCGTGAAGATTTACACTTGGCTTTTGGAGAGCGAGCGGTCTCCCAAGGATCATCCGTGCTGGGAGAGCAAGCAATGGGCCGACGCTCTGAGGACCGACTGCGTGTATCGGCTAGGCGCTAGTTTCGAAAACCTTGGCAAGAAAAAAGCCGCCGATCAGTGGTATCGAAAGTACCTGGACCTCCTCGTCATCGGTGCTGACGGGACTTATTCGATCGAGGACGTGACGCGTCGAATCCGTGGCCTTCGAGGCCCTGCCAGGCACGTATCCGATGGCGGCGCGGTGCGCAAGGCGCTGAGTTCGGCGCTGCCGGCGCCTGGAACGGGACGCAAGAAAAATCAACCGCGCACGCCACCCAGATTTGATGAACGGGGCCTGCTCATCGGACGACGCGCGGCCGGCAAGGCGTGACATCGCCTTCGAATCGCAACCATACTTCACGCGGCCGGAAATGAGACATTCGCGGTGGCTGGGGCAGAGCCTTAGCGATGCCCCGGTAGCTAGTGCCTGTCGGAAAATCGGTCATTCGCCGGAAATCTAAGCCTGGAGGGGGGGTGGACTTGGCACGAAGATGGTCGCGGATGGCCGTTCTGCGCGTGGGACTCGTTGTTTCGGGCGCGTTGGGGCGCGAATTTCG
>DATKSN010000303.1:0-22464 GCA_035531595.1 Pirellulales bacterium | reverse complement strand
AAGAGATCCAAAAGAGCGTGGGGTAAGGCGAAGGGTGGCGCGGCAATTGGATGCCGCTTTCGCGGCTCGCTCAGACGTCATGGGGTATTCGGAAGTCGTTTTTTTTCGCTTCGCCGCCGTTTTGTTTTTTTGCACGTTCGTTGCTGCGCAACGAGCGTGTTTTTTTCGGGAAAATGATCCCTACCGATTCGTGGGCCGCTCAGCGGACCCGGTGAGCTTGCGCCGCGGGTTCGTGTGGGAACCATAAATCATCCGGGCAAGCGGTGCTGTCGGCCCGATCACCCCATGGGAACGATCGCCCAGGCCGTTTCGTATCCTGTTCCTCCTGTAAATCCTGTCTTGAATTCCGCAGTTGTGCGACGACATCATCGTTTTGGAAGATGAACACCTATGTCGTTACCTGTCAATACTTACCCTTGGCGGGGCGATAGGCGTTAGGTTCCCCGCTCGCCTAACGCCTGACAAACAGGGGGCTAACGCCCCCCGCTCGCCTCCTAACGCCTAACGCCTACTAACAAACAGGGGGCTAACGCCCCCCGCTCGCCTCCTAACGCCTAACGCCTGACAAACAGGGGGCTAACGCCCCCCGCTCGCCTCCTATCGCCTAACGCCTGACAAACAGAGCGCCGGCGCAGCTCGATCGTCTCACGCTTCCAGCCCGCTCGCCTCCTATCGCCTAACGCCTCTGACAAACAGGGGGCTAACGCCCCCCGCTCGCCTCCTAACGCCTAACGCCTACTAACAAACAGGGGGCTAACGCCCCCCGCTCGCCTCCTAACGCCTGACAAACAGGGGGCTAACGCCCCCCGCTCGCCTCCTAACGCCTACTAACAAACAGGGGGCTAACGCCCCCCGCTCGCCTCCTATCGCCTAACGCCTACTAACAAACAGGGCTAACGCCCCCCGCTCGCCTCCTATCGCCTAACGCCTACTAACAAACAGGGCTAACGCCCCCCGCTCGCCGCCTATCGCCTACTAACAAACAGGGGCTGGCAAAATTCACGGCGATCCGATCAAGTCCGGGACGTCGCTCAAAAATGCGCGCCAAAATCTTGACGCGGTTTCGCTCTCCGATTACCTTCATAGAGGGAAACGCGACTTGAAGGCCGTTCCGCATCTGACGTCGAGCAACGAAAGGCATCTCAATCATGTTGGGCAAACCACTTGCCAAGGGTCGGGGCGTGCGCAACCATGTCCGTCGTAAGTTCTTTTCTCGCAATCGTTTGAGCATGGAGTCGCTGGAGGCCAGAACGCTTTTGTCGGCGTCGGCGGCACTGGCGGGAATCGTGGCCGAGCCGCTCAGGATTCAAGCGCCGCCGCACGCGGTTGGCTTGCTTGCGGGGCCGATGGCGGCGGCCGGCTTCACGCCCGCCGGCCTGTCGCCGTCCCAGGTGGCTCAAGCCTACGGTTTCAACCAGATCGCCTTGGCCGGAGGCGCGACGGGCAACGGTGCCGGCCAGACGATCGCCATCGTCGATGCCTACAACGACCCCAACATCGCCCAGGATTTGGCGACGTTCGACCAGCAGTACGGCCTGCCGGCCCCGCCCAGCTTTACCACGAATTACGCCGGCGGGTTCATGCCTCCAACCGACGCCGGCTGGTCGCAGGAAATCTCGCTCGACGTCGAATGGGCGCACGCGATCGCCCCCAAGGCCAATATCGTGCTGGTCGAGGCGGCTTCCGCCAATTTGAACGACCTGCTCTCGGCCGTCGACACCGCTCGCAACTTGCCCGGCGTGAGCGTCGTTTCGATGAGTTGGGGCACACAGGAGTTTCCGCAAGAGACGAACTACGACAGCTATTTCACCACGCCCGCCGGCCACACCGGCGAAACGTTCGTGGGGGCGTCGGGCGATACGGGCTCGCCAGGCATCTGGCCGGCGCTGTCGCCCAACGTTCTGGCCGTCGGCGGCACGTCGTTGCAGATGTCCGGCGGTGGCTACGGCGGCGAAACGGCCTGGGCCAACAGCGGTGGTGGCGTCAGCAGTTACGAGAGTGAGCCCAGCTTCCAAAGCGGCGCGCAGTCGTACGGCGCCCGTAGCACGCCCGACGTGGCCTACAACGCCGACCCGAATACGGGTTTTGCCGTCTACGATTCGGTGCCCGGCGCCGGACAAACCGGCTGGATGGTCGTCGGGGGAACCAGCGCCGGCGCTCCACAGTGGTCGGCCTTGATCGCCATCGCCGACCAGGGACTCGCCGCGACGGGACAGGCGCCGCTCGATCAGGCGCAGAACGCCATTTACCAATTGCCCAGCACCGACTTCCACGAGATCACTAGCGGCAACAACGGTACTTATTCGGCGACACCTGGTTACAACCTCGTCACCGGCTTGGGCAGCCCGATCGCGAACCTCATCGTCAGCGATTTGATCGCGGGCGCGACGCCCTCACAGCCATCGCAGCCATCACAGCCATCGCAGCCGTCACAGCCATCACAGCCATCGCAGCCCTCACAGCCCTCGCAGCCACAACCACCCGGACCACCGGCACCACCCCAACCACCTTCGACCGGGGGCGGCGGCTTCGGGGGCGGCGGCTTCGGCGGTGGCGGCTTCGGGGGCGGTGGCGGCTTCGGCGGCGGCGGCTTCGGCGGCGGCGGCTTCGGCGGCGGCGGTAACAATCCTTGGGGCGGGCTGTTCGGCGGGTACAACCCGTGGAGTTGGTACTTTGGCGGCGGCGGTTTCGGCGGAGGAGGGGGCGGCTTCGGGGGTGGCGGCTTCGGGGGTGGCGGCTACGGAGGTGGCGGCTATGGGGGTGGCGGCTATGGGGGTGGTGGCTTCGGGGAATACTACAATCCCTGGAGTGGGTCGTTCGGCGGCTTCTATAGTTCCTACAATCCCTGGGGCGGCTTTTCCAGCTACAGCTTTGATTCTTGGGGCGGCGGCTTCAACGGAGCTCAGACGCTACAGCAGTCCGACGTGGCGGGCGGCGGCGCGGCGGGCGGCGGCGCCGGATCCAGCGGAGCGGCATCGAACGGAGCGGTGTCCAGTATGGGCAATGGGTCCAGCGTGGGCAATGGGTCCAGCGTGGGCAATGGGCTCGGCGCGGGCAATGGTTCCAGCGGCTCGATCGGCGTTCCAGGACTGTCGGGCGACGCCGGCGGCGCGCTCAACCAGGCGACGAGCACCGTGGTGGCGTTCGCCACACTCAGCCCGACCGACGGTGCGGAAGATGTCGTCCACGCTGCCATCGCGACCCTTGATGGCACGCCGCTCGAGGCGTTGTCGGACCCGCTGAGCGTTCATCGTGACGTTACCGGCAATCAACTCCCAGCGGGCGCCGTTGACGCGGCCTTTGGCGAGTGGGCCGCGGGTTAGAATCGAGTAGGTGCGTGCCCTCCGCTCCGCCTCACGACCGGATTGCCGGGAAACAGACCCTACTCGAGCGGAACCGGGAGGGAGTTGCGATGATGAATTGCGAGGAAGATTCATGACTCCGATGAACGCCGAGTTGCTCGAAGCGGTTCGTGCCGCCGAGGGCGTGCCGATTCGAGTGGTTGATCCGGATACGAACACCGAGTACGTGATCGTGCGGGCCGATGCTTTCGACCGGCTCAAGGTTTTGTTGACCGACGGCGACTTGGAGGAGACGTATCCGGCGCAGATCGAAAGCGCCATGCGCGCCGGCTGGGACGACCCAACCATGGACGACTACAATGACTACGAGCGTTTTCGACACCGGTGAGATACCAACGCGGCGACATCGTGTTAGCAGACCTCCCGTTCAGCGACCGCAGTGGGTCGAAGACGCGGCCCGCCCTCGTGGTACAGGCCGACGCCAATAACCAGCGACTGGACGACGTGATTCTGGCGCTCATCACCCGATCCATCCACCGATCGACCAGCGAGCCCACGCAACTTCTCATTGATATTACGACGCCGGAGGGCCGGCAATCCGGCCTGCTGCACACCTCGGCGTTGAAGTGCGAACACCTGCTCACGCTGCACCGCCGCCTCATCCAGCAATCCATTGGTCGGCTTTCGCCTGCGATCATGTCCAAGGTCAATGACTGCCTCAAGGCCGCGCTGGGTATCCCTTGACCGTACTTGAAATGTCCCTCGCATCGCGACCGGCGAGCCAGGGTCGCAGGACGTCGTGGGCGAAGCGTGCGGAAAACTGGGCGGCGCCGTGGGCCAGCAGGTGCTCGCCGTCGACGAAACAGCGGTCGTCGCACCAGTCGCCGGCGTCGATGATCCTCACGCGGAACTCGGATCGCAACTCGGCCATCAAGGCGTCGATTTTCCGCCGCGTGCCCGCGGGATAGCCGCCGCGGAACCTGGTGGCTTCGGGCATCAGGCAAAGGCAGACCTCGATGCGCTCGCGGAGGCAGATGTCCAACATGTCGCGCAAGGCGCGGCGCTCGCCGTCGCCCACGCGGAAGTCGCCCAGCGCCGCGGCGAACCGGCGGATCGACGCATCGACGTTCTTTCGCCGCACGGCCTCGTCGTCGATTCGCCAGGGGCCTGGAACCCATCCCAGCCGGCCGGATCGCTCGAATCCGTGCGGATCGCGGTGCCGCGGCGCCGTCATCCAAGACGGAGCCCGCCGGCTCAACAACGCGGCGCGATACCAATAGCAACCGCCCATCCGCAGGCGAAGCCAATCGGCCCAGAGCGCCGGCGGCGCCGGCGCATAGCGCGACAGCAGCCGGACGTCACGGGCCGAAAAACGCTCGACCTCCGGCCGCCGCCGTCGGTCGCCGCCATACGGAGCGGGGTGCAGCAGCGCCGGGTGGATTTCGATCACGAGCCAGCGTGGACGAAGGCCATCGGCCAGCAGCCGGTCGAGGAACATCCGCTCGACGAGCGGGCCGGCGCCAAGGCCGCCAAAGTTAAAGGCCAGGGGGCCAGCGGTCGACTCGCCCAGCACGTCCGGGCGGAACCCGTAAAGCGTCCGCGAACTTCCCAGCGCCAGCAGCAACGGCCGATCGGGACCCGCCGCCCGTTTCGCTCGCAACAGCGCGAGCCGATGGCCGTACTCCGTGTCTCGAAGCTCGGGCTCGGCGGAGTCGACCAACAGTGTCGTTCCAATCTGCAACACCACATAGGCCGCGATCGCCCAAGCCAACGTGAGGCGACCGTGGACTCGCGGCCCGACGCGCCGCGACACGGCGCCCCCGGCCGGCGCCGGAACGCGGAAGCGTTGCGAATTCAGAGCGGGTGTACCCAAATGTCTCATTATCGGTCGTGTGCGGTATCCAGCCGGACAAAGTGCTCATGCACGGCGGTTTGCAGAGGGTAGTGGCTTGGGCTTCGCCTGGCAACGTCACTTGCCCCTTCCGTACCGCCAGCCCGGATTATTCATGGTTCAACACTAACCCGCAGCGCAAGCAAGGCCCAGCGTTGAAATTACCTTGCTTGCGCTGCGGGTTAGTGTGACAGCAGTCTGCGCTCGTTCCCCCTGAACCATGAATAATCCGGGCCAGGCCGCGATCACCATTTGAAGCTGTACGATACGTACGTCACTTCCGGCGACCCGCTCGGCCCGGTTCGGCGGATGAACGAGCCGGCAAAGAGCTTTGAGAATAGCCGATGAACAACTCCTGGTGCCGCGCCAGGTGAAAGTTCACGGTGAAGTCGATTTCGTTCCCCACCCGGATGCCCCCAACGGTATCCGCCTTACCAATTGTCCGCGGCACGTGGCACTAGGGTGGGACAAGACGGCGGAGCGGGCGCCGGCCCACCAGTGCCGGCCAATGGTGGGCCGGGAGACCCGCTGCGCGGGTGCCCCTCCAGAGGCGAGCTTAATTACGAAAACCATCAGGTCTCATTCACCGCCGCGTGCCGTATATCCGTCTTGCCGTTGAATTGGGACACGGTACTTGATGGGATACCATTTTCAATGAGTTGCCTTATGATATTTTGGGCGCCCGGCGGTAATGCGCCACCTCCGCCTCCAAGGAGTCGATGTCGTGCCGCAAGCCGTCGGTATCAACCGCATTGCCGTCATCGTGACGACCGTGGACCGCTCGCCGCAACTGCTCGCGGATGATGTCGGCTTGCGTTTCGTACCGCTGGAGAACCTGTTCGCTACTCTTAGCCAGCCACGACCCTAATTGCCGGTCGTAGGATTCCATCCGCTGACGAAGATGTTCCCCGAGCCGCTTCTCAAGCGACCGCCGAACGAGTGGCGCGGCCAGTTTCGGTAGCATGGTCCACCAGGACGCCCGGCCATCCGCCACGGTCGTGCTGCCGCCGTCATCCGCCAGCGGTAGACCCGACAGACGAATCTCAGAGACGGCGGCGACGTCGATGGCAGCGGAGGAAAGAATGTTCCTCAGTGATTCGAGCGAATTGCGCAGTTGCTTCTGCAAGTTCGCGACAACATCGTAAGCCGCCGCCGCATGCTCTTTACATGCCACGCGCACAGTCGAAGCGATGGCCTCGTCAGGCGAGTTGCCCGTCGTCCGCTGCAATGCCGCGGTCATTCGATCGAGAACCGCCGAGAGCGTCACGCGTTGATCGTTCATCCAGTCGCGGGCGCGTTTTGTCGCGTCGCGAGCGACGTCATCGGCATGATCGAGCACTTCCTTCGCCCGTCCAACGTCGGCTTCTGCAATTGGCTCGGCTCCGTCCGTGCGCTCTTGAAGCGTGCGGAGCACGCCTACAGTCGAATCGATCAGCAGCGCCACCTTCTGCGCCAGCGACCGCTGTCGAAGTTCTTCCTGGCGATTGAAGAGCGGCAGAATGTCTTCTTCAAACCACGTGGCCAGCAGGCTCTCATCGGCGCCGACCGTGCTCACCAAACGCACGGGAATATCAGTTTCAAATTCCCGAGCCAGGTGCTCGCGGGTGTAGGCAATGGCTCGCTGCCTGTCGTTGGCATTCAGCAAATCAGCTTTACTGATCAGCACCTGGCTCGAAATGCCGGCCTCGAGCAGCAGCCGCAATAACCGCAGATCGTCCTCGGCGAGTGACGAGCCGGCGTCGACGAGCACCACGCCCAGATCGCAGCGTGGAAGGTAGGCGAGGGTCTCCGTGCCGCCTGCCGTCGCGAGCGAGCCGACGCCGGGCGTATCGACGAAGACCACACCGTCGCGCAGCCGCTTTGAAGGCACTCGCACGAGGATGTTGGTAACGTGTTTCGCATTGCCTGGGTTGCTCTCCTCGGCGGCGTACTCGCGCAATTGGTCAAGGGGGATTTCGAGCGGACTGAATTCCGCGAATGAGACGATCGCTTGCGGATGGTCGCCGGCGGCCAGCCGCGTTGGAACGGCGGTCACCGGCGTGACGCCGACCGGGAGAATGGGCGCGCCGGCAAGGTCGTTCAACAACGACGACTTACCCGAACTCACTCGCCCGAACACCGCGATTTCAAACTGCGGCGTCGCGAGACGTTCGACGATGATGTCGAGATGGGACCGGAACTCGACGAGTTGCCGGCGGGTGATGAGTTGGTCGAGCAATGCCAGCGTCTCTTTGCGAACGGCTGTCGATTCGAGTCGCGCGACGCGGTCGGCGAAGTCGGCCCCATGACCTTTCAGATATTGGCCGATGCGATCAACGACGCGCGCCAGGTCTTCTTGCATTTTGATCATCCGCGCCCGCTCGGCTTCGTCGAGCGCTCCATACCCAACGAGATTGTTGGGACTCATTTCGGCGATGGAGATACCGACGCAGTTAATCGCAGTCTGCAGCGCCCAGCGCAATCCGACAGGGCGAACCGATACGGGAATCTGTGCCTCTTCCAGGCAGCTCTGCATGACGCCTCGCAAGCGTGCCAGGTAATCGCGGACGACTTTCACATCCGACGGCGAGAGGTCGTTGACGTAGCGGGAGAAAACGCTGGGGTCGAGCGCGTCGATGATGTGCGACTCCATTCCCACGAGCTGTTCGTGGATCGTCGTGAAATTGAGGACGAGTACCTCGCGATGGCGTTCTTTGAAAGGCGGCACGAATGTCTCCTGCATCGGGAATCGGCGCCGTCAGCGTCGCGGCCTTTTTTTTTGCCGGCACGGCTTGGTATTTCCGCTGCTCAAGCCTGCGTTTACAGCAAATCCCGCGCCAGCCCCTGGCGCAAGGGTTGGTGGAGGAGAAGAATAGTCTCCGCGGCCCGTCACACCGCAGCCCCGCAGTTAGTCCTAGGATTCGGACCTTGACTGTCTGAGATGCAAGGTCTAAAGTGCTTTTTAACGACTGGCGATGGAGTTCGCCATAAACCGTCGCTTTGTGCGACTGATAACTCCTACTGCGAGGTTCGTCCTTGGGTGGGAGTGGTTTGCGCTTCAGCCCCAAGGACCGATCCTTGGGTTTTTTTTGCGCTGGTCCTTGAACTCCCGAGGTCGCCATGTCGAAGTTTTTGCGACGCCCCAAGCGCCGCCGCCAGCCAAGGTGGCTGGTATATGGCGATGTGTACGCGATTGCGTGTTTGATGGCCATCGCGTTCCTGATTATCTGGATGATGCTCAATCGCTGGCACGGATGATTCACCCGTGAAGCTCCTCATCGTTTCCGACATCCACGCGAACAACTTCATTCAACTGAGGCCCGCCATCATCATGACCGACATCGTCTCCATACACGCGCGCGAAATCCTTGACTCCCGAGGCAACCCCACCCTGGAAGTTGACGTGCGGCTTGCCGATGGCACATTGGGCCGGGCGGCGGTTCCATCCGGCGCGTCGACCGGCAGCCGAGAGGCCGTCGAACTGCGAGACGGCGACCCGGGCCGCTTCGGCGGAAAAGGCGTCGCCCACGCTGTGGCGAACGTGAACGATGTGATCTCGCCCACGCTGCGAGGCCTTTCCGCGGTCGAACAGCCGGAAATCGACGGTCGCTTGCTCGCGCTCGACGGCACGGAAACGAAGAAGAACCTGGGCGCCAACGCGATTCTCGGCGTTTCACTGGCCGTCGCCCGCGCGGCCGCCGCTTCAAAAGGGCTTCCTTTGTACCGATACCTCGGCGGCGACGAAGCGACGCTCCTGCCCGTGCCGATGTTCAACGTGCTCAACGGCGGCGTCCATGCCGATAACACGGTCGACGTGCAAGAGTTCATGGTGGCGCCGGTCGGCGCGCCTTCGTTTCGCGAAGCGTTGCGAATGGGCGCCGAAATCTACCAGCGACTGAAACGGCTGCTTCACGACCAAGGTTATACGACCTCCGTAGGCGATGAAGGGGGCTTCGCGCCGAACCTCAAGAGCAATGAGCAAGCTCTGGATCTGGTGGTACAAGCGATTGCGCAAGCAGGGTTCACTCCGGGAACCGACGTGGTGCTGGTGCTTGATCCCGCGGCCAGCGAGTTCTTCACGGATGGAACGTATGTCTTCAACAAGTCGGACCATTCCACCCGCACCGCCGACGACATGATCGATCTTTACGAACAGTGGATCTCGAACTTTCCCATTTGGAGCATCGAAGACGGGCTGGCGGAAAACGATTGGATCGGCTGGAAAACTCTGACCGCGCGGTTGAGCGACCGCGTCCAGCTTATCGGGGACGACATCTTCGTTACCAACCCGGCCATCATTCGACGGGGCATCGCGGAAGGCATCGGCAACGCCGCCTTGATCAAGCTCAACCAGATCGGCACGGTTTCCGAGACGCGAGACGCGATTGCCGCTGCCCGATCCGGGGGATTCGGCACCGTCATCAGCCACCGCTCCGGCGAAACGGCCGATGACTTTATTGCCGACTTCGCCGTCGCCACGTCAGCAGGGCAGATCAAGAGCGGCGCTCCGTGCCGGGGCGAACGCGTCGCCAAGTACAACCAACTGCTGCGGATTGAGGAAGAACTCGGCGCATCGGCCCGCTATGCCGGGGCGGGACCGTTCAAACGACAAGCAGGGGGCGACTCATGACCGCGCCGACGATGATCGAAAAACCCGACCGTTGGCTCAATCGGACCGTGCTCGGCGTCGGTTTGGCGAGTGTTTGCTCCGACGCGGGCCATGAAATGGCGACCACGGCGATGCCGGCGTTGCTCGCCTCGGTGGGGGCCAGTTCCGCGATTCTCGGCTTGATCGAGGGGCTTGCCGACGGCATCGCCAGCTTTGCCAAGCTGATCTCCGGCTTGTACAGTGATCGCCTTCGCAGGCGGAAGCCGCTGGCTGTCGTTGGCTATTTCGTGACTGCTTCGCGCATGGCGAGCTTCGCGCTGGCGACGCAGTGGTGGCACATGCTGCTGGGCCGTGTCGGCGGCTGGCTAGGTCGCGGAGCGCGCACTCCGATCCGCAATGTCGGTCTACTGTGGACGATACACCCAGTGGCTGCGATGACGCTCGTGATTGCCACTTCGTTGACTGGCGCCGCGATCATTGCCTATACTGGCGAAAAGCAGGCCGCAGCCGCCGCGTTGGATTGAGGGTTGCGACAGAGAGCAAGTTCCGGACCACCAGCGCTGGAAGGTATACTCGTAAGGTGGGTATCCTCGTGTTTCTCCCAAGTGAAGTATCGAGAGCGGAGCACGATTCATGCGACCACTCTTTCAGATTGCCTTGGTGGCCGTCGGTTCCGCCTGCGGAGGCTTGCTGCGCTGGGGAGTCGGCATCGGTGCCGCCCGGCTCTTCGGCACCGCGCTGCCGTATGGGACTTTCGTCATCAACATCGCGGGCTGCCTGTTCCTCGGTTGGTTCTCGACCGCGCTGGCCGACCGGATGCTGCTGAGCGAGCATCCTTGGCTTCGAGCCGACGACCTGCGATTGCTGGTCGCCGTCGGCTTCACCGGCGCGTATACGACCTTTTCGACGTTTGAATGGGAAGCGCACGGCCTGATACGCGATGGCGAACAATTGGCGGGTACGGGCTACCTGGTCGCCAGCGTGTTGCTTGGCCTTTTGGCGGTTCGGTTGGGCGTCATTTTGGCACGGGCATGAGCAACGAAACATGAAGCTCGAAGGCGAACAAATCCTGCTCCGCGTCTATCTGCGGAATACCGACCAGTACGGGTGGCAGACGGCCGCCGAGGCGATCGTCGAGCAGGCGAAGAAAGCGGGACTTTCAGGGGCGACGTTGCTTCACGGAATCTGCGGCTTGGACGTCACGGGACAGTTGCTCTTTAATCGCCCTTGGTCGCTCGTTGACCATGTGCCCGTCGTCGTCGAAATCGTCGACAGTCCGCGGCTCATCGGCCCGTTTTTGTCCACCATCGGCGAAATCATTCCCGAGGGCGTTGTTACCCTGGAGCGGGCCCACGTGCTCGTCTATCGCCACAGCGCCGCCGGCGCGGCAATGGCGAAGCAGCACTTGAAAGTGCCGGGTCCGGTTCTCGATCTTTCCACGGTTCCCACAGCCGAGAGTTTTCCCATCATGAAGCTCAGCGAAGACGGCCAACTGTTGCGCGTGTTCATTGGCGAATCAGACATCTGCGAGGGCGAGCCGCTCTATCGCGCCATCGTGCTCAAGGCCCGTGAACTCGGTCTTGCGGGCGCGACGGTCCTGCACGGCACGATGGGCTTCGGCGCGGCGAGCCGCGTCCACACGAGCAGGCTCTTGGAGCTGTCGACCGACCTGCCCATCGTCGTCGAACTGGTCGACACCGCCGACAAGATCCAGGGATTGTTACCCTTCCTCGACGAATCCGTGCAGGAGGGGATGATCACGATCGAAAGCGTGCGGATACTCAAATATCGTTCTCAAGAGCTATCCAGATAACTTCCCCGAAACATCGGTTCTACTGCACGCCGCCTGCTTCGACACCAACCCGCAGCGCAAGCAAGGCGCGAAACTACTTGCCTTGCTTGCGCTGCGGGTTAGTGTACAAAACTGACGAATGTCTCATTCGATCCCCACTCCGGCTCAAAACTGGAAATAGATGAATGGCCTGTGTCCCGACGGAAGCAGGCAAAGGCAGGCGGCGACCGACGAGCCGTAAAGCGTCGCGAACAGCGACGGCGAGACTCGTGACGCCCAGCCGTACAGGTCGGCGCGGCAGCTCAGGTAGTGCGCCAAGGCGAGGCAGGCGAGGTGCAGCCAAAGCACGCCGGGCAAGCTCGACGCGCCATGCGATACGAAGCCCAAGTAAGCCTCGAGCACCAAACCGGCGCTGCGCAAATCGGGAGCGCGAAACAACACCCACGTCGCCGCGACCCACTGACAGGTCAGGAGCGTTCCCAACACGGTGGCCGGCCGTCCATACCGTTTGAATCCTCCCGACCAGGCCGTCACCGCGCGCTGGACGATCAGCGCCAGGCCGTGCAGGGTTCCCCAAAGCACGAAAGTCCAGGCGGCCCCGTGCCAGAGGCCGCCCAGGAACATGGTGGCCAAGACGTTGGCCGAGGTCCGCCAACGGCCGCGGCGGTTGCCGCCGAGCGGGACGTACACGTAGTCGCGCAGCCAGTTCGACAGGCTGATGTGCCAGCGGCGCCAGAATTCGGACAGGTTCGGCGCCAGGTACGGATGGCGAAAGTTCTCGCAGAGCCGGTAGCCCAGCAGGGCGGCGGAGGCGATGCCCATCTCGGAATAGCCGGAGAAGTCGCAATAGATCTGCACGGCGTAGAGCAGCACCCCCAAGCAGGCGCTGGCCGCGTCAAAGTCGCCCGGCGCCGCGAAATAGAGATCGACGTACGTCGAAAGGTTGTCCGAAACGCAGGCCTTCTTGAAGAACCCGACCAGGAACAACCACAGCGCCGGCCGGAGGCGGACCGCGCCGAAGCGGCGGAGCGTGGCAAGCTGGGGCAGGAAGTCGCCCGCGCGGACGATGGGCCCCGCCACCAACTGCGGAAAGAACGCCACGTACAAGGCGAAATCGAGCAGGCTGTTCGTGGCGGCGATCTGTTTGCGGTGGACGTCCACGACGTAGCTGAGCGATTGGAACGTGTAAAAGCTGATACCCACGGGCAGCACGATCGCCAAGCTGCGCTCGTGGACGGCGAATCCCAGCAGCCGCGACAGATCGGCGGCGGAAGCGGCGAAGAAATTGAAGTACTTGAACACGCCGAGCAAACCCAGGTTGACGGCGAGGCTGACCACCAGCAGCCGCCGGCGCCGCCGTTGCCCGGCGGCGCATGCGATCTGTCTTGCCAGGAGGAAGTCCAGCCCGGTGCTCAGTGCGATCAACGACAGGAAGCGCCAATCCCAGGCGCCGTAGAAGACGTAACTGACGGCCAGCAGCCATGCCTTGCGGGCGTCGTTGTGACCCAACGACCAGTGAACGGCGAACACGACCGCCGCGAATAAGAAGAACCTCAACTCAACGAACGACATGGCCGGCGTTCCTGGGTACGAGGGCCGCGGGCGCCGCGGGTCGCAACAGCGTCGTCAGGTCGCCGGCCACTTGGCGCGACAGGAGAGCGGCGCCGTCGGCGTTGAGGTGGTCGAAATCGTGCCACAAGTCGAGCCGGTAGATTTCGTCGCAGCCGCGTCCGCGCAGATAGTCGAGCAGCAAGACGTCGCCGTAGCGCTGGGCGTGGCTGCGCAGCACCGCGGCGGTATGGGAATCGCGCTTGACTCGCGGCCCGAGCAGGAACACCGGCTCGGCGCCCAAATCGCGAACGCGGGCGATGACGTCGTCGAAGTAGGCCGACTCCTCGTCGCTCAGCGGAGCGCCTCCCCAATGGGGATCGGCGTCGTCGGTCAAGAACCGCGTGAAGCGGCGCCGCCAATCCCCCGGGCCGGCCACGCCGTCGGCGGGGCTGGACGCCGGCAGCGGCACATAGCCCGCCAGTTCGTCGTGCGCGTCGGCGCCGGCCGGCGCCGCACGCGCCGCGGCCCGCGGAAATACCAGCCTGACCGCCGAACCCAGGTTGACCGACCGGCAGAAAAAACTCATGACGTGCGGCCAGGCGAAACGAAGCCGTTGGCACCGGCCGCTGCCTCGCCGGCGCTCGCCGGCCAACGTGTTGCGGACGGCCAGACAAGTGCCGTACCAATCGTGCGAGGCCATGTCGCGCTCGCCGTACCAATTGTCGACGTCGAACAGGTACAAGGTCGGCTCGAGCACGACCGCTTTCAATCGCCGGGGACGCCGCGCCGAGAGCCGTTTCAGGATCTCGTCGGCCTCGAGAATGTTCATCCGCGGCAAGCCCAGATTGTACGAGCGCATATCGAGGCCGCGCCGCCGCCAGACCGCTCGCATCCGGCGGGGGTCGAGATGACGCTGAACACGGCTGGTGCCGAGGAACAGCACGTCGGTTTCGTCGGCCCGCGCCTCGAACTGCCGCCACTTGGCGTCCAACCCGCTCGACCGCGGCCCGTGCCCGAGCGCGGCCAGGCCGGCGCGGAACCCCGCCGCGACGACGAGGAACGCGGCCAACGCCGTCCCCAGCCAACGCAGCCGCCATACCAGGCTCGGTTGCGGCGGCTCGACGTCATGAAACAATCGGCGGGGATCCATCGGATGATCGGCACACGAGGGTCTGAAATGGCGCGCGGGAACGATAACGCCATGCGCGAGTCGCGTCAAGATGGGATACGCGGCCGGAAATGACACATTCGTAAGTCTGCACACCAACCCGCGGCGCAAGCGCCGGGGGTCCGCCGTGCGGCCCACGAATCGGTAGGGATCATTTTCGAGAAAAAAGCACGCTCGTTGCGCAGCAACGAACGTGCGAAAAACAAAACCGCAACGAAGCGAAAAAAAACGACTTCCGAATACCCCATGACGTCTGAGCGAGCCGCGTAAGCGGCATCCAATTCCCGCGCCACACTTCGGCCTACCCCACGCTCGTTTGGATCTCTTTGGGAGGGGTTTCGGAATCGTTTTTTTTCGCGAAGTGGCGAGGCTCTGAGCGCGATCAGTCTTCGTGTTCGTGGGAGGTGAACGGAAATACCGTCAACAAAGTTTCGTCGAAGAACGCGCCGCCGTTGGCCAAAGCGTGCAAAGGAGATCGGACGCGGTATGAGCCGCGCACGTCTCAAACAAGGCGAGTGGCGTAAAGGCGGTCAGCATTCGCGGAAGTCTACACAAAACCCCCCCGTCAAGCCCAGTTTTGGAAAAAAATTCCGAGGCGAGTTCGCGCCGCATTCGCCCAGCGTTCGGAGCCGCGTCGCCCCTCGGTGGCCGCAGCAAGAAAAAACTGGCAAAACCGTACCTTTACCCGACGAAAGCCTCGACGCGTGGGGGACAGATGAGCGCCGCGTTGGAGGAAGTCATAACGCGTCTAAAGCCGGGCAATCCGCCGAGACGGATTTCCTGGTCGGTACCGGTACGGTTTTGCCAGTTTTTTCTTGCGCAGTTTCGGCTGCGCCGAAGCCGCGAGTTGCGCGTCGGTGTTCGGCGCCGCGGCGCGGCGCTCCGCACGTACGTCCACGGCGGCGGTCGAGCTTGCGGCGAAAGGCCGTTTTGGTATCATCCGCCGCGATTCATTGTTCGCTGTCACCGGGCGTCGGCGTGGATTCGATTCTCGGCTGCGCCACATCTCGTTCAGATCGGTAACATGCGGCCGGCGCCAACTGACATGACCTGATTCGTTACCGTTTTGTTTGTGAGCGCCCATCGCATGGTCTCGTCTCGCTGGCATGGCTACTTGATCGCCGGACTGATGGCCTGCCAGGGCTGCGCCGGCGCGCCGGCGCCGTATCGCTACAGCCGCTTCCGCGCGGCCGATTCGCCGGGCGCCACGCGGGCCGATGTGGCCGTCGTGTACGGCACGCCTCGCAAGCGACTCGACGTTGTGGCGCGCGCCCTGGGCACGCGCGATCGGCTGATGTCGCTGAATTCGAAGGTCGACAAGCATGCGATCTCACCGGCCACGATCGACAAGCTGAAAACCTACCTTGTCGAAAACGATCTGACCGACGTGGGGGTCTTTGTCAATCACTACGACCCGAAACTACAATGGCGGCGGTTGCGCGAAAACTCCCTGCTGGCTCCCGGCTGGCGCTACACGCTGGGAACGCTCGATATGATCCACTACACGCTGCTGCCCGGACGGATCTTCGGCGGCGACTACTACGACCCCTATACCAACAGCCTGTACCTCTACTCCGATGTCCCCGCGATCGTGCTGCACGAGGCGGCCTTCGGCAAAGACATCCATTCGCGGAAACGGCGGGGAGCGTACGCGGCGGTGAACGAACTGCCGGTGGCCGGCTTGTGGCGCCATGTCCGCGGTATCCGCGACGTGCTGGGCTATGCGCGGGCCCACGACGATTGGGAACTGGAGCGCTCGACGTACCACGTCTTGTATCCACGCACCGGCGCGGAAATCGCCACGATCGGCATGCCGCTGATGAGCGCGTGGTGGGGTGGACCCTTGCTCGGTCTGAGCGGCGCCGCCTGCGGCCACGTCACCGGCCGCACGATCGCGGCGTATCGCGGCTCGCGGCGAAAGGCCGCGCCACCGTCGGCTCCCGACGCGATGGAAGTCCAAACCGCCGGCCAAAAGGCCGGCGGCGACGAGGGGAGGCCGCGTTCTCCCGCGAAGGATGCGGCGCCGGCCCAGGGCCAAGTCATCCTGGCCGGCGCGAGCAACCCGGCCGGCGCGAGCAACCCGGCCGGCGCGAGCAACCTCGCCGGCGCGAGCAATCTCGCCGGCGCGCGCAACGGGCCGGCAACCGCGTCGGCCGTCGCCCCCATCGCCTCGCCCGAGATCCCACGTCCGGCGGCGCGGTCGTCGACGCCTCCATTGGCCGAGCAGGGCGGCGGCGACGGATGGCCCGGGATCCTCGCGCGACGGAAGCGTGGTCGGCACGGCGCGTTCGACTGGCTGGCGCCGGCGCCGGCGCCCTCGGTCGACGACGCGTCCCAGCAACTCTATACGTTCCACGGCTATTCTTCGTGGCGCGGCATCGCCGACGGCAGCGGACCGAACAACAACGGTTTTTTCTACGGCGCCAACCTCGGCACTCGCTTGGGACGGCTGAGCGAACGCACGGGCATCGGGGCGCAGGTCGGCGGCAGCGGCGGCTTGTACGACCTCAACGGCCGCGCCTCGCCCTTCGAGTCGAACGAGGTCGTGCAGCAGGGTTTCATCACGGCGGGCCTGTTCCGCCGAGCCGACGAGCTGACCAACTTCAGCGCCGGGGTGGTCTTCGACGGCATGTTCAACAACAACTTGGGCCAGTACGCGGCGTCGCCGTTCCTCGGACAACTGCGGTATCAGCTCGCCTACGCGGTGAACGATCGACACGAGTTCGGCATGTGGGGCACCGTCCGCCTGGTCGGCGACACGCAAAACGTTCTCGGGCCGTTGTCGTTCCGCGGCGTCGACCAGTTCAATTTCTTCTGGCACCACAAGTTCGCCTTCGGCGGCGACGCCGTGAGCTGGATGGGCTTTCCCGACCACACGAAACTCGGCGGCAACGGCAGCCTGGGCAACTATATTTTCGGCGGCACGTTGTCGGCGCCGCTGTCGCCGGCGTGGGCGGCTTATATGGACATGCAGTATATGCCGCCCACCGCGCGCATCGGCAGCGCGGCGGCGATGCAGGAAACATTCTATTTGGGAATCGGCCTCGTGTTCTATCCCGGCCGGAACTCGCGTTATACCAGCGTGAGCGGCGGCCGCTGGATGCCCTATCTGCCGGTGGCCAACGACGGTTCGTTCATGATCGATACGAACCGGACCTTCTAAGAGCCGATCCCAGGCGGGCTTCGCCCGCCTGGGCCTATTTAATAAGCGCTGTACGGCGCGGGAAGCGGGCGGTTGGCACTCGCCAGATCCAAAAAAAAGCGTCGCCGCACATGCGGCGCGGCACGGCGGTTTCGGCGCAGCCGAAAATGTCGAAGAAAAAACTGGCAAAACCGTACCTGTACCGACAAGGAAATCCGTCTCGACGGATTGCCCGGCCTTGGATGCGTTAAGACTTCTTCACCCGCAACGCCCATCTGTGTCACTCGCGCCGTGGCTTTCGTCGGGTAAAGGTACGGTTTTGCCAGTTTTTTCGGAGCCCGGGAGGGCGCCCCTAGGGTGTTGAAAATTCGGTCTTGACAGGGAAAGTTTCTCACGAGGGTTGTGTGTCGGTTGCCTGTCATGTCGCCTTTCGCTCCGCGAAAGAACGCCCTTTCGCGGAGCGAAAGGCGACAGCTAGCCTTGAAGCGGGCCATCGCCTAGAGTGGAAACAGGTTCGGAGCGGGCCGGAGGGCCGCCGGCCGAGATGCAACTCGGCGGGAGGAAAGTCCGGGCTCCGCAGGACAGGGCGGTGGGTAACGCCCACCGGCCGCAAGGCCAGGGAAAGTGCAACAGAAAGCAAACCGCCCCGCGGTCGCCTCGGCGCCGCGGAGTAAGGGTGAAACGGTGAGGTAAGAGCTCACCAGCAGGTTGGGTGACCAGCCTGGCTAGGTAAACCCCGCCCGGAGCAAAGCCAAACAGGGAGCAGGCGGCGGCGCGCGGCTTCGGCCGCGCGCGCGCCGACGCGCGCCGGTTCGGCGCGCCACCGACTCCCGGGTAGGCTGCTGGAGGGGCCGAGCAATCGGCTTCCTAGAGAAATGACCCTCGCCCGCGCGGCTTTCGCCGCGCGGGAACAAAACCCGGCTTACAGGCCCGCTCCGAACCTTTATTTCCTTCTTTCGTGTTTTTCGTGTGTTTCGTGGTTCCCCGCCGCCGTCTAACGCCTAACAAACAGGGGGCTAACGCCCCCCGCTCGCCTTGGGAACGAGGAAAACAGGGGGCTAACGCCCCCCGCTCGCCTTGGATATTAGGAAAACAGGGGGCTAACGCCCCCCACTCGCCTTGGGAACATCGGTAGGGAAAGCCCTAACCGTCGGCCGGCACCAGTTCCGCGTCGACCATCTGCAACAGCTTCGAGATGCACAGCTTGTTCACGCTCGTCTGACATTCGTGGGCCTCGACCCGCAGGGAATCGTGCAGGCTCTGGGGCAGCCGGACGGTAATCACCCGAATCGGCTCCTGGGGCTGCGGCAGGACGTTACTCCGCTCGCGCAGTTTGGCAATCATCTGCTGGATCGCCCCGTATTCGGCCGACTTTTCAAACGCGGCCATCAGCGCGGGTTCGGGATAGGCGGTCCGCATGACTCCGTTCACTCCGAGGATCTTCCGGTAAAAAGTGACCCAATCGGGACCCTGCCGGTACATCTCGTCGGCCTTCCGATAGACCTCAAATTCCTTCGTGTTCATCGCTTGTCTCCTACGCGAGGTTGGGTGAAACTCCGTTTCCGTGGGGCCGCGGTGGCCGCCAACATGTCAACATCGTGCGGGCCGAGTCAAGCGCAGCACGGATAGCATTGCACTGCTAGCACTTACGACGAATCGGCGTCGGTGCCTAAATTTTAGGCAGTCGTGCCCGAATTCGCGCAAACCCACCACTGCCTATTTTTTGTGCAACCCTGGTTTTCCCATTCACCAAAGTGTCCACCTTGAGAAAATCGCCGAAACGAGGAATTTCCGGCAAAACCCCATCCCCTTATTGACCCCCTCCCGACGGTGAAATACGATAGGATAAGTGGTATTGCGACAATTCTCACCTGGGGCGTTCGTCCCTGGACAAACTCCGCGGAAGAGCCTACACCGGCTCTGCTGATGACCAAGCCCGGTTCGAGCCACCGACCGTTGGAACTGACGCCAAGCGCCCATGGCGCCGGCGCCGATGGTTTATTGCCGGTGGGTCCGCCTTGCGACCCGGACGAAAAAACGGTCATCACCCAGCGTCCTCCCGCCCCCGCCGCGGGACCGGCCCGGCAGACGGCCCCGTTTGAACTGGGCCAGTTGTTGGCCGGCGAAAAATTAAACCATTTCCAACTCAAGGAGTACGTGGGGGGTGGGGGAATGGGGGCGGTGTTCCGCGCGGTGGACACGATGCTCAACCGCGAAGTGGCCCTCAAGGTACTGTCCCGTGACCAGGGGGCCGACGACGAGACCCGCCGCCGTTTCCAGAACGAGGCCCAGTCGGCCGCCCGGCTCGACCACGAGAACATCGCCCGCGTTTACTATGTGGGCGAAGACAAAGGACTCTACTACATCGTTTTCGAGTTCATCGAGGGGATCAATCTCCGCGAACTGATCGAACAGAAGGGCATCTTGCCCTTGCCGGAGGCCGTCAGCTACACGCTGCAGATCAGCGAGGCGCTGGCCCATGCCTGCGGCCGCGACGTGGTCCATCGCGACATCAAGCCCTCGAACGTGATCATCACCGCCACCGGCCGCGCCAAACTGGTCGATATGGGGCTGGCACGGCTGCACCAGGTGCATCCCGACGGCGACGACCTGACCGCCAGCGGCGTGACGTTGGGAACCTTCGACTACATCTCGCCGGAGCAGGCCCGCGACCCACGCGGCGCCGACGTGCGCAGCGACATCTACTCGCTGGGGTGTACGCTCTATTTCATGCTGACCGCGCGGCCCCCCTTTCCCGACGGCACGGTCTTGCAGAAGCTCTTGCAGCACAGCAGCGACGCGCCGCCCGATCCGCGCGAACTGAACCCGACCCTTCCAGAAGAAGTTTCCGTCGTCGTCCGCAAGCTGTTGGCCAAGGATCCTCGGCGGCGTCCCCAGCACCCGCGCGACCTGATCCACGACCTGTACGTGCTGGCCGAACAGGTCGGCTTCACCGTGTCGGGCGGCAAAGATCCCAACTGGGCGCCGGCCGCCGCGGCGCGGCCGTCGTCCATCCGGCGGCACATTCCCTGGATGGTTCCGGTCGCCGGTTTGCTTTGCGGCGTGGCCTTACTCGATTACCTCGGCCCAACCCTCGATTCGTTGGCCGGTGTTCCCGCTGACGACGCCACGGCGAACGTCGGATCGCCGGGACCGCCGTCGCCGCGGACCGCGGCCGACGACGAACACGGCGAGGCGTCGGCGGACGATCCGCGGAGCGGCCGACAACCGGATGCTGGAATGCCCGCCACCGACTCTCGCGCCGACGACGGCGCCGCGGGCGCGCAGCCCGCGCCGCGGGCCGTCGGTCCCGCGCCGAGGGGCGACATGCCATCGGACGAGCCGGCGAAATCGAGCGATTTGCCGAATCACCGCGCGCCCGCGTCCGCTCCGGCGCCGGATGACATGCCCGACGGCCCGTCCGATGAAACGACGCTTCCCAGCGAACCATCGGACGATGCGCGCCCGACCCAGCGGCCGGCGACCGACGCCGGGCCGTCCGATCCATCGACGACATCCCTCGCCCCGCTTCCCCAGGGTTTGCTGGTCGTTTGCGACGAACCACGGGGCGAGCGGTACTTCGCAAGCCTGCGCGCGGCCTGCGCCACGGCGAAGAACGGCGACGCCATCGAGCTGCGCTTCGACGGTCCTCGCGACGAAACACCATTCACGCTGAGCAACGTCCGCTTGACGATCCGCGCCGGCGAGAAGTTCCGGCCCGCGATCGTGTTCCGCCCCAGCAACACCGACACGGTGGCGTATCCACGCGGCATGATCACGGTGGCGGGCGGCAGCCTCGTGTTGCGCGGCGTGGCGCTGGAACTCGACATGCCGCGGATGCTGTTGTCGGAGAACTGGGCGCTGGTCGAGACTCAGCGCGCCGATTCGGTTGTGCTCGACGGTTGCACGTTGACGGTTCGCAACGCCTCCGATCAGGGCGGCGCCTACCATCTGGACGTGTCCATGTTCGACGTCAAGGCCGCGCCGGGCAGCGACGCGATGATGCTGGCCATGGGCATGACGCCCGTCGAACCGGTCAAGATCCAACTGCGCGATTGCGTCGCCCGCGGCGAGGCGGTGTTCTTGCGCAGCAACGACTTGCAACCGCTTGACTTGTCGTGGAACAACGGCCTCTTGGCCACCAGCGAGCGCCTGTTGGCCGCCGGAGGCGGCGTCACGGCGCCGGCGCAAGGGGTCGGCCAGACGCGGATCGAGTTGAAGCATCTGACGGCGGCGGTGGCCAAGGGGCTCTGCCGCCTGGCGGGCAGTCACAACGCCCCTTGGCTGCTCGACACCGAGATTCAATGCGCGGACAGCATCATCGTGGCCGGCGAGAAGGACGCGGCGATGATCGAGCAATTGGGCGCCGACCGGGTCAACAACCTGCAGCGGCGCGTGGCATGGCGGGGAGACCACAACGTCTACCAGGGCTTCGACGGCTTTTGGAAGGTCACCGACCTGACCTCGGCCGCGGCGCCGCTCTCGTTCACGTTCGAGCAGTGGACGGCCTATTGGGCGGCCGGCGAGATTCGTTCCAGCGACGCGTCGGTGAGTTGGGCGCATCCGCCGGGGCTTGGCCGGCCGGCGCATCGCCGCGAGCCGGCCGACTACGCGCTCGATCCACGCCAGGCGAGCGAGATCCTTTCCGGCGCCGGCGACTTCGGACCGTTGGGCCTTATCGCCGACCGGCTTCCAGGTGAACCTGTTCCGCGCGCGGCGGATCCGCCGTAGGAACGCCACCTTGCTTCCAGGATCATTTTCAAACCACCCCAAAACAGCTACCAACCGTCCACATGCGCAGCCGTTCCATATGAACAAGCGTAGCCTCAGCCCTGTGTTCGCAACGCAAAACGCGGCTTCGGCGCAGCCGAAACTGCGCAAGAAAAAACTGACAAAACCGTTCCTGTACCGACCAGGAAATCCGTCTCGGCGGATTGCCCGGCTTTAGACGCGTTCAGACTTCTTCCTCCGCCGCGTTCTTCCGTGCCCCACGCTCGGACGCTTTCGTCGGGTACAGGAACGGGTTTGTC
>DATKSN010000302.1:0-22845 GCA_035531595.1 Pirellulales bacterium | reverse complement strand
GCGCCTTGAGCAACGCCAGGCTTTCCAACGTGATCTCCCGCTGGGTGGCTTGCGTCGTTGCTTCCATGAAGTGCTCCAGGGGCAGGCCGCGCAAATAGGCTTGCGCGGCTGCCTCATAATCGAGCGCGATCGGCGGTTTTGAACTCACGGATGCCATCAATGGATTCCTCCCTTGCTCGGGCGTCTGGAGTGAGTATACGCCAACTCGGCCGAGCGGAGAAGATCCCCCGGCCGACCTGGGCAGCATTCGGAAATGATTGACTCTGATGAAGCGTCCGTCTATACTTCACTCGGCCAGGAATAAGAGGTTTCCGCTCCGACTCCCGCCAGCTTGCCTGGCCGGTGAAGAAGATGGCGTGCTACACCCACGCGGCCCAAACTACCTCTTTTCGCCCCGGCCTGAAGCCGCCGAAGGCGGCTTCAGGCCGGGGCGATTCACGGGAAGAGGGAATTTTGAGGGAGACGTGCTGGCACGCCATCTTATTCACCACCCGCACAAGGCGGGATGGGGTCTGTGCTTGACAACAAAGATCTCACTACGGGCCGCGCGACGTATAAAATAGGTGCGCTAGCCTGGATTATTCGTGTTCCCACACGAACCCGCGGCGCGAGTAAGGCTCTGCGTTGAATTTGCCTTGCTTGCGCCGCGGGTTGGTGTGACGGTAGTTGAATTTGCCTTGCTTGCGCCGCGGGTTGGTGCGACGGTAGACGCCCCTATGAAACCGTTAAAACTGCCGGTAAGCCTTGGACCGGCCTGCCTTGGACCCTGGCTGCGGCGTCCGGAATTCTCGCAAATTCCGCAACGCCCTCCAGCGGGCGCCTCTGGCCCTTGCGGCGATTCCGTTGCCAGGCGCCTATTGGGGTTGTTCCTTACGGGCGTCATGGCGATCTTGGTTTGCGATGCCGGTTCGCGCGCCGCACGGGCGAGTTGCGGCGATTACGTAAAGGTCGCTCGACCGCTTCGAGACGAATCCTCACCCGCCGCTCATGGTCCCAATTGTCGTCGGCGACTTCCGCTGCCCGCACAGCCGGCGCCCCAGGGGTACAACTCTCACGTCGAACACTGGGCTTTCTTGTGTACCGGCGCTCACGTTCGCAATTCCATTCCTCGCGCGGTGCGCGGCGAAGCGATTCTCTCGATCTCGTCGGGCCATCGCTCGCCGCTGGAGCGTCCTCCGCGGCTCGATGGCTGATCCCGCGTATAGAGTCGCTCGGGTGCCCGCCGGCCTCGGCGCGAGCATCTGGCACAACGTCGCCGGCGTGCGGCCGACAATAAAACATTTTGCCGTGAGAAAGCGGTGGCTGGTGGCAGAGCCTAAGCGATGCCCCGGCTCGAACTTGACGATTCGCGTCTGCGAATCGTCGATAAGGTGGCTGGTGGCAGAGCCTAAGCGATGCCCCGGCTCGATAGCGACCGGGGCATCGCTTAGGCTCTGCCCCAGCCACCGTGAATGTCTCATTCTCGACCGCGTGAAGCATATTCTCTAACCCCTAACCTAACTTAATCAACAGGGGGCTAACGCCCCCCGCTCGCCTCCTAACCACTAACCTCTGCTTATGTCCGCCACATCCCCCGCACTGCCTGCGTCCCAGCCGAGTCCGAAAAAGTACGTTCGGGCGGTGGGCCCGCGTTTGCGTAAGCTGTTGTACTTCCTGTTCGGCCTGGTGGCCGTGCTGGGTGCCAATTCGGGCTACCTGGCGAGCATCACGTTCCTCGAATTCGTGACCGAGAAGACCTACCAGAACTATTTCTATCAATATATGTTTCTGGGTCACCTGGCGTTGGGACTGCTCTTGATCGTGCCTTTCCTCGTGTTCGGCGTGATCCACATGCTCAATTCGCGCAACCGCCGCAACCGCCGGGCGGTGCGCGTGGGCTACGCGTTGTTCGCGGTTTGCGTCGCCGTCCTGATCACGGGCTTGTTGCTGTTGCGCGTGGCGGGCATGTTCGAACTGAAGCAAGAGACGGCGCGGTTCATCGTTTACTGGTTGCACGTCGTGGGACCGGTGGCGGCCGGCTGGCTCTATTGGCTGCACCGACTGGCCGGGCCGCGCATCAAGTGGCGCTTGGGGCTGGGCTACGCCGCCGCGGTCGGCGCGGTCGTGCTTGCGATGGTGCTGATGCACTCGCAGGATCCGCGGAAGTGGAATGTGGCCGGACCGAAGGAAGGCGAGAAATACTACCATCCTTCCGAGGCGCGAACCGCGACCGGCAATTTCATCGACAAGAACGTCTTGATGATGGACGACTACTGCCTCAAGTGCCATGCCGACGCTTACCAAGGCTGGTTCCACAGCTCGCACCATCTCAGTTCCTTCAATAATCCGGCCTACTTGGCCAGCGTCCGTGAAACGCGCGCGGTGGCGCTGAAGCGCGACGGCAACGTGCAGGCGTCGCGCTGGTGCGCGGGCTGTCACGACCCGGTGCCGTTCTTCAGCGGCGCCTTCGACGACAAGGACTACGACCTGGTCAAGAATCCGACCTCCCAGGCCGGCATTACCTGCACGGCGTGCCATGCGATCATCCACGTCAACAGCACGATCGGCAACGCGGATTACACGATCGAGGAGCCGGAGCACTACCCGTTCGCGTTTTCCGAAAACACGGTCTTGCAGTTGATCAACAACCTGCTGATCAAAGCCAAGCCGGCGATGCACAAGAAGACGTTCCTCAAGGATCTGCACAAGAGCGCCGAGTTCTGCTCGACCTGCCACAAGGTGAGCCTGCCGCGGGAAGTGACGCACTACAAGGACTTCCTGCGAGGGCAGAACCATTACGACAACTTCCTCTTGAGCGGGGCCTCGGGCCACGGCGCCCGCAGTTTTTATTATCCCGACGAGGCCAAGCGGAACTGTTCCGCCTGCCACATGCCCTTCCAGCCGTCCGACGATTTCGGAGCGAAGTGGTTCGCCGGGGCCACGGGGCGGAGCATTCACAACCACTTCTTTCCGGCGGCCAACACCGCGTTGGGCTGGCTCCGAAAGAACGACGCGACGATCGCCGCGCACGAGAAGTTCCTGGAAGGTGTGATGCGCCTCGACCTCTTCGGGCTGCGCGAGGAAGGCACGATCGAGGGCACGCTCTTGGCCCCCTTGAGGCCCGACCTGCCGACGCTTCAACCGGGCCGGAAGTACTTGCTCGAAACGGTGCTGCGGACCATGAAAATGGGGCACTTCTTCACCCAAGGGACCACCGACTCGAACGAAGTCTGGGTTGACGTCACGGTGGCCGCCGGCGGCCGCGTGATCGGGCGCAGCGGCGGCGTCGGCGAGCAAGGCGAGGTCGACCCCTGGTCGCACTTCGTCAATGTCTTCATGCTCGACCGGAATGGCAATCGCATCGACCGCCGCAATCCGCAGGACATCTTTACCCCGCTCTACAACCACCAGATCCCGCCCGGCGCGGCCCAAGTGGTCCACTACGGCCTCGAGTTGCCTGACCAACTCGACGGCCCGATCACGATCGAAGCCAAGCTCCAGTACCGCAAGTTCGACAAGACGTACATGGACTTCATCACCAAGTCGGCCAGGCCGGGCGATCATCCGATCCGCGGATATACGCCCGGCCAACCGTATTCCGACGAACTGCCGATCATCACGCTGGCCGCCGACCGCCTCACGCTCGGCGTGGCCGGAGTGGGCGAATCGCCCCCGCCACAGCCCTCGCCCATTCCCGACGCGACGAAAGAGTGGCAACGCTGGAACGACTACGGCATCGGTCTCTTGCTCGAAGGCGAGAACAGCGGACTCAAGGGCGAATGGCGCCAGGCGGCCGAGGCGTTCGCCGAGGTCGAAAAGCTGGGACGCTACGATGGCCCGCTCAACCTGGCGCGGGTTTACGACAAGGAAGGCCGCGTCGACGAGGCGGTCGAGGCCCTCATCCGCGCCGGCGAGCACACTCGGCCCGCCGCGCCGCCGTGGACCTTGGCCTGGCTGTCAGGCCGAATCAACCGGCAGCAGGGGCGCCTCGCCGAGGCGGAAGAGAACTTCCGCGGCGTGCTCGAATACCGCACGGCCGAAACCATCGAGCGCGGTTTCGATTTCAGCCTGGACTACGAAGTCATCAACCTGCAAGGGCAAACTCTCTGGGATCTGGCCAAGCAGGCCAAGGGTTCGGATCGCGGCGACGAGCGCGAGCAGCTCTACCACCGGGCGATCGAGCAGTTCCAAAGAACGCTTCAGCTCGATCCGGAAAACGTGTTGGCGCATTTCTCCCTGGCGTCGATCTACGACGTGCTCGGCGACAAGGAAAAGGCCGCCGAGCACCACCGTTTGCACCAGCGTTACAAGGCCGACGACAACGCCGGCGACCGCGCCATCAAGCTCGCCCGAAAAAAATATCCCTGGGCCAATGACGCGGCCGAGGCGGTGGTGATCTATTCGCTGCACCGCTCCGGCGCGGCGGGCTTGCCCGCGACCGACACGGAAAGCCAAGCGGGGGGCGGACCATGAGCGACCGATCCCGACCGAAGCGCCCCGCCGACGGCGAGGCCGATCCGCTCACCCCGGAGGAACTCGAACGCGACGACGCGGTGATCGGAAAGGCCTTTCGCTGGTCGCTGCTGGTGTTCACTCTGCTGGCGGCCACGGCCGCGGGAGGCGTCTTTTGGTACACCCGAAAACCCGCCCTCGAGCTGGGCGTGGCCCGACCGGTTGGCTTGCCCGAGAAACGCGATCGCTCGCGCGCGAAGATCCCCAAGGTCGTGTTCACCGACGTCACCGACGCCGCGGGCATCCGTTTCACGCACGTCAATGGCGCCTATGGCGACAAGCTCTTGCCCGAGACCATGGGCGGCGGCTGCGCCTTTTTCGACTTCGACAACGACGGCGACCCGGATCTCCTGTTGATCAATTCCCGCTATTGGCCTTCGCATCAGCCCGATGACGAGCCGGCGCCGACGATGTGCCTTTACCGCAACGACGGCCAAGGGCATTTCGACGACGCGACGGCCGAGTGCGGGCTCGACGTGAGCGCCTACGGCATGGGCGTCGCCGTCGGCGACTACGACAACGACGGCTGGATCGACGTGTTCATCTCCGCCGTCGGACCGAACCTGCTGTTCCGCAACGAGCAAGGAAAATTCCGCGACGTGACGGCCGACTCCGGCGTGGCGGGCGCCGCGGCCGAATGGAGCACGAGTTGCGGCTGGCTCGATTACGACAACGACGGCGACCTCGACCTGTTCGTCGCCAATTACGTCAAGTGGACCCGCGAGATCGACCTGTCGCTGCGCTGCACGCTCGACGGCACGCGGCGGGCCTACTGCCGTCCCGACGCCTTCGAGGGGACGTTTCCCTACCTCTATCGCAACGACGGCGGCGGAAAGTTCAGCGACGTCTCGGAGCAAGCCGGCGTGCAGGTGCGCAACGTACACACCGACGTTCCCGTGGCCAAGTCGCTCGGCGTGGCCCCGGTCGATCTCGACGGCGACGGCTGGATCGACCTGGTCGTGGCGAACGACACGGTGCAGAATCTCGTGTTCCTCAACCAGGGCGACGGCACATTCAAGGAATGGGGTTTGAACTGCAACATCGCGTTCGATCCCGACGGCAAGGCCCGCGGCGCGATGGGCGCCGACACGGGCCGCTTCCGCAACGACCGCACCCTGGGTATCGTGATCGGAAACTTCGCCAACGAGTTGACGGCGCTGTACGTATCGCAGGGCGATCCGCTGCAATTCGCCGACGAGGCGATCGCCACCGGGCTCGGGCCGCCTTCGCGGCTGTTACTGAAGTTCGGCGTGTTCTTTTTCGACTACGATTTCGACGGCCGGCTCGATATACTCACCGCCAACGGCCACCTCGAGGACGACATTTCCAAGGTGCAGCAGGCCCAGCGCTACGAACAGCCGCCGCAGCTCTACTGGAACGCCGGCCCCAGGTCGGATTCGGAGTTCGTGCTGGTGCCCGAGGCCGACTGCGGCGCCGACTTCCGCGCACCGTTGGTCGGGCGCGGGGCGACCTATGCCGACATCGACGGCGACGGCGACCTCGACGTGCTCATCACCGCCGTCCGCTCGCGGCCTCGGCTCTTGCGCAACGATCAAGCGCTCGGCCGTCATTGGCTGCGGGTCCGACTCACCGGCAAGCGATCGAACCGCGATGCGATCGGCGCCTGGGTCGAGGCCCACGTCGCGGGTGAAGTTTTTTCGCGGCAGGTGATGCCCACGCGCAGTTACCTGTCGCAAGTCGAGTTGCCCGTCACGTTTGGCTTGGGCGGCGCCACCCAGGTCGATAAGCTCGTCGTCCGCTGGCCCGACGGTTCGGTGCGGGAGGTCAAGGACGTCGAGATCGACCGGTTGCTGCGGATCGAACAGGATTCGGCGGCGGAATAGCCGCCGCCGCTTGTCCGCCGGAAGACTGCGGCAGCGCGTGGGGATACGAGAACTTCCTGGCGGCCGTCCACGATCCCAAGTTGTCCGTCGTGGACGTTCCCGGCATGTCCGGCTATTGTCCCGTCTCGCGCTGCATGATGGATGTGGCTGAAAGCGTCGTGCCACCAAGATACCGTGGGGCCGGCACCCAAGTGACCTGCGAGTAGCCGATGCTCACCGTAACGGTTACATCCTGGCCGGCGCCGGCGCTGGAGGGCGGGCTGGGCGTGACACTGGTGCTGGCGCCCGAGATCATGGCGTCGCTCAGGTAGTTGTTCACGGCGTTGGTGACGTCCGAGGTCTGGGCGCCGTCGAGCGCGCCCGCGCGGGCGCCTTGCTGGGCGGCATTGGCCAAAAGCGCGGCGACCATCATCGCACGGCCGAACTCGATCATGCCTAGAACCAAAAGAAAGAAGACCGGCGCCACGAAGGCCATCTCGACGACCGTGGCGCCGCGGCGGCGGCGACTCGACTTCCTGGTAGGCATGGATGTTTCTCGATGGTTTACGGGGCTGGCTCCCGGCGCATGACCGAAGTGGCCTGGAGCGTGCATCCAGCCAGGAAGAACGGCGACGGAACCCAACTCACGTTGGCGTAGGGAATACTCACGGTGACGCTGACCTGTTGGCCGTCCGCGGCCCCCGAGGGTGGGTCGGGCGAGACGACCGTCGTGGCGCCGCTGATGTTGACGTTGGTGAGGTAGGCGTTCACGGCACTGGTGATGGTCGAGGTCTGCGTCGTCGAATCGTAGCCGGCGATGCGGCCCCCCTCGCGCGAGGCGTTGGTCACGAGTTGTTGGACCATGATCGCCCGGCCGAGTTCGATCATCCCCACGATGAACAGCAGGAACAGGGGAATGACCACGGCGAATTCGACCACGGCCGTCCCGCGGCGCGAACTCCGTTGACGACGCAATCCGCGGGGCATGGCGTTTCTCCTCATACGTTGACCGTACCGACACCTTGCGGCTACCTGGCCAGCCAGACGGGCGAATAAGCCCCGTAACTTTGCCGCGTGCTCGACGACGTGGAGGGAATGCCTCCGCGAGTGTATACCAACGCCGGCTGCACGGTCAGGTGCTTGCTGCTCATCGAGCCGGTCAGGTTGACATCCATCACTCGAATGCCCACGAACATGACGATGTCGTAGCTGGCGTTGGCGCCGTTGCCCGTCAAGCTCGCGAAAATCGGGATCAGCCGGGTCTGGCCGATGATCGAAGCCAGCGCGCTCTTGGTGCCGGCGCTGATGCCGGGTTTCGCGCTCAGGTAGAGGTTGCCGCTGCTGTCGAATTTGAGTTGCCCGCCGTACACGGCCAGGTCCGAGGGACTGATGCCATACAGGATCTGCTGGACCAGATCCGCCGTGCCCTTGGCGTTGCCGATGTACACAGTGCCGCGGTTGCCCGGCGAGCCGGTGCCCTGCGGGAACAGGTTCACTTCGCGAATGCCGTCGGAACCCGACACGACCTGGCCGCTGGTGTTGTAGTTCCAAACGTCGGTGGTCACCGTCGTGTCACCGGCCTGCAAAGCGTTCCAGGTCAGTTGGTCGAGCGCATACGGGAGAATCATCAGGTTGGTGTTGCCGCCGTTGGTCGAGGGCGCCTGGAAACCGCCGAAATTGTTGAGCAGAGCGGCGATTGCGCTGGCACTGGTGCTCTCGCCCTGCGAGCCGAACACGCGGCCGAAGAAGCTGGGAACTTTTCCATTTTCGCTCGACGAACGGCGAACCGTAACCTGCACGGCGTTAAAGCCGTTCTGATTGGCCGAAGTGTCGATGGTTCCGCCCGGCTGGGTCGGGTCGGCCATGTAGCCCACCACGACGTCGCCGGTCGCGAGACTGGGGGCGGAACCGCAAACGTGGTTCAAAGCGGCGTATTGGCCGGCCACGGTCGGCACGTTCAGTACGTTCGTCGACAAATTGACCGGCGTGCCGGGCGTGCCTTGGTACACCAGTTCGTAGCAGGCCGCCAGCGCGGCTGCGTCGGCCGAGCGTTGCAGTTCGGCCTGGCTGTTGGCCAGGTAGCCCAAGTCGATGGCGAACGCGAGCATCGCCAACAGGGCAATCATCAGGAAGCATGCCAATACGGCCACGGCCCCCCGGCGATTGTTTTGAATGTGTGATGGGTGGCGTGTCATGGTAGAGTACCTCTTGACGGGACGTGCGGTTGTACCGCGGTGAATTGTCTTTGCCGGTCGTTCTACGGATAGACGACCTGCGGCGTGGTCACTTGTTGGATCAGGTTGCCGTTGACGTCGTACCAACGAACCGCCTGCAGCGTGAGCGAAGTGACGAGATTACCGGCGAAGCTCACGCCCGAGTTGTCGAGCGAGACGTTGGGGGCGTATTGGTTCAGGTTCGAGAGCGACGTAGGCAGGTTCAGCGCCAGCAAACCGCTCGGGCCGCCAAACGTGCCCCAGGTCTGCGACTGACCGTTGAGCACCCGGAACGTGAGGACGTTGTCGCTCCAGGCCATGGTCTGGGTCCAGGTGAGCGTTTCGCCGGCGTACTGCAACATGCCCGTGTGCGACGAATTGGCGATCTCGACCAGATTGCTCGGATCCCAGGTGTGCAACTGCAAACCGCCCGCCGAGTAGTCGGGCTGAGTGTGGTAGTTGATGTCGAAGGCGCAGTAGGCGGTTTGCATGTCGGCGGGCGAAATCGCGCAAGTGACCTGTGGGCCGTTGCTATTGAGGTCCGGTTGGCCGACCACCAATTGCCAGTCTTCTTCGACGCGGTAAACATTGACGGCCGGAGTCTGGCCGCGTAAGGCGGCGGTGGTGACGACCGTGGCCAGCGTAGCCAGCCCCAAGGCTCGCCACTGCGACGCGACCATTTGCCAAACGCCCCGCTGCTTGATCTTCATGGCGACCTCTCTGTTCAGAACGATGGGATGGAAGATATGGTTTCCAGCTAATCTGAAACATAGGTCGAAAACCGGCCTGGAGCAAATTGGGGCGGCTTCGCTCTTGATTCGCCGCGGCCCAAGGCGGTATGCTCCCCCTCCATTCGTCGTTTGCGGCGAAAGGCCGCCCCGGCGCCCCCTTGTGGATTCTCACTTGCAATCCTCACCGCTTTCCGAACCCTTGACGGATATTCCGACGCCGGCGCGCACGGCTCGTCGCTCCCACGGCGACTCTTGGCGGCGGCGAATCGCCAAGCGGTGGGTGTTGTGGCTGGCCGTGGCGTTCTTCGCCGGCATGGCGTTCCCCTTCCTCCGCCGGGGAGATGACAGCGAATGGCAGACCTGCTACGTCCGCGCGGGGCGGCGCATGCTGGCGGGCGAGGTGATCCACCATTCGGAACCCAGTGCCTATGCCTACCCGCCCCTGATGGCGATGTGCGCCGCCCCCTTCTCGCGCCTTTCACCGCGGACGTCGCTGGCCATCTGGTACGCGATCAACATCGTCGCCGTGGTCATCGTCGTCGAGAGCGCCTGGAAGCTGACGGGTGGTCCGGCGTTGCTCGGATTGCACGGCCGCTGGGCGGCCGTGTTCTCAGTGGCGACGTTGCTCTCGTTCCGGTTCCTGGCGGCACCGCTGGAGAACCAGCAGTTCGACGTGGTCATTGCGGCCTTGATCTTCGTCGGATGCCGCCGTCTGTGGGGCGGCCGCGATCTGTCGGCCGCGCTTTGGCTGGGCGTGGCGGCCGCGATGAAATGCACGCCGCTGTTGTTCGCGCCGTACCTCGCGTGGCGCGGTAAGTTCAAGAGCGCCTGCCTGCTCGTGCTGGTGGCGGTGGCTCTCAATCGTTTGCCCGACTATATATTCCCGAAAGCGGACGCGCTTGACCCGCGCGGGCCGTGCGGCACGTACCTGGCCGACTGGATGGAAACCTTCTTGTTCAGGGTCGGACGCGACGCGCCGGGAGCTTGGGAAAGCGATCTGGTGTTGAACCAATCGTTATCAGGGCTGGTCAATCGGTTCGTGCAGGCGGGAGTCCCCCTCGGTGCCGCCGACATTCCCACGAGCCAAACGATGCTGGCGCCCGCGACGGTGCGGGCGATTCGCATGATTGTTTACGTCGCGGGCCTGGCGCTGGTGGGTGTGATGGCCTGGCGTTTGGGACGTCCCGGACGGTCGCTCCCTCCCGTCGAGTTTCACCACCAGCCCCTTGTTCATGACGTACCCTGGGACGACTTGCGTACTCCCGTCGAAGCCGCCATGTTGGTGTGCCTGATGCTGCTGCTAAGCCCGATGTCAAGCAAGGCGCATTACGTCGTGCTCGTGCTACCGGTCTTGCTCTACGCGCGCGGCGTGGTGGAGGGCCGGCACGTTTGGCTGCGTTGGCTGCTGGTGCCGTTGGCCATTTTCGGCCCGTTGACGTCAAAGGGGCTGACGGGCAAACTCGTGGGCGATCTGTCACTCTGCTGGGGGTTTCCCACGCAGTTCGTGCTGCTCCTGTTGCTGGCCATGTGGGTTCTCGTTCCGGGGCTCGTTGAAACGCGGGTAACAAAAGCTTCCACCGGATGAACCTTTCTTTCAAACGAAGTAACCGGCGAACTCCCCCCGCCCGGCAAGGTCGCGTTGGAGACGGTCGCATTCAAAGCGCGCCTGGACCAGGTCGTCGCGCCAGGCGGCCGGCCGCCGCGCGATGAGGGGCAGGTTGCACGTCGCGGCGCGCCGACTCAGGTCGGCCGCGTCACTGCTTTCGCAGATGACAACGTCAGCCCATGCGGCCGGCTCGATGGCGGTTCCGGCGCCGAACGACTGCCCCAAGAGCAGATTTCCGGCGCTCGCGCGGATGCTCGCGGCAAGCGGGGTATTCGAGCTCAGCATGGCGATGATCACGGCGGGCCAACGTGAAAGACGCCGGGTCTCGGCCGCAAGGTCGGCGGGGTTTCCGGCGACCTCGGCCACGAGAAGCACGCCCAAGCGGCTCGCGTCGCCGCACAATTCCTCGCTCGGCCGCTCGACGACCATTACCAGGTCGGCCGCTCGCCACTGGCTTAACTCGGTTTCCGGCACTTCACCACGATCGATCCCCCGAGGCACCCAAGACTTCGCCTCGAACACAAGTCGCCATCGCAGCGCGCCCAGCGGCCGGATGCCGAGCAGTCGCGACGTCGTCGCCAACAGGTCCGCTGCTCGCCATAGCTCGACCTCGACACGATACAAGAATGGAAGCTCGGTCGACCAGAAGCACGGGTCGGGTACGACCGCCTCCGCCAAAAGCGGCGGCCGCCGCGGCGCGGCGCCGCCGGCCGGCAATCGCTTCATGGCCAGTGGAATGCCGGCCGAAAGCGTGTGCGCGTATTCGCACGTCGGCCCGATCACGCGGCCGGCCAAACGGCAATCGTCCGGGTTCTCGGCAGCCTCCAGCCTCGCGTAGACCCGCGCCTCGGCGTTGTTGGCGTCGCCGAAGAAGATGTCGAGTTGGTCATGGGTCATGGGTCAGGAGTCAGGAATCAGGAGTCAGGAGTCAGGAGTCAGGAGTCAGGAGGGGAGCGTGAAGCAAGGACGCGGAGCGTCCGCGGCGCCGTTCCCACGCGGAGCGTGGGAACCAGGAAGCGTCTCGCGCTCTCGAGCCAATGCCCGCGCCAAGAACCGCCCCGTCAGCGAGTCCTCGTTGCGCGACACCATCTCCGGCGTTCCCTTCGCCACGACGCGCCCTCCTTCGTCGGCCGCGCCGGGACCGAGGTCGATCAGGTAGTCGGCCGCCTTGAGCAACTGCAAATTGTGCTCGACCACGATCAGCGAATGGCCCACGGCCAATAGCGCCACGAAACAATCGAGCAACTGCACGATGTCCGAAAAGTGCAAGCCGGTCGTCGGCTCGTCGAGCAGAAACAAGCAGCGTCCGCGCCGCGCCGACGAAAGATAACCGGCCAACTTGAGCCGCTGCGACTCGCCGCCCGAAAGCGTATTGGCCGGTTGACCCAGCCGCAGGTAATCGAGCCCGACGTCGATCAGCTTTTTCAGCTTTGCCTGCACCTTGGTCTGGCCACGAAAGAAGGTGAACGCCTCGCGAACCGTCATCTCAAGGACGTCCGCGATGTTGCGTCCGCGGTAGGTCACGTCAAGAATCTCGCGGCGGTAGCGGCGGCCCTGGCACCGCGAACACTTCATGTAAACGTCGGCCAGGAACTGCATGTCGATCTCGATTGAACCGTCGCCCTGGCAGGCCTCGCAACGCCCGCCGGCCACGTTGAAGCTGAAGTGGCCGGCGGTATAGTTGTGCGTGCGGGCTTCCACCGTGTCAGCGAAGACGGCCCGGATTTCGTCGAAGGCCTTGAGGTAGGTCACCGGGTTCGAGCGGGGCGAGCGGCCGATGGGCGACTGGTCGACCATCACCACGTCGTTGATCTGGCCGTCGCCGAAGACGTCGTCGTAGTCGAGGGGCTTAGGGGCCTCCTTGCGCAATCGGCGGCACAGCGCGGGGTAAAGCGTATCCTCGACGAGCGTGCTCTTGCCCGATCCACTCACGCCGGCTACCAGGCAGAGCAAGCCGAGCGGGAACTCGACCGTCACGTTCCGCAGGTTGTTGCCCCGCGCGCCCGTCAGGCGAATCCAGCCGTGGTCCGGCTCGCGCCGCTTGACGGGCGCGCGGATCTCGCGGCGGCCGGAGAGGTAATCGCCGGTGAGGCTGGTTGGGCAGGCCGCCATTTCGACGGGCGTGCCTTGAAACACGACCTTGCCGCCGCGCTCGCCCGCCCCAGGCCCGATCTCCACCACCAGGTCGGCCGCGAGAATCATCGCCTCTTCGTGCTCGACGACAATCACCGTGTTCCCGCGGTCGCGCAGGCCGATGATCGCCCGTATCAGGCGATCCGTGTCGTGAGGGTGCAGGCCGATCGAAGGCTCGTCGAGCACGTAGAGCATGTTGACCAGGCTGGAGCCGAGGGCCGAAGTGAGCGCCACGCGTTGCGATTCGCCGCCGCTGAGCGTGCGCAGCGTTCGATCGAGCGTGAGATACTCCAACCCGACGGTCTGCAAATATCCCAGCCGCGAGCGGACCTGTTCGAGCATGACGCGGCCGACACGGCGATCCCACTCGGAGAGTTCGACCCGGCCGAAGAACTCGGCCGCATCGCGGATTTTCATGGCGACGATCTCGGCCAGGTTCTTTCCGCCCACCTGCGTGGCCAGCGCCTCGGCACGCAGCCGGGCGCCGCCGCAGGCCGGGCAAGTGCGATGGCTCCGCCCGCGGCCGAGCTCCATGTCGAGTTCGATCACGGTGCCAACGCCTTCGCAGCGGGGACAAGCTCCGAGTGGACTGTTGAAGCTGTAAAGCCGCGGCTCCGGCGCCGGGTATTCAAGCTGGCAATCGTCGCAGGCCAGCCGCGTGCTCCAGGCGATTCGTCGCCACGAGGTTTCGCCACCGGCCGACGCCGGCGACGTGACGGTCGTTGGCGCCGCCTCGACGAACACCGAACAGCGGCCATCTCCCTTGGCGAAGGCCGTCTCGACCGAGTCGAACACGCGCCGCTCGTTGCCGGCGCCCGCCGACAGGCGATCGACGACGACGTACAGCCCGCCGTGGGACGGCACCGGTGGTTGGCCGGTGAATGCGGGTTGGCGGTTTTCGTCGAGATGTTCGAGCCGACCGTCGCGAAGGACGCGCACGAAACCGTCTTCGCGCAGTCCGGCGACGAACCGTTGCCATTGGTCGGGCGCGGGGGCTTCGCGGGGGAACGTCACCAGGTATCGCGCGCCGGAACTCAGCCGAGCGAGCTCGTCGGCGACGCCCTGGGGCGAATCGCGGCGAACCTCGCGCCCGCACCGCAGGCAGAAGACGCGGCCGATCTTGGCGAAGAGCAACCGCAGATAATCGTTCGTTTCCGTGGCGGTGCCGACGGTTGAGCGGCCGGAGCGGCTGGTGTTCTGGCTCGCGACGGCGACGGCGGGCGGAATGCCGTCGATCCGGTCGGCGGACGGCTTTTCCAGCAGTTCGAGAAACCGCCGCGTATAGGCCGAGAAACTTTCGATGTAGCGCCGCTGTCCCTCGGCATAGAGCGTGTCGAAGGCCAGGCTGCTCTTGCCGCTGCCGCTCACGCCGCAGAACACGATCAGCCGGCGGTGGGGCAGATCGAGATCGATGCTCTTGAGGTTGTGGACCTCCACTCCTCGGAGCGTGATCAAGCGGCTGGATTCCTGCAATCGCTGAATGATCGGCGCCTTGTACGGGTTCTCGTCCATGCTCGCCATTCTAGCCGATCAGCCCCGGGCCGAGTACCGCTCGAATGTGGCATCTAAGCTAAGCTAAGAGGCTATCCGAAAACTCCCCGTGGGACGGCCTTCCCAGGCCGTCTTCCGCTACGGACGGACTGGGAAGGCCGTCCCACGACAGTGCGCGACCGCTTTCCCTAGTTTTCGGATAGCCTCTAAGAGGCTATCCGAAAACTACGGCCTTCCCAGGCCGTCTTCCGCTACGGACGGACTGGGAAGGCCGTCCCACGACAGTGCGCGACCGCTCTCCGCGACTTTTCGGATAGCATCTAGCTCGCCGCGACCAGTTCATGCGGAACGACGGATCGGACGAACCGCTGGGTCGGCTCACTTTCCTTCTGAGCGATTCGCTGGAGAACTGCGATCTTTACCGGACCAAGCATTTCAATTCCAAGTAGTTGCCCTTTTCGGTCAAAATCGGCAAACACCGCACCGGGGACGTACTCTCGTGTTTTGGCGGACTTGCCATCGCGAACCTTGATGTAGGCCGCAAGGATTTTGCCGGTCTCGACGTCGGATTCAACGCTAATACTGAGGTTCAGTTTCATTTTCTTGACTTTTTTTTCTTCTCGATGACGATCACCCCCACCGTATAACGAGTGTAGCCAAACTGCGGCCAATACGCCAGAACGTCACGTCGGCGCCGTCGAACGGCACGATTGGTCTGGCCCAAGAACGTGGCTTTTCTATAAGATAGGCGACATGGTCGCCGTATCCGTTGCCCCGCCGTGGCAGACTGCCGATCGCCCTGCCGCCCGTTTGGCGGTTGCCGGGCCGTTCGCCGCGGCGCCGCGCGGCCTGAGATTGACCGTCCGACTGCTGTTGGCCGGGGCGCTGGCGGCGGTGACCACCGTCTACGCGCTGCGGACGTTCGACCTGGAACGCAAGAGCTACGGCGAAGGGCCGATCTTGGCCACGGTCGAGCGGATGCGGTCGGAGCCGATTTCGGTCGAGTGGCTGCGCGCCCCGGATTACACATTGAGTTGCTATGGTCCTGTCTATTATTGGGTGTTTGACCTGGCGGCGCGAATCAGCCACTCGCCTCACGGCGTCATCCCGGGGCGGCTGGTGAGCCTCGCGGCGGCGATCGCCATCGCCGCGCTGGCCACCTGGGTGATCGCTCGCCAAACGCGAAGCGTCGAATTGGGTCTGCTGGCCCCACTGGCGTTCCTGGTTTCTCCGACCGTGGCCTATTGGATGCCCTATGCGCGAGTCGACATGCTGGCGCTGCTGGCGGCGCTGGGGGCCTACGCGGCGCTGGGTCCGAAACCCAAGAGCGTGGCCGCCGCCGCGGCATTGATCGCCGCTGGATCGTTGGTCAAGCCGACCTGCGCGCTGGCGGGATTGCCGATACTGGCCCATTTGATCGTCTGCCGTCGATGGCGCGACGCGGTCGTGTTCTCTCTTTTCGTCGCCGCGTTGGGAGCGGCGTTGTGGGGCGTCGTCCAGTGGTCGAGCCGCGGGTTCTTCTTGACGGGCGTATTGACGGGCAATCGCAACCAGATGATCCCTTGGCGCGGCTTTGCCTACGGCTACGAATTCCTGGCAAGCCCTCTGGGCACCGCGGCGATGCTCGTCGCGGTGTACCTCTTGGTGACCGAGCCGGCCAGCGCCGTGCGGTCGCTCTGGTGTCTGGGATTCCTGCTGAGCCTGGGAATTTCGTTCGTGACCGTCTGTAAGAACGGTTCGGACCACAATTACTTTCTCGACCCGGCGCTCTTGGCGAGCTTCGTCGTCGCGGCCCGCGGCGCGCCGCGCCTGTCGGCCGCGCAGCCGCGGCGCGCGTTGGCGGCGCTGGCGGGCCTAGCCGTCGTTTTGACGCTACCCAGCGCGCGTGAGATCAAGGTCGTGGTCCGATCGCTGGGCGAGCCGTCCGAGGCCTGCGCCCGCGTGCGAGCGCTGTTGCGGGAGGAGCCGGCCAACGTCGGCTTGCTGGCCGACGGGGAGTGCGTCGACCTGGCGTTGGCCGCCGGACACAGGCCGTGGGTCAACGATTCATTCCTCTACATGTTGCTGGTCGCCAACGGCACACTCGACGAACGCGAATTGCTCGACGCCATGCGGCAAGGGCGCATCAAGTGGCTCTTACTTCATGTGACCGTCGATCGACAAATCGAGAAAATCGTCCGAAAGTCCCGCGTATGGCCCGAGGCCGTGATTCACGCGATGCGGGAGCACTATGAACTGGTCGAGCACACGGGCGAAACCTACGTTTATCGCCATCGGCTCCCCGTCCCTAAGCCGGCTACGTAACTTGTTCCCACGCTCCGCGTGGGAACATCTCCCCGGACGCTCCGCGTCCCCGTTCCGCCGGATTATTCATGCTCCGGGGAGGAACTCATGCACTGTGCTGTAGCAGAATTCGCAAGAATTCTGGCGTAACTCGCGTCCACGGCCTGACTTCTTGCGAAGCCAGCTACGGGACCACGAATAATCCGGGTTGCTCCCACGCGGAGCGTGGGAGCGAGGCGGTCCAGTTAGGCCAGGATCTCCCGGATCACGTCGCCGTGGACGTCCGTCAGTCGCCGGTTGCTGCCGTTGTGGCGATAGGTGAGCCGGCGGTGGTCGATGCCCAGGAGGTGCAGGATCGTGGCGTGCAGGTCGTAGCAGTAAATGGGCGTGCGAGCCCGCCAGGCCCAGTCGTCGCTTTCGCCGTGGGCGGCGCCGCCGCGGACACCCGCCCCGGCGAGCCAACCGACGAACGTGCCGCCGTTGTGGTCGCGCCCGGCCGTGCCTTGGCTGAACGGCTGGCGGCCGAATTCGGTACACCAGACCACGAGCGTATCGTCGAGCATGCCGCGCGCCTTGAGATCGTTCAGCAGGCCGGCGATCGGCCGATCGACGCCCGCGGCGATGGCCGGTAGCTCGGTATTGATGTTCGAATGGTTGTCCCAGTTGTTCGTCGCGCCGGCCGCCCCGCTCCAGATCTGCACGAACCGCACGCCCCGTTCGAGCATTCGCCGGGCGATCAGGGCGCGTCGGCCGAATTCCGCGGTCGCCGCGTCGTCGAGCCCGTAAAGGTTGCGCGTCGCATCGGTTTCGGCCGAAACGTCGAGCACCTCGGGCGCGCTGAGCTGCAGCTTCGCGGCCAGTTCAAAGGAAGCGATGCGGGCATCGAGCCGTGAATCGCCCTGCCATTCAGCCTGGTGCTCGCGGTTCAGCGCGCCCAAAAGCGACAAGCCTTCGGCTTCGCTCTCACGAGTGATGTACTTGGCCGAGGGGGGTGGAAACAAATCGGCGATCGGCGTCGGGGCGGAGGCCCTGATGATCGTGCCTTGGTGCGCCACCGGCAGGAAGGCGGAGGAGAAGTTGCCTTGGTTGTTGTAGGGCAGCCCGCGCGGGTCGGGCATGACCACGAACGTCGGCAGTTCGTCGCAAAGCCGCCCGAGCCCGTAAGAAACCCACGCGCCAAGGCAGGGGAAGCCGGGTTGCGTGAAGCCGGAATTCATCATATAGCTGCCCGGCCCGTGGACGTTGGTCTTCGAGGCCATCGACATCAAGAATGCCAGGTCGTCGACGCACTGGGCGATGTGTGGGAAAACGCTGCTCACCCATCGGCCACACTGGCCGTGCCGTTGAAATGCGAACGGGCTCTTCATGACCTTGAAGCCCGGCGAGCCGGTGACCGACTCGAGGCGTTCGCCGGGGTCGAACGTCTGCCCGTCGAGTTGGGCCAGCCCCGGCTTGTAATCGAAGGTATCGCACTGGCTGACCCCGCCGTTCATGAACAATTGGATCACGCGTTTCGCCCGGGCGGGGTGGTGCAGCCCGCCCTGGAACTCGGCGCGCGGTTGCGGCGAGGCCGTGTCGGCCAGCAACCCTTGCTCGGCGAGCAGTTGGGTCATCGCCACACCTCCCAACCCACCGCCCACGCGCCACAGGAAGTCACGCCGACTCGTGATTGACATCGTGTGTTTCATGCCTTGATTCCCTCTGTAGCGCGAAACGCCCTCCGTGGCGTTCCGTGCGCCGCGGTTGACGCTCCATCAATGTACGAACATGAACTCATTGCTGTTGAGGATCAGCCGGCAGGCGTTGGCCAGGCCGTGTTTGCCCGCGTAGGAGATCAGCGCCGCCGATTCCTTCGGCGTGGGCGGCCGCCCCAGCGCCCCTTGATACGCCGCCTCGATCTGTCCGCCGAGCGCCCCGCTTGCCTGCGACACGCGCTCGGCGAAGTGCTCGCTCTGGCGGACCATGAACGGGTTGTTGAGCATGGCCAGCGCCTGCAAAGCCGTGACCGACGTATTTCGGGCGGGCGTGAGTTGCGAGGCGTCGGCGCAGTCCATCGAATCCATGAACGGGTCGGGCAGCGTGCGAAACAAGAAACGGTAGACGCTGCGGCGGCGGCCGGCCGGCGAATCGACGTCGAAGCCGAGGTAATCGACCATCGGCGTCACATGGATGCCGGGACTCTCCACGAACTGCTTGACCGACGGGCCGCCCATCGTCGGATCGAGCCGGCCGGTTATCGCCAACACCGCGTCGCGGAGCGATTCGGCGTCGAGCCGAGAGCGGTTCATCCGCCAAAGGTACAGGTTGCCCGCGTCGCGCTGTGCCAGCGCCGCGTCGTGCCGCGACGACTGGGTATAGGCGCCGCTGGTGACAATCAGCCTGTGCAGTCGCTTGAGCGAACCACCCTGCTGAAGGAACCAGCTTGCGAGCCAGTCGAGCAACTCGGGGTGCGTCGGACGCGAGCCCATCCGGCCGAAATCGTTGGGCGAATCGACGATCCCGCGGCCGAAATGGTAGTGCCAGACGCGGTTGACGATCGACCGCCAGGCGAGCGCGTTGCGCGGATCGGTGATCCAAGCCGCCAAGGCCGCGCGGCGGCTCCCTTCGTCCGCCGGGTTGGCGAGATCGAACCGCGCCGGCAAACCCGGCAGGCACGAAAGCGAGCCGGGCGCGGCCTCCGCCAGAGGACTGCGCACGTCACCGCGGCGAAGAACATGGACGGGCCGAGGGCCCTTGGCGGGCTTGAAGCTCCCTTCCGGCTGGAAATCGCTCGCGGCGGCGTAGACCATCGGCGGCGGCGGCAACAGGGCCGACTCCCGCTCGACTTGCAACCGCAGCAGGTGCAGCGCCAACTCGGCCTTCTGCTCGTCGCCCCGTCGTTCGGCCGGTACGGCCAGCGCCGCGGCCACGGCGTCGGGAAGCGCCGGCGTCGCGCGGATCGGCTTGGCTTGGGTCGTGACCGATAATCGCGGCCGGCCGATCAGGTGACCACTGCCGTGTTTTTGCTCCAACGTGAAGGTCAACGTCGAGCCCCCCTCGTGCGCCGGCGGCTGTTGGACTTCGAACACCGCCAGATGCGGCTTGCCGACCTGGGGATGGATGCCCCAGGCGGTGTTCGGTTTGCCGTCGATCGCCATCGCCGCGGTCCAACCCTCCTGGTCGAAATCGGCCGAGGGGTTTTCGAGCACGACCGGCTTGGCCGCCGCCGGATCGTTGCGCGGCGCCGCTTGCAGCTTGAACTCCGAAAGGTGCAAATTGCCGTTGTCCTGCCGGCCCGGACCCTGCTGCGGCAGGTTGGCGTCGGTCAGCACTTCCAAACGCACCGCCGTGATGCCCTGCAACTCGGTGTGGGCCACGATCGTGTACGTGTCGCGCTCGGGCCGCGCGCCGCCGAAGACGATCGAGCCGTCGGCCTGCTTCGTCGGCGTCGCGCCTTCGGCCGACGCGACCGTCGCGGCGTCGAGCGTGGTCCAACCGCCGTTGCGCGTTGAAAGCGTTCGCTCCCAAGCGGCGACTTCCGCCTGCGCCGCCGGGTCCAAGAGCGCGGCCAATCCGACTTCGTTGACGCCGGCGGCCAGATCCTGCCGGCGCTTCGCCAGCGCTTGCCGGCGCGTGCCGAGCGCGGGGTCGGGTTCGTAGGGGCGGTTGGCCCGGTCGACGCCGGCGAACACGGCCTGCAAGCTGTAGTATTCCGCCTGCGGAATCGGGTCGAACTTATGGTTGTGGCAGCGGGCGCAATGCACCGTGGTGCTGGTGAACGTGGCCATGGTGGTCGTCACCATATCGTCGCGGTCGAGGTTCTGGGCGATGGTCTTGTCGATCGTATCGCCCTGGATGTCGCGTTGCGAACTCTCGTCCCACGGTCCGGCGGCGATGAAGCCTGTGGCCACGGTCCCTTGCGGGTCGCCTGGGAACAGCACGTCGCCGGCCAATTGCTCGGCGACGAACCGCGCATAGGGCTTATCGTCGTTGAACGATCGAATCAGGTAATCGCGGTAGGGCCAGGCGTTGGGCCGCGGCCGGTCCTGGTCGTTTCCGTGCGTCTCGGCGAAATGGACGACGTCCATCCAGTGCCGCGCCCAACGTTCGCCGTACCGCGGGCTGGCCAAAAGCTCGTCGACCCGCCGCGGGTAGGCGTCGGGCGCGTCGTCGGCCAGAAACCGGGCGACCTCATCAGGCGTCGGCGGCAGGCCGACGAGGTCGAACGTCACACGGCGCAAGAGGGTGCGTTGGTCGGCGGGCGCGGAAGGCGCAAGATCCTTCTCAGCGAGCTTCGCCAGGATGAAGGCGTCGATCGGGTTGCGAACCCAGCCCGCGTGGCCATCGCCGATGGCGGGCGGCACGGGCTGCGAAAGCGGCTGGAATGCCCAGTGGTTGCGAGGGTCTTCGAGCGGGTGGTCGGCCGAGTCGGGCCATACGGCGCCTTGGTCGATCCACGCTCGCAAGATGCCCACTTGTTCCGCCGTGAGCGGCGCTCCCTCGGCCGGCATCCGCGGGGCTTCATCCAGCCCCGCCACATAATGAATGAACGGGCTTTCGGCGCTGTTGCCCGGAACGATCGAGCCGCCGCTGTCGCCGCCCGTCAGGGCGATCGCCTTCACGTCGAGCCGATAGCCGCTCTTCTGCTTGTCGGGACCGTGGCAGGAATAGCACCGCGTGGCCAAGATCGGCTGGACGTCGTTGACGAAGTCGATCCGGCCTGTGGCGGCCGGCGGGAGCTCGCCTTGCCCTTCCTGAGCACCCAGAAGCAAGACGCCTACCGACAACATCGCAACCGCCAGGCAGGCGGCAAGTGCGAATCGCTTCGCGGTACGTGTCAGACGACGCGGCATCGACGGCTCCTGCGACGGAAACGGCCACAAACGGCGGGAGGGAGGGCAAATGGTCGGTAGGAACGGCTCGCGCTGGGCCGCCGTCCTCATTCTACACATGAACGGAACGCGCACGCAAGTTTTCGGTAGGGTGGGCACCGCCCACCAACCCAAATGTAGGGTGGGCACCGCCCACCAACCCTGGAATCTACCCGATCGCTGGCTTGTCGCGGCGCGTCCTTGTTCAAACGCTCCGCCGACCCACCAGTTCCCACGCTCCGCCGACCCACTGCGAGGATACCCCGAACACATCTTCGGCCGCTCCGCGGCCCCGCGACGAGCGACTGCCGCTGGGCAAGGCGAGAAGGCAGGCTGCCTGGAAATTAAGCACCATCGACTCGTTCCCACGCTCTGCGTGGGAACACCTCCGCGGACGCTCCGCGTCCCCGCCCTCGTTCCCACGCTATACTGCGCGCGGCCTGCTCCGACACTAACCCGCAGCGCAAGCAAGGAGCGTAACGACTGGCCTTGCTTGCGCCGCGGGTTGGTGTGCAGACTTGCGAATGTGTCATTCCCGGCCGCGTGCAGTATAAGGATCTGCAAGCCGCGCCAGGCCGCGCGGCCGCCATCGAGCCCGGCCAGGACGTAACCCATTGCATGGGTTCAACCGGCGTTCCTCACGGCTACTGGCGGAGTACGCGGTCGATCTCCCGAAGCAGATCATCGTCGAGCCGTTTTCGGTCCCATGACAACACCTCCTTAAGGTAATGGTGGTCGAGGTTCTCGACGGGGGCGCCTTCGTGCTTGCCCCAGGGCATCCGGATGGGTTCGGCCTCGCTCTTGATCTCCTCAATTCGCGGGTTCAAGCGGTCGGTGGGGAAGGAATCGGTCTCGCCGTCCGCGCTGAATCCCGAATTCCGACCCTCGGACGCCAAATCCGTCGCCATTTCGGCGGGCGCCGCCGGGTCGGAAAACGTGTCGCGATCGGCTCCGTGGTTGAACCCCGAATTCTCGTTTTCTATGGTGAAATCCGGCTCTTTTGGCTCCGGCAGGCCGCTCGCTTCGTTCTCTTCGGCTGCTGATTTGGGCTCTTCCAGGCGCCAAAAGACACGGCTTCCTGGTCCGAAGCCCTTTCGATAGCCCACGGCGCCGGCGATGGCCTTGGCCCGATAGACCACATGCCAGGGAATGCCCGCCTCGTTGGCCGCCGTACCCAACTCTTTGGCGGCCCTCGCGCCTTCCGCCAGTTCGCATCGCAGCCAG
>DATKSN010000301.1:0-4260 GCA_035531595.1 Pirellulales bacterium | reverse complement strand
AGGGCAGCGTCCGCACACCAATGGGGGGTACTAGGTTGCACGTCGCAAGTAGTTGGTGTCGTTGGGCTTATGGCACGAGCTCCGGATCGCGGCGATATCACTTCGCGCGGCGGCAGCGTCCGCACACTTGTGGGGGGTAACGCACCACGACACGCTCCCCCGCCTTCGGCGGATTTCGTTGGGGCTCATCAGCCCGCGTCCCCTGCGCGGCGCTGCCTAAAAACTGAGCACAACCAACCGCCCGCGGCAGCGGCCGAAACGGCTGGCAAATCGGAAGAAATCCTTGACGCGAAAAACTGTCTTCTATGGATTTTCATAGGGCTTTTTCGGTGGGCGGTTCCCGCGTCGTGGTTCATCGCGCTCATCGCTTTGGCAGCGGGCTGCCTACGGTTTGAGCGGGGTCTGCTCATAAACTAGGCACGACCTCCGCATGGCAATCCGGCATCATTTCGACAGGTGGGCGGCCCGGGCGGCCCCGCCTGCGATGCCGGGCGCGCGGACTGGCGACCACCGCCCGCGAGAACGGCCCATGCGGTTAGTATTTTTCGGCGAAATCGCTGCGTTGGCCGCCGATGAGCCCGGCCGCGGGCCGATCGCGGTTGCGGACGCCGGAGGGTCGTGATGGCCCTGCAACCGCCCCGGGTGGCCGCGCCGCCGCCGCGGCTGGCCATGCCGCCCGCCTGCGCAGCCGTGACGTAAAGCGGTAAAAAGTGTCGTCGTCATAGATACCACGGACCAATGACAACCTGAATTCAAACCCAATGGCATTCTACCGCTGTACGTTCGTGCGGGCAAGAGGCGGCCGGCAACAAAACAGCGGCCCGCTTCAATCCTCCTTCATCTGCCCAGGCCAACAGCGCGCGGCCGTCGGCGTAGCCCGTGAACGGCGACGGCGAGTTCCCTGGTATGCATCGCTTTTGCTTAATTTTTGATTTGGGAGTGGCCGAATTCGCAAGAATTCGGGATGCCTAGCAGGAGATTTCGACCGTTTCGACCACGGGTGGCTCAGTGAAGTCGCAGCCGACTACCCGGAAGATTGCACCCGCTCCCCCACGTAGGTCCATATCGCGCGCGGCGTGCTGTGCGTTCGGAAGAACTGCTTGGCCTCGCGGCCAATCGTCCGACAGGCCGCACGGTTTTCTCGGCACCATTCAATACAATCGGCCAGATCCACGTAGTCGTCGCGGCAGGCGACGTAGTGCTCGCCGGGCACCAACCGGTCGCCCAACGGCGCCATAAAGATGTCGGGCGAAATCGTGCAGACGCCCAAGCCCAGCAGTTGGTGCTGTCCCCGATCGAGGTGATGATTGCTCGTGCCCGGCACGCACACTGTGACGAGCGCTGCCGCCGCGCGCCGCCAGAACGGCTCCAGCTCGGTCCACGCGTCGTCGAGCTTCGCGCCGTAACTCGCCGCGAGCAGTTCGCGCACCCGTTGCCGTCTTTGGGTCTTTCCACCCGGCAGTCCTTCCGCCGCGTGGTCGCGCTGACCATACACGATCGTTTCCCCTTGGGCGCGGTAATCGACCTCGGATGACAGCCGTTCGTACTCGTTCCAGTCGAGAAAGCTCGTGATCGGGAACGAGCCAATCTTGGGAAAAGGCGCAAATAACGGCGTGTACGAAAAGCGCAGCCAGTGATCGTAACCGCCGACGGCGCCGTCAACCAGCACGTAATCGCTGATATCCAGGGCAACGCGCGCGCCATCGACCAGTAGATCGTAGGCGGACCAGCAGCCCATGCCCAGCTTGGGATCGAATACCAGCGAGATTTCCGGCAAGTCGCGCACGGTGCCGACAAGATACCTCCAGGCCTCGTAATGATAGCTGTTGTCGCCGTGCTCGGAAGCCACGGATTCGGGCGGAACGCGGACCTCGCGGGGCAGCATCACATGGACCCTCTACTTGCGTTGCCGGTGCAAAACCACGTCGGCGATCAGTTGCTCCTGGGCGTTCCAAAACCAGTCGTCAAGGCATGCGGTGAGCTTGCGGTAGAGCGGCTCGCGGAGAATTTTTTCCGCCTGGTCAAGCTCGTCCGGGGGGCGCGCGCCGCCCACGAGACGCCACCAGGGCTGGCGATACCGCAGGGCGCCCAGGTGGATGCCGTGCGGCAAGGCCCACGGCGGCTGCGGCGTCAAGATCGGCGGTGCCCCTAATGCCGTATCAATCAGGTGAAACAACAGGTATTCGTCGTTTCCCAGGGCCTGCGGCAAGCAGAGTTGGTACTCGCCGCCACAGGCATCGCGGTGGACCGCTAGGCTCGGATCGCAGTCGCGCAGCAAGAGCCGTTGCGCGTCATCGATGAACCGCTCCTGCACAGGGCGCAGCGCCGCGAAGTAGGGCCCGCAGATGACGAAGTGCGAATAGCCCGCCATTTTCTTGAATTGCGGAAGTTGGGTGTTGTTGCTGAACGGCTTGCCGAGCTGTTCCGCTCTGACGCGCTCAGTTTCCAGCAGCGTGGGCCGCTCAGGGTAGATCAAGAGATCGACGTCGCCGATGTGGCCGAAGTCGTACCCCTGCCACCAAGCGCCGCCGAGAAGCCAGCGTGTTCCCTGGTAGAACGGCGTATGCGGCCAGGCGTTTTCGACGACCTCGAAATGGTCCGAAAGCCCGTCACGAACGAGCGTGAGCGCCTCGCGGACGCCCGCCCCGAGGGTCTCCTTGTAAATGATCCGCACGTAGCTCTCGGGGTATGCTCGCAGCGCCGTAAACACGTAGGTTGGGATGAACCATTGGTAGTCGCCCCAGGCGATGGTTTGGAACAGCAGCGACCCCGCCGGAGGATCGCGAGGGATGGCCCACCCTCCGACGCGGCACGCCTGGTCGTGCTCGGCGTCGAGCAGAAAGCGTTTGAACCGCTCTCGCAGCGAAGTATCCGCCGTGATCATGGACATTGAAAGTCAGGTTCCGCGTTCGATGAAGCAGATGTTTTTGTAGAAGTGAATCCCCGTCACGGTCGCTGGAGCAACGTCGTCCCACGGGTTCGCGTCGGCCGTGACCAAGATGCGGAACCGCCCCAACGTGTGTCCGCCGCCGTAGCGCTGCTCCAGCCTGATGGAAGCCGTCGATGGACCGCTTGCGGGGCACCGACGGCGGAATTCGCAATCGATGTGGTGCGGCTGGGCCTGCCGCGGATCAATGGCCCAACCCGTGACAGCTTGCCCGTCGAGTGCCGCGGACGCGGGGTAGCCCCGTTGTTCGAAGTCGGCCACCGCACCCTCGAGGGGAACTCGCTCCCAGGCGTCACCCTCGGCGAGGCAAAACCGCACTTCCGAGAGAACGCAGTTTCCGTTGTCCGCGCGGCCAGGCCCGTTGCAAGGGAGACGCGCGTCGGGCAACAACTCAATCCGCAGGGCCGTAACCTGCGGCAGGGGCAGCGGCGCTTTGATCGTAAACGTATCGCACGCCGGCCGCGGGCCGGTCGCCAAGAGCGACCCGTCAGCCAGCCGCTCGAGGGCCGTTCCGTCGCTGGTTTCCCACTGGGACGGCGCGAGCGGCGTCCATTCGCGCCGCGTGTTGGACGGGGCCGACGGCGTTGCCGGCCGCGCGTGGTATTCGGCGTGTACCGCATCGACCAGTGCCTTGAGCAAGTTGACCGTGGTCCCTGGTTTTCCAGGCTCGCCGCCGCCGTAGCTGGCGTAGTACGACGTTTCGAGGTCTTCGATGACGTACGTTCCTCCCGGGCGAAGCGCCTTGAAAAGCGTGCGGAACGAGGCGATCTGCTGCTCCATGCCGTGCCCGCCGTCGTCGATGATGATATCGAACGGCGCGCCGGCCTGATGCGATAGAAGTTCGAGGAAACCGCGGTCCGCCTGATCGCCAATGAAGATATGCGCGCGCGGCCCGGCCTGCCGGGCACAGTCGGGGTCAATGTCGACGCCGACCAGGTGGGCGTACGGAAAGTACTGCTCCCACATTCGCAGCGAACCTCCGCCGCCGACGCCGATTTCGAGAATCCGCAACGGCGAACTCCGCAGATGGCTGAAGTGCCGTTCGTAGGCGACGTCATAGCCGTGGCCGGTCACTTTGTCGGTCGGGCACGACGTTCCAATCTCGCGCAGTGTTCTCATCGTAGCCGGTAGAACGGAATTCATTCCGTTTCTCCTCGTCTGCTCGTCCGCCGTCTGCTACGTCTCACGTTAATTGTCCGCCAAAGTCTCACTTTGGCTGAGCGGCGGTTTGGCGAATCTGGATGGAATGGGTGGCCCGCGCGGCGAGGTGGTTGAGGCGCAAGAAAAACGGGCGACTTGGGTCGCCCGTGCTT
>DATKSN010000300.1:0-8831 GCA_035531595.1 Pirellulales bacterium | reverse complement strand
CGCGGGGAAAAATGAGGTTCATCCGGAAAGTGCGTACCCACAGGCGGCGACGGACGGAGTACGGGTTCCAAGAAAGATGGGGAGGACGTTCACACGCAGCGGTGGCAGGAGTTGATGGGCGGGGGTCCAAGGTGTCATTGCGCGGACAGCGCGATCGAAGATCTCGGGCGCGCGGACGCCGTCGCCGGATACGTGACGATTTCGTCATTGAAACGCGCGCTGGAGCGCGAACGCGCCCCGGCGGATCGGCCGCGGTACGAGGACTAATCGCCCTCCGAGCATCGGCGCTTAGCAAAAAAAAAACGATTCCGAAACCCCTCCCAAAGAGATCCAAAAAAGCGTGGGGTAAGGCGAAGGGGGTGGAGGCAATCGGATGCCGCTTTCGCGGCTGGCTCAAGACGTCATGGGGTATTCGGAAGTCGTTTTTTTTCGCTTCGCTGCCGTTTTGTTTTTTGCACGTTCGTTGCTGCGCAACGAGCGTGCTTTTTTCCGTAAAATGATGCCTACCGTTTCGTGGGCCGCTCCGCGGACCCCGCGAGCTTGCGCTGCGGGTTAGTGTGACAGCAGTTTGCGCTCGTTCCACTGGACCAAGAATAATCCGGGCTAGTTGAAACCGGCGAGGAAAGCGGTACAATCACGGCGGGCCGAACGATCGCGCTCCGTCACCGTGCTTGTCCCCAGGAGGTCCAATTCCATGCAGGATCATGAACATCTCCACCCGCACACCGCGCAGGCTGGCGCCGCGGAGCCCTTCGGCGGCGGCTTCAGCCGGCGCGCTTTCTTGCGCGGCTCCGGCGCGGCGGCCGCCGCCACCGCCTTGGCCACCGGTCAGGGGCTGGCCGAAGCCCAAGAGAAAAAGAAGTCCAAGATCGTCAGCGGCAAGGGCCCCGCGACGATCCTGTTGAACGTGAACGGAAAAGACCACAAAGTACAGGCGGAGCCGCGCACCACGCTGATCGAGGTCTTGCGCTATCAGTTGAAGCTGACCGGCTGCAAGCCGGTCAGCAACGACGGTGTCAGCGGCGCCAGCACCGTGCTGATCGACGGCAAGCTCGTCAGCGCCAGCACGGCCCTGGCCGTGGCCTGCGTGAAAAAGAAAATTCAGACCGTCGAGAGCTTGGGCGGCGCCCCTCCGAGTGGGAAAGGGCCCGACCCGGTGGCAAAAGCCTTCGTCCACGCCGATGCCTCGCAGTGCGGTTTCTGCACGCCGGGGTTCGTGGTGACCGTGCGGCAGTTTCTGGACAAGAACCCCAAGGCGACCGAAGCGCAAATCCGCGCGGGGCTGAACGGCAACATCTGCCGTTGCGGCACCTACGCCAACGTCATTCAAGCCGCCCTCGCGGTGGTGAAAGGAGGCCAATGATGGCCGAGTACCGTTGGCCCGCCCAAGGCTCCGCCGCCCTGATCGGCAAGGACCATGACCGCATCGACGGCATCGAAAAAACGACCGGCGCGGCGAAATACGCTTACGACCAGGTGCTCGACAAGATGCTCTTCGCCAAGCTCTTGGGCTGCCCGCACGCCCATTGCCGCGTTTTGAAGATCGACACCAGCGCCGCGGAAAAGGTGCCCGGAGTGGTCCACATCGCGGTGATGAAGAAATGGCAGGACGACAAAGGCAACGCGCTGGTGCCCGAGGTCCGCTGGCAAGGCGACCACCTGGCCTGCGTGGCGGCCGAGAGTGAGGCCGCCGCGGCGTTGGGCGTCGCGGCGATCGAGGTCGAGTATGAAATGCTCGACGTGTTCGTCAAGGAAGAAGACCTGGAAGCGGCCCAAGCGGCCGAGCGAACCGAGGAAGGCCGCCCCGACGTGCAGCTCGCCGTTGAGCCCGGCGACGAAGTGGACGAAGACGAATTCGCCGATCAGGAATTCAGCCGGCTGTTCAAGGAAGCGGCCGTGGTTGTCGAGGGAGAATACGGCATTCAGGCGATCACCCACATGTGCCTGGAGCCGCACGGCTCGACCTTGTACTGGGACGACGACAAGCTGATCGTCTACCATTCGACTCAGAATGTTTCGGGCGCCGGCGCCAACTTCGCGGAAATTCTGGGCATCACGCGGGGTGACGTCGAGATCCGTTGCGATTTCGTGGGGGGCGGGTTCGGCAGCAAGTTCGCCGCCGACCCCTGGAGTGCCACGGCCGCCGAGATTTCGAAGGCCACCGGCCGTCCCGTGAAGATGATGCTCGACCGCGAACTGGAGTTGAAGATCGCCGGCAACCGGCCGTCGGGCTTCATCAAGGTCAAGCTCGGCGCCGACCAGGAAGGCGTGGTCACGGTTTGGGATTCGGTCCATTGGGGGACCGGCGGCGCGAAGGGGGGTGGGGTCAGCAAGGACAATTTCCCCTATGTATTCAACCCGCCCAATCGCCGCCGCAAGCAAATCGGCATCGTGACCAACGCCGATCCCGACCGGGCTTGGCGCGCGCCGAACCACCCGCAGGCCTGTGCCATCACCCAGACGGCGTACGACGATATCGCCGCCAAACTGGGTATCGACAGCTACGACGTCTTCTTTCGCAACCTCGATACGGTTTCGCCGAAGAAGGCCGGCGTCAGCATGGCCGGCACCTATCGCGAGCAAATGGAGATCGCGGCCAAGCTGATCGACTGGAAGGCCAAGTGGCACCCGCACGGCAAGGGAGAGGCTGACGGTTCGATCGTCACGGGGTTGGGGATGGCCCTGCACACTTGGGGCGGCGGTGGGCACCCCTCGAAGTGTACGATCAAAGTGCATCCTGACGGCGGCGTCGAGACCTTCCTCGGCAGCCAGGACATCGGCACAGGCACCCGCACAGCGATCGGCATGGTCGTGGCCGAGACGTTCGGGCTGCCTCTGTCGGCCGTGAAGGTCCACATCGGCAGCTCGAAGTACCCCGAAAGCGGGCCGTCGGGCGGCAGCACGACGATCGGCGGCGTGAGCGAATCGAACCGCCGCGCCTCGCAAGACGCTTTGCAGCAGCTTATGGCCCTGGCGGCCAAGAAGCTCAAGGTCGAGCCGGACACGCTTGAGGCCAAAGGCGGCCGCATTCAGGTCAAGGACGATCCCGAGACGGGCCTGAACTGGAAGGATGCCTGCAGCCTGCTGAAGATGAAGACGCTGGAGGTACAGGGCACGTATGTCCGCGGCAAGGAGGAAAGCCGCCTGTCGGGCATTCAGGTGGGCGGCGTGCAGATGGCCGAAGTGGCCGTCGACCGCGAGACCGGCGTGATCAAAATGAAGAAGTTCGTCGCCGTGCAGGACATGGGCCTGATCGTCAACCCCAAGTCGGCCAGGAGCCAGATCTACGGGGCGGTGATCATGGGCATCGCCTATTCGCTCTTCGAAGAGCGGATCATGGACGCCAACACGGGCGCCTTCCTCAACTGTGAACTGACGGACTACAAACTGCCGAGGTTGGGCGACATCGGCGAGATCGTCGTCCACCTGCACGAGCCGGCAAGCGAGTACGACCGGGGCGTGGTCGGGCTGGGCGAACCGCCCGTCATCAGCCCCGGCGCGGCGATCTCCAACGCCGTGGCCAACGCCCTGGGTGTGCGCGTGCCCGTCCTGCCGCTGACGCCAAAACGTGTCTTGGACGCTATCGAGAAAGGAGCCAACACCTGATGAGAGCCTTCGACTACGCGGCGCCCGAGCACGAAGCCGGCGTCCTGGAATTGCTTTCCCCCACGCCGGGCGAGACGGAGCTTCTGGCCGGCGGCACCGACCTGATCGGCTTGATGAAAAAGCTGATCGTCAACCCCGAACGGGTCGTCAACATCATGGAGGTGCCGTCGCTGCGCGGCATTTCGGCCGACTCGACCGGCGTGACCCTGGGCGCCACGTCCCGGCTCGACGACCTCTTGGAAGCCCCGGAGCTTGACGACTACCCATCAATCAAACAAGCGATCCGCGGCATCAGCAGCCCGCAGTTGCAGCAGCAGGGGACGCTTGGCGGGGAGCTTTGTCAGCGCCCTCGCTGCTGGTACTACCGCAATGGACATGGCCTGTTGGCGCAGGGCGGACGGATGGTGGCCGAAGGTGAGAACCGCTTCCACGCCATTTTCGGCAACGCCGGAGCGGCCAAGTTCGTCCATCCCTCGCGGCTGGCGCCGGCCCTCATCGCGTTGGGTGCCCAGGTTCGCATCGCGGGACCGGGGGCGGATGATGAAACGCTGCTGCCGCTGGAAGTTTTCTTCCAAACGCCCAGGCACGAAGGGCAACGGGAGCACATCCTCCAGCCGAACCAGTTCGTGACGCACATCCATCTGCCGCCGGCCGGCGCGATGGCCAACGCCGCTTATGAAGTGCGGCACGGCGAGGGACCCGATTACCCGCTCGTCGCCGCGGCGGCCGCGCTGTGGTTGGCGGCAGGGAGGGTGGCCGCGGCCAAGATCGTGTTGGGCCACGTCGCCCCGACGCCCTGGGTGTCGCAGCCGGCCGTCGAGGCCCTCGTTGGGCGGGTGGTGAATCGCGCGACGGCCCGCGCGGCGGGCGAGGCGGCGGTGCTCGAAGCCACGCCGCTTTCGGACAACGGTTACAAGGTACGGTTGGCTCGGGTGGCCGTCGAACGAGCGATTCTTTTGGCCGCGGGCCTTGAAACGGGAGGGTTTTGACCATGAAAGAAAAGCTTCCGAACGAACCGGAACCCCTCGCCGCGCCGGCCTGCCGCCATTTGCGGTCGAAGGGGATGTACGTGACCGGCACGCTCAACCCGGCCGTCGACGACGGCACGATGGGCGACGGCCACTGCTGGTGCGGCAAGACGCAGAATTCGCTGGGTCCCGACGACCAGTTTGTCGGCCGCCAGCGCTGCGACGCGAGCCGCACCTGCTACGACGCGGTGTTGTAACTTGACTGGCTATGCTTCACGCGGCCGGAAATGGGACACCTTGGCAAGTTTCAGGACGCAAGCGAATTCGGCCGCTGTCACCGGCTGCACCGAAAGGCGCGACCCGCGGCGCAGCAATTCCATGTTTTTCAACTCCGGCGATGCGCGTAGCGATTCCAGCGGCAGCGGTTTGGCGAAGATCTCGACGAGCCGGATGTCGACCATTTGCCAGATCGGGTTGTCGGGGGACGCTTTCGGGTCGAAGTGCGTGTCGCGCGGCAGCCGGGCGGTGTGGTCGGGGTACGCCTCGCGGACGACCACGGCCGTACCCACCACCGCCGGCGGTTCGGCGTTCGAATGATAGAATAGCACGCCGTCGCCCAGGCGCATCTCGTCGCGCATGAAGTTCCTCGCCTGATAGTTTCGCACGCCGTCCCAGCAGGTCGTCTGGTCGGGGCCGGCGGCCAGGTCGTCGATCGAGAACGATTCCGCGTCGGTCTTCAGCAGCCAATACTTCTTGGGGCGGCCCATTCAATACTCCTGCCGCGCTTCGGCGTTCCAATGGTAGAGCGCGCGGGCCGATGCGATCCGCTTGAACTCGCGAGCGTCGGCGCCGATCTGCGCGCGGGCCAGCAGGTCGGCCACGCCGGCCACGTCGGCCGCGGTCAGCGGCTCCTCGCGCGCATCGGCGCCGAGTCCGTGCAGATTGCCGCGGACGTAGATCACCGCCTCGTAGAGCGAGTCGCCCAGTCCGGCTCCGGCGTCGCCGCAGACGACCAGCCGGCCGGCCTGCGCCATGAACGCCGAAACATGCCCCACGCTGCCGCCGACGACGATGTCGCAGCCTTTCATCGAGATGCCGCACCGGCTGGAGGCGTTCCCCTCGATCACCAGCAGTCCACCGTGTCCGCTGGCCCCGGCGCACTCCGAGGCGTTGCCCCGCACGCGAACCGTGCCCGACATGATGTTCTCGGCCACGCTCCAGCCGACGCTGCCGTGGATCGTGACATCGGCCTTCTTGTTCATCCCGGCGATGAAGTAACCGGCGTGTCCGCGGATGTCGATCTGAACGGGCCAATCGAGTCCGACGGCCAGGTTGTGGCGGCCGTCCGGATGCAGGATTTCGACGCGATCCGCGCCGCTCGTGGGCAACTCGTGGTGCAGAAACTGGTTCAACTCGCGGACGCCCATCTGGGCCAGGTCGAGCACCAGCGCGCCGTCGCGAACGGCTATACTCTCCATGAATGGATTTCCTCCGGCAACGGCTCGAAGATGTGCGCGTGGGCGACGCCGGGCAAGTGGGCCAGCGAGCGAAACTCCGAGGAGATGGCCACATAGTCGTCGCTTTCGGCCACCACGGCCGGCTTGCAGGCAAAGGCGTCGCGCACGAGCGTCAGTTGGTCGGCCGTGGCGATCAGCAGCGTATAAAAGCCGTCGAGTTCCTCGAAGGCCACGCGCAGGGCCTGGTCGAGCGATTCACCCTGACGCATGCGCCACTCGATGAAACGGCAGGCGGCCTCGGTGTCGTTGTCGGTCTCGAAGGCCAGTCCCCGGCGTTCGAGCTTGCGGCGGAGCATGTGGGGATTTGAAAGCGAACCGTTGTGAACCAGGCAAAAGTCTTCGCCCGCCGTGAACGGGTGGGCGTGGGCCGGCGACACGGCCGATTCGGTCGCCATTCGCGTATGGCCCACGCAATGGGTTCCGGTCAGGTCGGCGAAGCGGTAGCGGCGCCCAATTTCGGACGGGTGCCCTTCGTCCTTGTAGACGTCGATCGCTCGGCCGACCGAAAGCAGGCGCAGCGCCGGATCGTAATCGGCCAGCCAGGTCTTGACACAAGCCGGCGCAGCCGCCGAGGTCAATACGGCATGGTTCTCCAGCGGCCCGATCGAAACGTGCATGTCGTTTTCGGATCGAAAGCACTCGACCAGCTTCCACCAATCGTAATGGCGGTCGGGGGCGTACAGGTTGAAGCGGCGCACGGCGTCGGCGGCCGGCTCGCCGAACACGGCCAGCCCGGCCGAGTCGGGTCCGCGCTCCGCCATGCACTCGAACATCGGCATGAGCATTTCGCCCAGCGAGCCGGTCGCCGCGCGATTCTTGATCAGAAGTCCTACGATTCCGCACATGGGGAGACCGAAACCTCACTTGCGTTTACCGAGCGAAGCGATAGCGTCGCGCATGGACTGCGTACGACCGGCGGCGTCGCCACACGCGCCGGCGCATCGGTTTGTGGCTTCTTACCGATACCCATTCTATCGTGCTTAACCTATCTATGCGACGGGCGCCGTCTAGAAAAACTCCAAGTACCGATTGACTTCCCAATCCGACACATGCCGATGGTACTCGACCCATTCCATCCGCTTCAACCGCAGGAACTCCCCGATGAACTCCTCCCCCAGCGCGCGGGCGAACAAGGGATCCTGCTCCAGCGCGACGAGCGCCTCGTGCAGGCTCTGCGGCAGCACCGCGATGCCTCGCGCGCGCAGCTCGTCGGACGAAAGCGCGTAGTGGTTGAAATTATGAGGTTCAGCGGGATCGAGCCGGCGGTCGATGCCGTCGAGCCCGGCGGCGATCACGGCGGCCGTGGCCAGGTAGGGGTTGGCGCTCGAATCGGTCAAACGCAGCTCGATCCGGCCCAAGGGGATACGCACCATCGAGGTGCGGTTGTTCGCTCCATAGGAGATGTAGGCCGGGGCCCAGGTCGCGCCTGAAAACGAGCGGCCGACGACGAGCCGTTTGTACGAGTTGACGGTCGGCGCCGCCAGCGCCGCGAGGGCCGGGGCATGGGCCAGCAGTCCGCCCAGAAAATGATAAGCCAGCGGCGACAAGGCCAGCCCGCGGCGGTCGCCGGCGTCGTGAAACAGGTTGTTGTTCTCGCCGTCGGCCAGCGAAAGGTGCATGTGCATCCCACTGCCGGTGCGGTTAGCCAACGGCTTGGGCATGAATGAGCAAATGCAGCCCAACTCGTGGGCGATCTCGCCGGCGGCCATGCGGAACAGCACGATCCTGTCGGCCGAGGTCAGCCCGTCGCTGTACGCGAAGTTGACCTCGAACTGGCCGTTGGCGTCTTCGTGATCGACCTGATACACGTCGATGCCCACGGCCACGAGCGACTCGACGAGCCGCTCGATGAACGCGCGGCTGCGCGAAAGACCCTTGTAGTCGTAGCAAGGTTTGTCGAGGGCGTCGCTGGCGTCGGCCGGTCGGAACGAGCCGTCGGGGCTTCGCGTCAGGAGCATGAACTCCGGCTCCATGCCCGTGTTGAGCTTCCAACCGCGTTCGGCCAGTCGCTGAAGCTGCCCGCGCAGGATCGTGCGGGTATCGAAGGGCCAAGGTTGCCCATTCACGATGCCATCGCAGACGATCCGCGCATAGCCGGGCTGCCACGGCAACAGGCTCAGGGTCGCCAGGTCGCCGACGGCCATGTAATCGGCGTCGTGCGGTTCCTGCCCCAGCCCCCAAACGGCAAAGCCGGCAAAGCCCGCCCCGCCGTCCAGGATGTCGCCAAAGTGTGAAACCGGCACCGCCTTCGTCTTGGCGACGCCGTGGATGTCGACGAATTGGGCCAGCACGAACTTGACGCCCTGTTCGATGAGAAATGCCTTGGCTTGTGCGGGGTTCATGGGGGTCCGGGCTGGGGGACATGGCACATCAGACTGCGGAACCCGTTTCGGGCGCCACAGGATGAATTCTCGCAGCGATCCTGGTTTCGGGCAACGGCTCGGAAGTCGGCGGAGAAAAATACTCGGGTACGTGCATTGAGCCGCGCAGCGGCGGCAGAGTGTAGCCTGCGGCGCAAGCCCTCGTTGTTCGACACATCTTGTAAAGAGGCCAGGGGCTTGCCCCCTGGAGTTTCACGCTCGTATCTACACACGCAGGATCCACTGATTACCTGTCTTTCCCCGTGTCGCCCCGCCGGCTGCCAGAGGCAGCCGGCGGGGCGACACGGACGTTGGGATGCGGCCGCATTCGATTTAGAAACCAACGTGAAACTCCAGGGGGCAAGCCCCTGGCCTCTGAC
>DATKSN010000299.1:0-13531 GCA_035531595.1 Pirellulales bacterium | reverse complement strand
ACTGGGGCGGCGCGAGCGGCAGATCATGGACGCCGTTTATCAGTTGGGCGAGGGTTCGGTCGCCGAGGTGCTGGGGCGCTTGGCCGATCCGCCCAGTTATTCGTCGGTTCGGACGATGATTCGCCACCTGGAGCGGAAGGGGCATTTGCGTCACCGCCGCAGCGGCACGAAATACGTCTACCGGCCCACCGAGTCGCACGAGTCGGCCAGCCGTTCGGCGATCGGCCATGTGCTGGAGACGTTTTTCGGCGGCTCGGCCAGCGACGCGGTGGCCGCACTGCTCGACGTATCGTCCGACCGGCTCAACAACGACGACTACCGCCGCATGCGACAGTTGATCGAACAAGCGCGAAAGGAGGGTCAGTGAGATGCCGACACAACACGTAGGGTGGGACCAGACCGCGAAGCGGGCGCCGGCCCACCATCGCCAGCCCAATGGTGGGCCGGCAGATCGGGTGTTGAAAATTCGGCCTCGACCGGGACATTTCTTCACGGTGGTTTTGTGTCGTTGCCAGCCTGCCATAACTCAACTGGCACGCGGCCGCGCGGTTCCCTGTATTGTCGCCTTTCGCTCCGCGAAAGCACGCCCTTTCGCGGAGCGAAAGGCGACAGCTTGTCCCACCCTACGATGAGGAAACGCCAAAAAGTCGCATTCCCGGCCGCGTGGAGTAAAAGTCCATGTGGCGATTGATTGAACAAGCACAAAGCGAGGAACAGTGAAATGCCGACACAACTTGAGAAGTACCTGGCTGAGATGACCAGCGCCCCCTTCGCGCTGTTCTGGCTCGACGCCGCCGCGAAGGCGACGGTGTTGTTGCTGGTGGCGATCGCGGCGACGGCGCTTTTTCGGCGGTCGTCGGCCGCGCTGCGGCACCGGATATGGTGCATGACGTTTGCCGCGCTCGTGCTGTTGCCGGGCTTGTCGGCGGCCCTGCCCGAATGGCGGCTGGCCATTTTGCCCAACCGTAGCCCTCTCGCTGGGCGCGAGGAAAGCGGTCCGCTTGCTCCGCAAGTGGAACGGTCTGGCGCGCCAACTGCGCAAGAATGGGCCGGGCCGCCTGAACTGCAAACGGCCCCTCCGCTTGCGGAGCACGCGGGCTACGAGGCACCGCTTCAGGGCGAGCCGACCGCGGCGGAAACGGCGGCTACTCATCCGCCGCTTAACCTCGCGGCGTTTTGGCTCGTCGGCGCGCTCCTCGCCCTTTCACCTTTGGTCGCCGGGCTGGCACGCACACTGCTGTTGCGCCGGCAAGCGCGGCCGATCGACTCCGATGTGTGGACCAGCCTGCTCGACGAGCTGCGCCAACGCCTCGCGCTGGCGCGGCGCGTTGGTCTCTACGAGATCGACTCGGCTTTGATGCCGATGACTTGGGGCGTGCTGCGCCCCGTCGTGCTGTTGCCTCGACACGCGCGAGCGTGGAGCGATCGTCTGCGGCGATTCGTCTTGTTGCACGAATTGGCGCACGTCAAGCGTTGCGACGTCGGTTTCCAGATATTGGGCCGCTTCGCTTGCGCGGTCTATTGGTTCCATCCACTGACCTGGTACGCCTTGCGGCGCTTGCGGATCGAGCGCGAGCTGGCCTGCGACGACTGCGTGGTGCTTGCCGGAGAGCGCGCCACCGACTACGCAGCGGAGTTGTTGCAAATCGCCCGCTCCTACCGTCCCGTCCCCTTCGCCGCCGCCGTCGCCATGGCCCAGCGCGGCAACCTCGAACATCGTCTATGCGCCTTGTTCGATCGCGCCTGTTCCCACCTGCCCGTCAGCGCCCGCGCCGCGCGGCTGCTTCTGGCCGGCGTGCTGGTGCTCGTAACAGCAGTCGCGGTCGTTCGCCTCGCGCCTCGGGCGGCGGCGGACGATGATAAGAATGCCAACACGTCTGACCGCGTGCCATCAGAGTCCGACGTCGACGCCACCGTCACCGAACAGGTACACGATCAGCAAGGCAAACAGGAACCGGCGGCGCAATCGAGCGCCGCTGGGCAATTGGTTGAAACAACAAGACAACTTCGTGTTCGCGTGTTCGACACCAACGAGAAACCGGTCGTCGGCGCGCGTGTGCGGGTCATTCGGTACGACGCGCATCCGGCCTTGGTCGAAACGGTCCAGGTGGTTGGTGAGGGACGAACTGACCATGCCGGCGCGGCCAACGTCGCTTTCACGGACGTCTCACCCTTCGCCACCGGCGATGTGCTCATTGCCCCAAACTTTCTTGTTTTCGCCGACGCCCGTGGGTACGCAATCGATTGGGACAACGCTCCCGCTGCCGGCGACGTGACACTGCGCTTGCCGCCCGACGACGTCGCCATCGAGGGCCGCGTGCTCGACCTGGAGGGCCGGCCCAGAAGCGGCGTGCGCGTCAACGTCTACCGGGTGGAGGGCGGCGCCGAGAACATTGGCGCCTGGATCGAGGCTGCCAAGCATAATCCCGCGGTGGTCGACTCAATGGATGACACGGCGGTCGAGCGCGTCAGTCGGTATCCGGGCGAAAGGTTCCTGCCGCTGGGATCGCCGCCGGTGGTCCTGCCCACGGAGGTGACCGACGAGCAAGGCCGGTTTCGGCTGGCGGGCCTTGGGCGGGACCGGTTGATCGAGTTGGAATTGACCGCATCGGGCATGGCCAAGGCGTGGGTCAATGTCTTGACGCGCGACATGTCGCCGCTGCCCTATCCTGGTTGGGGTGACCCTCGCTACCGTGTGCAATCTTGTTTCGGCGCGCGGTTCGATCTTGCCGCCGAGCCCGAGCAGCCGATTACCGGCGTGGTGCGCGACGCCGACAGCGGCCAGCCGCTGGCCGGCGTCGAAGTTCGGCTGAATGAATACGCCGACGCCAGATTCTTCGTCGAGGGCTTTTTGTCCGCAATGACCGACATGAAAGGCCGCTATTCGCTCCACGGCGTGCCCAAGCCACGCGATCCGAAGCGGAACCACGTTTTGCGCTTGATTCCCGCGGCGGATCAACCCTATTTCCGCACGGAATTCGACGTTCCCAAGCGCGACGGCCAGGAGCCGGTGGCCTGCGATGCGACGCTCAAGCGGGCGATTTGGGTCCGCGGTCGCGTGACCGACGCGGTCAGCGGGAAACCCATTCGCGGCATGGTCATCTATCGTCCGCTTTTGTCGAACGAGGCGGCGGCCGGATATCCTCGCTTCGGAAACGTGGAACTCGATCGTTGGCCCACTCGCGACGACGGCAGCTATGCCGTGCCGGCGCTGCCGGGCAGCGGGCTGGTCGCTTTCGTCGCGGAGCGGTCCGATCGCTATCCTGAAGCCGGCGCCGACGCGATCGCCGAGCTACGCCAGAAGGGCACCGACAAGCTGAACGTCGATTTCGCGTGGGAGCTCGAACTGTCCAACGCGCTACGCGCGATCAATCCGCCGGCGGAGGCGACGGAGGCCGTCTGCGATATCGGATTGCGCCCGCTCGACGTCGCGCGGGTCGAACTGGTGGATGTGGCTGGAGCCTCGTTGCCGGGCGCACTGACCAGACACATAACGCCGGTGCGCATGGCCGTGGGCTACTATTCCCATTGGTCTCGTGATCCCCTGCCCGCGGCGACGGCCGAGATCGTCGATCCGCGCGATCCGTCGCGCACCGCGATGTTCTTGCACCGCGAACGGAAACTGGCCGGCGCGGTTCGGCTATCGGCCGACACAGACCCGCCGAAACAGGTTGTCCTGCGTCCGTGCGCGTCGATCTCGGGCCGCATCGTTGATCGCGATGGAAAACCGGTCCCCGACTACAGCGTCGAGGTCGAGGCGGTGTCGCCGTCCAGTGTTCGAGGGTTCGAGGGACTTGGACATTTGCTGGAGTGGTTGAAGACCGGAAAGGACGGCCGGTTTCGCATCGAGCTCGTTCCGCCGGGCGTGCCATACGCGCTGTCTGCGCCGCTGCGTCGCGACAAGCTCGAAAAGACCACGGCGGTCATTCAGCCCGGCGAGGCGGTCGATCTGGGCGATCTGCGGCTGCAACCAGTGGGCGCCCCCGCTCCCGCTCCCGACAGCGAAAAGGCCGCCGCCGGGAACGCTCATGCCTCGCCGACCGCGGCGGAAAAGGACCAGCAGTCGATCGAATTCTGTGGCCGCGTGGTGGGACCGGAGGGCGATGCAGTCGCAGGCGCTCGGGTCGGCTTGACGTATTTCGCCTACGGGGGTCGACGCGACGACAGACGGTTTCGCTTCCAAACCACCACCGCCGACGATGGCACGTTCAAGCTCCAGGTGCCTCACGACCAAAGGTTCGGCGTCAGCCGATGTTTCGTGGTCGCCGCGAAGAAAGGGTACGGCCCTGGTTGGGTGGAGGCATCACCGCAGGATCTTCCATCCGACTTGACGCTCAAGCTTGCTCGCGGCGGGGCGGCCATCGAGGGGCGGATCATCGACCTGGAAGGACGTCCGGTTGCCGGCATGGAAGTGCGGGTCGCCAGCCTGCAGAGCTTTCCCGACGATAATCCGCAGCCGTACCTCGAGTCCCTGAGACAGGGAAAGCCCTCCTCGCCGTTTGCGTCTTGGGCGCTGCCTCTTGGCGCCCCCGGCGTGGCGTACCTGAGCGAAACACTCGCACGGACGATCGAGGGGATTTTCGGATCGCCGGGATGGGGCAGAACCGCCTGGCCGCGTTGGATCTCGTGGGGGAAGGCGTCGAACACGCTAGGATCATGGTCGTCACGCATCCCCTTGACGATGCGCTGCAAACGCCAGATCAGCCACCTTTCTCAAAGCGCGTGTATGGGCCTCGCTTTACGCACGTCGTGCGCCCGTCGCGTCCGATCGCCGGCACGGTGACCGATGCCAAAACAGGCGCAGCGATCGAGGGTGCGCGGGTCTCGTCGTTCCCAGGCTTCTCGAGCGTGGTCACCGATGCCTCGGGACGGTTTACGCTTCGAGGCTGCCCCAAGTCTGACGAATATCGGCTGTTCGCCCATCCTCCCGTCGGCGAATGTTACCTGGCGGGGAGCCGCACCACGGCCGACGTGCCCGGGTTGGATGCGCTCGAAACCGAGCTTCATATTTACCCGGCGATACCAGTAACTGGCCTCGTGACCGAACAAGTCAGCGGGCGGCCGGTCGCCGCGCATGTGGTCTACTTCCCGCTTTATCCGAACCCGCACGTCGTGACCGGCGTGGGAGGTTCCGGGGTGGGGGCGGTTGGTTCTTTTAGCGAAGGGTATACCAACTCGGAGGGCACGTTCTCGCTCGCCGTGCTGCCCGGTCCCGGTTGCCTGGGTGTTCACGCCGTAGGTGGCGAGGAGTTCGAGCCGGCACAGGTCGACGCCGTCGCGTTCTTTGAGAAGGCTCGCGTGGCATATGGGAGATCGGACCAGCCAGAGGGAAAACCCAGGCTCTTCATTTGCATCGGAGCGGGCGGCTGGTCCGCGATGCCGCAATCACAGTTTCATGGCATCGCTTTGCTCAACGTGGCTGACGGCGCAACGAAACTCACGCAGGACATTGGGTTGAAATCCAAGACCGAATAACGACAGGCATCGAACACCACATTTTTCGACCGGGGCATCGCTTAGGCTCTGCCCCAGCCACCGTGACTGTCTCAATGCCTGAGCTATGTGAAAGCGAAACGACCATGTTCCAACAGCCTTACACGCCCGACGACCAAGCACCCTGGGATCTGCGGCGGGTGGTGCATCTGCACCGCCGGGCGGGCTTCGCGGCGACGTGGGAAGAGATGCAGCGCGACCTAGCCGATGGCCCGCACAAGGCAATCGACCGGCTGCTGGCGGGCAAGGCGTATCGCACCGCGGTGCCCGACGAATTCGAGGCCACGTCGCGCCTGCTGGCCGATGCGGCGGTGGCGTCGGGCAATGTGCAACGGCTCAAGGCGTGGTGGCTTTACCGGATGATCTTTTCGCCCGATCCGCTCGGCGAACGATTGACGCTCCTCTGGCACAACCATTTCGCCACCGGCAATCGCAAGGTGGAAAACGTGGCGATGATGCGGAGGCAGAACGAGCTGTTTCGCCGCTTTGCCCGAGCGCCGTTCGCCGAACTGCTTACGCACGTCGTCAAGGATCCGGCGCTGCTCGTCTGGCTCGACGCCGACGGCAACCGCCGCGAGCACCCCAACGAAAACCTGGCCCGCGAGCTGATGGAGCTGTTTACGCTGGGCGAGGGAAGCTACGGCGAAGGCGATGTCAAAGACGCCGCCCGCGCGCTGAGCGGCTGGACCGTGAAGGCCGGCGAGTTTCGCGAGGTGGCCGCCTACCACGACGACGGCGAGAAGACGATCCTTGGCCGCCGCGGAGCCTGGCGGGGCGACGATCTGCTGGCGATGCTGCTGGACCAACCGGCCACGTCGGCGCGGCTGGCCCGCCGGGTTTGCGAGCTACTGCTGGGCGAGGGCGCGGTCGAAGGATCTGCCATCGACGACCTGGCCGCCGGTTTGCGGGAGCATGACCTCAACGTCGGCTGGGCGGTCGAGACGGTGCTGCGCTCGGCGGCCTTCTTCGCCGAAGGGAACATCGGTAATCGGGTGCTGGGGCCGGCCGAGTTCATCGTCGGCGCGGTGCGGGCTTTGGAGGTGTTCGATCCGCCGCCGAGCACGATCGTGCTGGCGGAGTGGACGGCGGCGCTTGGCCAGAACCTGTTCGATCCGCCCAATGTGTTCGGCTGGGGGGGCGGCCGATCGTGGATCAACTCGCGGTCGCTGATCGCACGCGGCAACTTCGCCCAGCGGCTGGCCGAGGGCGCTCTGCAAAGCGCCGCCGCGGCGCCGGATTGGCTCGGCCTGGCCGAGCGGCGCGGTTGTGGGGGAAGGGCCGAGCCGTTTGCCGCGTTTGTGGGCCGAGCGCTCCTGAATTGCGGCGCTCACGAAATGCAACGAGTCAAGCAGGCGGCATTTGGCGCAGAAACCGTGCTGACGCCCGAGAACGCGCGGCGGCTACTGGCCGGGGCGCTCGGCTCGCCGCAAGCGCAGTTGGGATGAGCCTGGCCCGTATTATTCATGGTCCCGGAGAAACGGGCGCAGCATGCCAGTACACGAACCCGCGGCGCAAGCAAGGCAAGTTGAACGCTCGACCTTGCTTGCGCTGCGGGTTGGTGTGGGACCATGACCGCTCACCACTCACCACTCAGCCCTCACCAGGACAACCGCCATGCTCACACGCCGCAACCTTCTCAAACGCTCGTCGCTCATCGCCCTGGCTCCCACGGTGCCCGGCTTCCTGGCGCGCCTGGCTCGGGCGGTCGAAACCAAAGCCGATGACCGTGTGCTCGTCGTCGTCCAGCTCGACGGCGGCAACGACGGCATCAACACCGTGCTTCCCTTCCGGGACGAAGGGTACGCGAAGCAGCGCGACAAGCTGCGGCTGCCGATGGATAAGCTTCACAAGCTCGACGACAACGTCGCCTTGCATCCGTCGATGCGGGCCATGGCCGATCTTCATCGGAACCAGCGGCTGGCGATCGTGCAGGGCGTGGGTTACCCGAATCCCAACCGCTCGCACGAGGTGAGCATGGCGATCTGGCACACCGCCCGCTTCGATCGCGCGGGGCACAAAGGCCACGGCTGGCTGGGGCGTGCTCTCGATCAGAGCCATGTGGCTCCGGCACTCCGTGACGGAGATTCGCGGTCGCCCGCGGCGGCCGCCGACGGCCCCGTGCCGGTGCCCCAGGGGTGCCCGGCGGCCGTGCTGGTGGGCGGCGGCGCATTGCCCGCGGCGATCATCGGACGCCGATCGATCGCCGGCAGTTTCTCCCGGTTCGACGAGTTGGCGGTGCTGAACGGCGCCGCTCGCGAGAGCGTCGCTGCCGACTCGCCGAACAACGAGCTGGCGGCGTTTGTTCGCCGTTCGGCGCTCGATGCCTACGCCACGGCCGACGCGGTAAACGAGGCCGCCGCGCGGGAGCGCGGCAAAGCGACGTACCCCGCCAGCCAGCTCGGTCAGCACTTGAGCATGGTTGCCCGGCTGATTGAGGCCGACCTTCCGGCGCGAGTCTACTACGCGGTCCAGCCGGGCTACGACACGCACGCGGAGCAACTGCCGACGCACGCCCGGCTGCTCGGCGAGCTGAGCGGCGCGCTGGCGGCCTTTCTCGACGACCTGACCGCGGCGGGGCTCGCCGAGCGCGTGCTGCTGATGACTTTCAGCGAGTTCGGCCGTCGCGTGGCCGAGAACGCTTCGGCGGGCACCGATCACGGCACGGCGGCGCCGATGTTCTTGGCCGGCGGCGGCGTGAGGGGTGGCCTCATCGGCGAGACGCCGCGCTTGCTCGACTTGGACCAAGGCGACTTGAAAATGTCGCTCGATTTCCGCCGCGTTTACGCCACGCTGCTGCGCGATTGGCTGGCGATCGATCCCACGGTCGTTCTGGCCGAACCGTTCGAGCCGCTGCCGCTGTTTTAGACAGGATTGCGGGATTGACAGGATGGGTTCGGAACCATCGTCCACGCCGTATTCCATCCGACCTCGGCCGGCACGCCGACTTTCGACACGTCCTCGACGCCGCTGGAGATCGCAACCAGTGCGCCCAATAGCTTTCGTTCCTCTTCATCAGGTAACGTCTCGTCACCCAGGAATTTCTCGTGGTAGACGAGCCACGCCGCCGCGATGCGGCACCACACGGCGACCTCACCTCTCCGGGCGCATGTCCCGCATGAAGCCGATCTCGAACTGCTGCAGTGTCATGCCGATGTAGGGGCCGATCGCCTCGAACACCGTTTTGATCGTTTCAAGCAGTTTCGGCGGCAACGACGGATTCCGAATCGGCCCTGGACGTATTTGGCTGGGATCAACATTTTCGGGTTTGCTCATTCGGCACCTTTGGTGGAAACACCGCACTATACTTCGCACGCCCTGAATTGGGGAGAGGCCTGCCGGATTATCAGCGAGGTCTCGAGCCGCGTCGGTCCATGCGAGTGATATACCGCACGCGGTTCCGTTGTGTTGGGGAGTATGATATACTGGTGCAGGCGCGCCTGAAGAAAAAACCACGCTGCGGGTTCCGCGGCATGGATCGATCGCTTCATCGGAGAATACGCATGTACGGTCTCGAGTACGCGTTGTTCTTTGGCGTGCCGGAGAACAAGTTGGAGTTGATCGACGGCAGTTCGCGATGGGCCTTCCCCTTTTCGAGCCGCGACGAGGGCGAGGCGCATTTCCAGCAGTGGCTCGAAACCTTCCGTCGCTGGAAGCAGGTGGAGACGCCGACGCCGGTTCGTAAATCCGCCGGAAGGTGGCGGGCCGAGGTGAGCGGCATTCGCATGGAGCTTTTTCCAGGGCCGATCGATATTCGTTTGCCGATCGCCTGGCAGGCATTCAAAGCGTTTTTGCACACTTTCAACCGCCGCGACTATTGGCCAGGCCAGCCCGACGGTTTCGAAACGGGCTGGGACAGCATGTTCGATGACGGCGACATTCGCTTGAACCTGTGGTCCATGCTTGGGGTGTTCTCCAGCCGGCATGGCGGGAAACGCAGCAGTCGCGTGGACGTCGCCTTGGCCCCTTGGGCAGGTGTCGCTCCCGACTCCTACTACTTTCGCAAGGAGCGGCAGAACATCATGATCGAGGGGGACTACTTTTGCGCCGCTCCCGATCTGGTCGCCGAAGTGCTGTCCGCTCCCTCGCGCTGGCTGGATCGAGGCCCGCGCAGAGAGGTTTACCGCCGCGCCGGCGTTCCGCATTTGTGGCTCGTCGAGCCGGCTCAGGAAATCGTCGAGGTCTACGAATTGCGTGGCCACTACGAGTTGCTTGGGCGCCATGGGCTCGGAGATTCCTTCGCCGCCCCCTTGTTTCCCGGCGAGCAGATCAGCGTGGACGCATTATTCGAGACGCAAGCCAAATCCAAGGGTTGGCCGAACGCGAAAGACGACGAAGAAGCGCCCGAGCCGATTCCCGACTGGATCCTGCCGCCGGAGATGGAGGTCGGCCTGGAATGCTTCTTCCATTTGGGCCATCCGCAGCGGCGCTGGGAATTCTGGGACAACAAGGCGCGTTCGGTGCTCGCCTTCGGATCGGCCGCGGAAGCAACCGCCCGGCTCGACCATTTCCTGACCGAAGCCTGCCGCTGGGAGGCGCTGCCACGGCCTAAAATTGCCGAGTTGGCCGGCGATGTCCGGCAGACTGAAGTGGGAAGGTTTCAGTTGACGCGCCGTGGACGATTGGTTTTCCTGGACGTGGCGGTGGATGGCCGCCGGCACCAGGAAATCCTGACGAGGTGGGCCGACCGCAACGCGTGGGATTGGGGCGAAAAGAACGTCGAGTAGAGCGGGACGGATTGCTCCTGCTTTGACGAGATCCTACCATCCCACACCGCAGCCGCGACGTGCTGGGGCGTTTTCGTGACCCTGGTGGCCTTTACGCGCCACAACCTGTTATACTGACGGCAGCCTGCGGTGCCGCCAGGCGCCGACCTTGCCCGCCACGTTGCCGATTCGACCTTCCCCACGCGCTCGCCCCATGCCGAAGTTCGCCACCGTGCTCGCCTGTTGGTTGCCGCTCGTCGCCGCCTCACTCCCGGCCGCCGACAAAGTTGAGTATGTCCGCGACGTCAAGCCGCTCCTGAGCCGGCGCTGCTACGCCTGCCACGGCGCCCTGAAGCGACAGAATTCGCTGCGGCTCGATGCGCCCTCGGCGATTGCCAAAGGGGGCGAGCAGGGACCGGCCATCGTGGCCGGAAAGAGCGGCGAAAGCCTGCTGATCCAGGCCGTCGTCGGCGCCGACGACTGGCGTATGCCGCCCGAAGGCGAGCCACTCACCGCGGACGAAATCGCCACTCTCGCGGCTTGGATCGACCAGGGAGCCAAGGCACCCGACGAACCGCTCCCGGCCGATCCGCGCGATCATTGGTCGTTCCGACCGCCGGTACGGCCAACCGTGCCTCACATGGCCGGCGGCGGGCACCCGATCGACGCTTTGCTCGCCGTCGAGCAGCAGCGGCTGGGCCTGGCGCCGCTGGCGCCGGCCGAGAAGCATGTGCTCCTGCGGCGCGTTTACCTCGACCTGATCGGCCTGCCGCCCACGCGCGACGAGCTGCGCGCCTTTCTGGCGGACGCCTCGCCCGACGCCTACGAGAAAGTCGTCGATCGATTGCTGGCCAGCCCGCGCCACGGCGAACGCTGGGGACGGCATTGGATGGACGTCTGGCGTTACAGCGATTGGTCGGGCTACGGCATGGAAGTCCGCGACAGCATGCGGCACATCTGGCGCTGGCGCGATTGGATCATCGAGTCGCTCAACTCCGACAAGCCCTACGACCGCATGATTCTGGAAATGCTCGCTGGCGATGAGTTGGCCCCGGCCGACGCCGACACGCTGCGCGCCACCGGGTTCATCGCGCGCAATTGGTACATGTTCAACCGCAACGTCTGGCTCGACAACACGGTCGAGCACACGGCGAAGGCGTTCCTTGGGCTGACCTTGAACTGCGCCCGCTGCCACGACCACAAGTTCGACCCCATCGAGCAGCGCGACTATTACCGCTTCCGCGCCTTTTTCGAGCCGCATCAGGTGCGCACCGACCGCGTGCCGGGCCAGCCCGACCTGGCGTCCGACGGCCTGCCGCGCGTCTACGACGCCGACGCGGCGGCGCCGACTTATATCTTCGCGCGCGGCAATGACGCGCAAGCCGATAAGGAACACCCGCTGGCGCCCGGCGTGCCCGCCGTGTTGGCCCCCACGGATCCTGAAGCATTGAAGATCGAGCCTGTGTCGCTGCCGGTGTTGGGCTATTACCCAGCATTGCGCCCGTTCGTGCAACAAGAAATGCTCGTGGCGGCCCAGGCGGCCGTCGACAAAAGCCGTGCCGAGTTGGCGCAATCACAGCCAGCAGTCGCCAACGCCCATGAGCCAGTGGCCGAGCGAAAAGCGACGGCGGCGGTCGCACTGGCCACCAAGGCACTGGCCACCAAGGCACTGGCCACGGCGGAAGCCAGGTCGAAATCGGTCGCCGCGCGCATTGCGGCCGACAATGCCCGCTATGCAACCCCGCGTGCCAGCGAAGCCGAAGCACTGGCACATGCCGCCGGCCAGGCCGAGCGCGAAGCGGCGCTGCGCGAGGCCGAGCAGAACGCCTTGGCCGCCGAGCAGGCCCTGGAGTCGGCCAAGCAGGCCGTGAAGCCCGACGACGAGAAAACGCAGCAGACCGCCGCGGCGGCCGAGACGAAACTCGCCGAGGCCCGCAAGGCGGCCGAGGCCGCCGCGCAAGAGTATGAAGCCGCGCTGCAAACGGCTTCGCCCAATTACACGCCGCTCGACAAAGTGTACCCTGCCACCAGCAGCGGCCGGCGTCTGGCGCTGGCCCGCTGGATTGCCAGCCCGCGCAACCCGCTCACGGCACGCGTCGCGGTGAACCAGATCTGGCTGCGGCATTTCGGCGAACCGTTGGTGCCGACCGTATTCGACTTCGGACTCAACGGCAAGCCGCCGGCGAATCCGCAATTGCTCGACTGGCTGGCGGTCGAACTGGCCGAGCGCGGCTGGAGCATGAAGGCCATCCACAAGCTGATCGTGACCAGCGACGCGTACCGCCGGCAATCGGCCCCCTCGCGGCACGACGGCGCAAACCTGGCCATCGACCGCGACAACATTCACCTGTGGCGGTTCAAGCCGCGGCGGATGGAGGCCGAACTGGTCCGCGACAGCGTGCTGGCCGTGGCGGGCGGGCTCGACGCGACGATGGGCGGCGCCGACATCGACCAGAACACGGGCGAAACGGTCCCTCGACGCAGTGTCTACTTTCGCCACGCCCACGAGAAGTTCATGACGTTCCTGCGGCTTTTCGACTCGGCCAGCGTCAACGAGTGCTACCGCCGCGACGAGAGCATCGTGCCTCAGCAAGCGTTGGCCTTGGCCAACAGCAGTCTCGCGCAAGGCCAGGCCCGGTTGCTGGCCGGTAAGCTCAGCGCCGAACTCTCGTTCGCAACGGGAGAGGGCCGCGTTGAAGAGGCGTCGAGCGACGCGGCCTTCATCGTCGCCGCGTTCGAGCAGGTGCTTTGCCGCCCGCCGACGGCCGACGAGCGCGCGGCCTGCGAGGCGTTTTTGGACGAACAGGCCGCAAGACTCGCGGCGCCGGAGAAGCTCGCGCCCTTCACCGCCGGCGCGCCCGGCGCGGTCAAACCATCGGCGGACCCGCGGCGGCGCGCCAGGGAGAACCTGGTCCATGTGCTCTTGAATCACAACGATTTCGTGACGATACGTTAGCCCGTCTTGACCAAAAGTCTGGCCAGGGGCAACTCGTCAGGCTGGAAAGCGCTGGAAAGCCTAACCTACGACGCGCGCAATGGTCTCATTTTTGGTTCATCCGGGAACTGCGTACCAAAGGCATGGAAATGTGGTTCCTCGGCGGAATTTGCGGGTGGTCTTGGCCGCTTTTGGAGGAACCCATGTGCGGTGACCCAACGAAGTACGGGTTCCAAGAAAGATGCCTGCGGGGGTTCCAGCAATGACACCTTGGACCCCCGCCCATCAACTCCTGCCACCGCTGCGTGTGAACGTCCTCCCCATCTTTCTTGGAACCCGTACTCCGTCCGTCGCCGCCTGTGGGTACGCACTTTCCGGATGAACCTCATTTTTCCCCGCG
>DATKSN010000298.1:0-9376 GCA_035531595.1 Pirellulales bacterium | reverse complement strand
GGTGAGCGATTTTGGGACATGAGTGACGATCCGTGACGATGAAGCGACGGTGAAGTGACGGTGAAGTGACGCTGAGCGGCCTGTTTTTAGCCGTTTGTGACGCTGCCGACGCTTGTGACGATGAATTCCCAACAACTTTTTTATTAGTCTGTCTGGGGCGATGAGGAGGGATGGGCGGTTTGCCACAACGACGAGTTGAACGACGGGCTGATGGACGGCGATCTCACCGACTTCCAGGAGAAGGCGGCGCGGGCCTTCACCGCATGCCGCCAGGCCGTCAACGACGAGCTGGAATGCTATTACAGGCACCGCCTGTTGGGCCTAGTCATCAACGCCAAGGAGTTGGCCAAGCGGCTGATTTGCTTACTAGGGCACTGGTTTGGTTTGAAAAGGGCGACCTCGACAAGGCCCTCGCCGATTACGACGAAGCGATCCGGATCGACCCGAAGGATGCCCTTGCCTACAACAATCGGGCATGGCTTCGGGCCACTTGTCCCGACGACAGCGTTCGTTGCGGCAGGCTGGCCATTGAAGACGCCACGAAAGCCTGCGAGCTAAGCGCCTGGAACGGCGTCGACGAGCTTGACACGCTTGCCGCCGCCTACGCCGAAGCGGGCGAATTCGACAAAGCCATTGAAGGGCAGCGGCAAGCGCTTGACCTCGCGCCGGACGGCGAGCAAGAGGATCTTGCAAGCCGGCTCAAGCTGTATCAGGAGGGAAAACCGTATCGGGCAAAATAGTAGGCACACTCTGGGCCGCTAAAAACTTGCCCTTGAGGTGTTTGGAGGTTTATCCCAGTTTTGTTCCGCTGCCTCTCGCCGGTGCATGCGTCAAGTTGATGACTTTACCAGTTCAATCGCCTTCTTCCGCCATTCCACCGCCTTGTCGAATTGACCAGCTTCGGCATAGGCGCCTGCGACCCAAAAATCGGTTAAAATGCCGGCGTGCCTCTTCACGAGGACGAACGCAACCGCCCGAACGCAACGAGGAATTCGGCAATGCATGGGGAACATTCAACCCGCGCCCTGCGTTTGACCCGGGCCGTAATGGCCTGCGCGCTCGTTGGCGGCCGCGGCGTTTTCGCCGACGAACCGTCGCGCTCGCCGCAGTTCGAACGCGACGTCTGGCCGATCGTGGTGGCCAATTGCCTCGCCTGCCACGGCGTCGAGAAGCCCAAGGGACAACTGGACCTGCGGAGCGTGACGGCGATTCTCCGCGGAGGCGAGAGCGGCCCGGCGGTCGAACGGGCCGATCCCGACGCAAGCCTGTTGCTGCAACGGATCGCCGGCGGCGAAATGCCGCCGGGCGACCAGAGAAAGCTCACCGCGGACGAGGTCTCCCTGGTGCGAGATTGGATCCTTGCCGGCGTGCCGGCCCAGCGGCCCGACGCGATTCCGCCGCCGCCGCCCCCGGTCAGCGAACGCGACCGGCAATTCTGGGCGTTCCAAACGCTTGCGCGGCCCGATCCGCCCGCCGTGGCCGGGGGCACGCGCGTCCGCAACCCGATCGATGCCTTCGTGCTCGCCAGGCTCGAAGCCCGCGGCCTGATCTTCTCGCCCGCCGCCGACCCGGTGACGCTGGTACGTCGCGTCTATCTCGATCTGCTTGGACTGCTCCCCTCGCCGGCCGAAGTCGACGCCTTCCTCGCCGACGCCGCGCCCGAGGCCTACGAGCGGCTCATCGACCGCTTGCTCGCCTCGCCGCATTTCGGCGAGCGCTGGGGGCGGCACTGGCTCGACGTGGCGGGCTACGTCGACACGGTCGGCTTCGACGTCGACGGCCCGCAGATCATCACCAGCGACGGCAAATGGCTCTACCGCGATTACGTGATCGCCGCGTTCAACGCCGACAAGCCGTTCGACCGGTTCGTCACGGAACAGCTCGCCGGTGACGAGCTTTACGATTGGCGGCGGGCCGAACACTACGCACCCGAAATCCGCGAGGCGCTCGTCGCCACCGGCTTCCTACGGACCGCGCGCGACTTGACCCACGAGGACGTGGGCGTCATCCCGCAAAACTTCTACGGCCCTACGAAGCGCAACGGTTCGACTCGAAATTGGCATCGCTGCCCGAACCGATCCGCGACGACGTGAAACAGGCGTTGGCGACCGCCGCCGAGAAACGCACGGAGATCCAGAAGTACCTGTTCGGCAAGTTTTCCGCGACACTGGCGGTGAAACCGGAGGACGTCGCATCGGCGTTGAACGAGGCGGACAAGCGGCGTGTGGCCGAATTGGAGGCCCAGGCGGCCGAGGCCAACGCGGGTCGCCGCACTTGGGGCAAGCTCCAGGCGATGTACGACGTTGCGCCTCCTCCGCCGACGCACTTGCTGCTGCGCGGCAACTACGAATCGCCCGGCGCCGAGGTGCCGCCGGGCTTTCTCCGCGTGCTTTGCCGCTCGGAAGCCGACGCCGTCGCTACGGTCGCGCCCGCGCACGAAGGGACGAGCGGGCGGCGCACGGCCCTGGCGCGCTGGCTGACCGCGACCGACTCGCCCGCCGCCGGTCTGCTGGCGCGGGTCCAGGTGAACCGTATTTGGAGGCAGCTTTTCGGTCGCGGCCTGGTTTCCACGCCCGACAATTTCGGCGTCCAGGGACAACGACCCACGCACCCCGAGCTACTCGATTGGCTCGCCGCCGAGTTCATGGCCGGTGGCTGGCGTGTGAAGCCGCTGATGAAGTCGATGCTCCTTTCGTCGGCGTACCGACAGGCTTCGCGACGCGAGTCGACCGAGCCGGCGACGGCGACGAACCCACAGCCGGCGCCAAACTCCGAGGCGGTCGATCCGGCGAATGACTTGCTTTGGAAAATGCGCTTGCGCCGCCTGGAGTCGGAGGTGGTGCGCGACGCGATATTGGCCGCCGGCGGCCGGTTGATCTACTACGGGGCGGCCGGCATGCACTGGGTCGACTTCAAAATCCGCGACCTGCAGAAGGCGTCGGGCTATCGAGATTCGCGGCCGATCGCCGTCCGCGCCGTCTACGTCGGGCCGCCTTTCAACCACCGCAAAGAGCGTTTCAAGAGCGTCTCGGCCGACGTTCTTCGACAGTCGTCAGACGCTTTCGATCCCGCGGCGCTCGAAGGCTTCGTGCAAGCGCTCCGGCAGGCGAAGGAGGTCCAGCGATGAGTCTGACGCAATCGCTCACGAATCCCTTCCCCGGTCTTCGTCCGTTCCGCAGCGACGAACACCATCTGTTCTTCGGCCGGGAGGACCAGACGGCCGCGCTCGTGCAGCTCTTGCGCGAAAACCGATTTCTGGCGGTCGTGGGCACGTCGGGCAGCGGCAAGTCGTCGCTCGTTCGGGCAGGAATGATTGCCGAGCTGCACGGCGGCACGATGACCCGCGCCGGTTCGACATGGGAAGTGATGATCCTGCGACCGGGCGGTAATCCAATCGAGAATCTCGCGCGGGCCCTCGTCGAGGCCGATCTCTACGACCCCGACGACCCCAACACGCTACCTCGTTTACTCGCCACGCTCAATCGCAGCCGCTTCGGTCTGGTCGAAGCGATGAAGCAGTGCGACGTGTTCGAGCCTGAGACAAACCTGCTCGTCGTGGTCGATCAGTTTGAAGAGCTGTTCCGCTTTCGGCAGCGAGGAATTGATTCCGAAGAAGCCGCCGCGGCGTTTGTGAACTTACTGCTGACCGCCAGCCAGCAGGCGGAGTGTCCGATCTACGTGACGATCACCATGCGGTCGGACTATCTGGGCGATTGCTCGCAGATTCCCGGACTGGCTGAAGCCGTGAACGACGCCGAATACCTGATTCCACGTCTTGGCCGCGACCAGAAGCGTGACGCGATCGAGAAGCCCATCGGCGTCGGCGGCGCGCGGATTTCGCCGCTGCTCGTGCAGCGTCTGCTGAACGACGTGGGCGACGACCCCGATCAACTCCCCGTGTTGCAACACGCGCTAATGCGCATGTGGGACGTCTGGTCGACGTCCTGGTCAGGCGAGGGCAACTCCGCGCGAGAAATCGACTTTTGCGATTTCGAGGCCATTGGCGGGCTGGAGGCCGCGCTCTCGAACCACGCCGATGAGATTTACGCATCGCTCCCGGATGAGGAGCACCGCCGGGTTTGCCAGCGGATCTTCAAGACGCTGACCGAGAAAGGGGCCGACAACCGCGGCATCCGCCGGCCCACACGGCTGAAACGTCTGGAAGCGATCGCCGGCGCCGATCGAACGACGGTGGTCGAAGTGCTCGGTGCGTACCGCCGGCCTGGCGTCACGTTTCTCATGCCCGGCATCGAGCAAGAGGTGGACGATCAGACCGTCCTCGATCTGTCGCACGAAAGCCTGATGCGCGGGTGGCGGCAGTTGCGCGGCTGGGTGGAAGAAGAGGCCCAGTCGGCGCGCATCTTCCGGCGGTTGGCCGACACGGCGTGGCTCTGGCGGGAAGGGAAAGCGGGCCTGTTCCGCGATCCCGACTTGCAAATCGCCTCGAGCTGGCGCGACGCGGAACACCCCAACGGCCATTGGGCCGAGCAATACGGCGGCCAGTTCGACGAAGCGATCGGTTTTCTCCAGACCAGCCAACAGGCGGCACGCGCCGAAATCGAGGCCCGTGAAACCGCCCAGCAGAGAGAGCTCGCGCAGGCGCGAGAGCTGGCGGAAGCCCGCCAACAACGTCTTGAGCACGAGCAGCGGGCGACGCGGAAACTGCGCACGATGCTGGTGGGCCTGGCGGCCGTGGCGCTCGTCGCCGTTACCGCCTTCGTCGCCGCCTTGGTGGCCAACAACCGGGCGAACACGCTCGCGGCGCTGGCCAAGAACGCCGCAAACAAGGCCGAGCAAAACGCCGACCAGGCCGAGCAAAACGCCCACGAGGCCGAACAGGCCCAGCAGGCCACGGCGGCGGCGCTGGCCGACGTCAAGCGCGAAAAGAACCACGCCGAGGAAAACCTCCGCAAGACCGTGGCGGCGGAAGAAGAAGCACAACAGGCAGAGCGGCGCAGCCGCGAGTTCCGCTACGCCACCGACGTGCAATTAGCCGCCCGGCTTCTCGCCGACGACGACGCCAACGCCACGCAAATCCATGCCCGGCTTGCCGACTACGACCCGGCGGAGAACAAAGATCCGGCGGGCAAGGAAGATCTGCGCGGGTTTGAGTGGCATTACCTGAACCGCCTGGTGGAAAGCCGGGCGGCCGTCATCCAAGGGTTCACACCAACCCGAAGCGCAAGCGAGGGCAAAGACATCGACGCCGCTCTGAGCCCCGCAGGCGAGCTGGTCACGCTCGACGGCGACGCGCGGCTGCAGCATTGGGATCCAGCCACGCGGCACGAGGCGCGGCCCGCGCTCGATCTGAAGAAGGGCCGCAGCATCACCGACCAGGCCCTCTCGCCCGACGGCCGGTGGGTGGCACTGGCGATCGGCGATCAGGTGCGACTGGTCGATGCCTTGACCGGCGAGGAGAACGCCCGCACGATTCCGGCCCAGACGCGCGGCGGACTGGTCTTCTCGCCCATCGGCCGAATGCTGATGACCGTCGATACGGGCCTCGGCTGGTGGGACGCCGCCACCGCCAGGCCCATCGCCCGGCAAGAATTCCAACTGCCAGCCGAAGGCCGCGGCTTCTTGGCAGCCCGAGGCCGCGGCGTGCAACTGGTTTCGGTTTCGGCCGATGGTCTGACCGTGGCCGTCGGCGGCCAGGGGGATTACCTCGACTTGTTCTCCGTTTTCAAGCTGAACCGCGAAAGCCACGAGATCACGCGGCTGCACGACAAGATCGGCCGTCATCGCAGTACCAAACGAGCCCTGGCGATCAGTCCCGATGGCGGGACAGTTGCGGTCAGTTACTTCTTCCAGGGCGCGATCAGTCTCTTTGACGTGGCCAGCGGAAAGCCCTTGGGGCTTCACGCTTCGGCGCACACGGCCTCGATCTCGGCGATCGCCTTCAGTCCCGACGGCAGCCAACTGGTCACCGCCGCCATGGACGGCTCGGTCAAGATTTGGGACGACTTTAAGCGGCTTGAGACGGCCAAACCCAAATCGCTGGTCGGACACGCCAAGGAGGTCGACGCCGCAGCCTTCGTTTCGGGCGGAAGGCAGGTGCTCACCGCGGGCAAGGACAAGACGGTCCGGCTCTGGAACCTCGAACAAACGGCCACCTCTCTCCAGCAGACAATCGCCGGCGCAATTGGCGCGCGTGCCCGGTTCTCTCCTGACGGCACGCTCATGGCGGTCTCGGGCGAAAACAGGCGGCTGCAGCTCCGCGATGGCGCGACGGGCGAAGTAGTGGCCCAACTGCCTGAGCGCAGCGACGATCTCGCGACCCACAGCGTCGCGTTCTCGCCGGACAATCGGCTGTTGGCGGTCGGTTTTGGCGGGAAGAAAGACGTCTCGTTCATCGAGCTGTGGGACATCGACCGCCGCGAGCGGTTGGCCGTGCTGCCCGCCGCCACCACGATTCCCGGATTCAAAACGGACGAGTATCACGGACTTGTGACCGCACTGGCGTTCTCACCGGACAGCCAGCAGCTTGTCGCTGGGTTTGGCTCGCTCGCGATGCTTGGCTGGGGAGACCAGGGTGACCATCCGCTGTTGGTCTACGACGTGGCGGCACGACGGGTGGTTCGTTATCTCCGCGGGCAGCGCAATGATTGTGTTGCCGTGAGTTTCTCGCCAGACGGCTCTCGGCTGGCGAGCGCCTGTTACGACGGTACGGCGCGGATATGGGACACGGCCACCTGGCAGGAATTGCACGTTCTGGAAAACCCCGAGACGGCCAGCGACCAGGGTCAGCGCAGGATTTATGACGTCGCGTTTTCGCCCGACGGAAAGCTGTTGTCCATGGCCAGCGCCGAAGGCAACGTCATCATCTGGGACGCAACCACCGGCGAGCAGCTTGAAACGCTGAGCGCCCACACCAACATGGTCTTGAGCGTGGCCTTTTCGCCCGACGGCCACACATTGGCCTCGGGCAGCGTGGACGGTACGATTCGCCTTTGGAACAGAGCCACCTGGCGCGAATTGATCCAGCTCGACCCCGAAGGGAGCTTCCACGCCCTGAGCCCGGCCTTTTCGCCCGATGGCAGCCGGTTGTTGGCCTCGTCATCCGGCGAGGAAGCGATAATGTGGTCCGTACTTCGCGCCGGGGATGAATCGGGTCCAACTCGGGAGCAACTGGCCGACTGCCTGGAATCCGGTGTCGACGATTTCCAGAACCGCGTCCGCTTGCAATCCGAAAACCTGCGACTTCACGAGTCGCTCGAGAAGCTGGCGCACGAGCGCGCCGACGACGCGGCCGTGCAGGCGTCGTCGTCCGCGTCCCGCGCCAACTGGCACGCCTCGCGCCAGGAGTGGAAATCAGCCGTCGAACAATTCGACGTGCTGAAGCAAACACCAACCCGAAGCGCAAGCGAGGAAGAAGGCGTAAGCGCAGAAGATTCCTCGCTTGCGCTTCGGGTTGGTTTGGGCAGTCCCAACTCGCCCGACACCTGGTTGCGTACGCCGGGCCTTTTACGAATAGCGATGGCACTCTTTCACGAGGGCCGGCCCGCCGAAGGCGCCATGCTTCTGACCGGCGGCGAGAAGCGCCGCGCCGACGATGGCAACGGCACACGATCCGTGGATATGGGCATGAAATTCGGCGCCACGGAGTATCCGTTCAAGCTGACGCACGTCTTTCGCGGCTCGCCCGCCTGGCACGCCGGTCTGCGCGCCGGCGACCAACTGCTGAAATTCGACGATGTGGACGTCGCCGCCGAAAACGTGGCACAATTGGCCGAGTTGTTAAAGGGCCACCAGGTCCGTTTCACCGTCCAGCGCGCCGGGGAAGAGGAGCCGGAGATCATCGAGCTCGCAGACGCCAGCCACATTCAAGACGACGTCACGAATCTCTTGATCGAAGACCTGCTCGCGGCGGTCAGCGAGAAACTCGCCGCCTCACCGGATGACCCCGGCTTGCTCGTGTTGCGCGCCGAACTAGCGGCCCAGTCGTCCGACTTTGAGCGGCAGGTAGCCGACTTTACCGCCGCCATCCAGGCGCTCTCCGCTGGCGGAAGTCGTGAGAATTCCGGCGATCCCGCGGTAGTAGCGGAACATGTGAGAGCTCCGGGGCTTGACCTCAAGCATCTCTACCGCCGCCGCGGTACTGCCTATGTCGGCCTGAAGCGGTGGCAGCGGGCGTTGGACGACTTCGCCCAGGGAATGACCGACGAATACCCGGACGACGAGTTGCTGCGCAATCAGATGTTGGCGCAAGCCGAGGCGATGCTGGCCGACACGTCACTGGAGAATGTCTGGCTCGATGACGCGCCTCCGCCCGGGGCCAATCTTGGAAGTGAGCCGGCCGACAAGCCCTGGGAATTCGTCAGCGGGCCGGAGCATCCGGTCTTCAGCGGTGAGAAATCGACCCACCGTCAGGTTCAAGGACGCGGCCAACATCTCTTCCAGGGCGTCCAACCCGGATTGCAGATCGGCGACGATGACGTCTTGTTCGCCTATGTGTTCCTCGATCCCAAAGACCCGCCCAAAACGGTGATGCTGCAATTCAACGACGGCCCCGGGTGGGAGCACCGCGCTTACTGGGGCGAGGATTTGATTGGGTTTGGCACGGCCAATACGGTAAGTCGTCTGCCGATGGGAAAATTGCCGAAAGCCGGCGAATGGGTCCGCCTGGAGGTCGACGCCAAGAAAGTCGGCCTGAAAGCCGGGTCGTTCATAAACGGCTGGGCCTTCACCCAGTTTGACGGCACCTGTTATTGGGACCGGGCGGGCACGACCGGTCTTGGGCGGTCGTTTGAAACGCCGTGGCAGACGCTGGCCGCGGCTTATCGACTCAAGGACGACCAGCAAGCCATCGACCGGCTCGTGGAAGGCCATCCACAGTGGGCAAGCTCCATCGGCGACCTGTTTACTCAGGGCGATAAGACAGATTGGCGCCGGGCAATCGAAATCTTCGGCGAGGGGGTCGGGAGGATGGCCTTCCCAGGCCGTCCCGTTAACGAGCCTGATTCTGGACGGCCTGGGAAGGCCATCCTCCACGACGCGGGGGCCGACAACAACCTGCTTGCCAAACGCGCCGGCGCCTACGAACAGCTTCAGGATTGGAATGCCGCCGCCGCGGACTGGCAGCGCGCCGCCGGTGAGAATGTGGAAGGGGCCAAGCTCCTGGCCGACTTCGCCAGCCGGCTCGTGCAAGCGGAGCAATGGCAGGTGGCTGTAGCCGCGCGCGAGCGCGCCAAAAAGATTTTCGAAGCGACACTCGAAGCCGATCCCGGCGACGGTCCGTAGCCGTCCAATCTGTGCGCATGGTGGAGCGTGCTGAGAGCACACTGAAGCGTCTCAGTCGTGGCGTCGGGCGAGGAAGAGAAGTACAAGCCGCCCGCTGGGGATGCGGAGCCAGCCGAAATGGTCGCGATCCGGCGAG
>DATKSN010000297.1:0-5844 GCA_035531595.1 Pirellulales bacterium | reverse complement strand
TCCCTGAGCAACCGGAGCGGCGGCTAGCGCCGCTCCGGTGCTCAGTCATAAAGCTCCATCGCGAAGCACCCACCGGAGCGGCCGACCCAGAGACCGCTTGATCCAGCAAGTTTGTTGCTCCTACCCAGGAGGGAGGGTAGCGATTCTAGTTCCCGCAAACCGAAACGCTGACGATGGAGCTTTCCACTAGTTTTCCATATTCCTCATAGTCGGTGTTCCTCGTGTCGGTCATGCCGCCCGTCGCCGGGCATCGCCCTGGAGTTCGCTCACCACGCGTTCGAGCGCCATGGCGCGCGATCCCTTGACCAAAAGCACGTCCCCGTCGGCCAACGTGCGGCGGACGAAGGGGACCGCTTCCAGCGGATCGCGGCAGGCCACCGTTTTGCCGCGCGGCATGCCGGCGGCGCGGGCTCCGGCCACGACGTCGTCGGCATGATCGCCGCAGGCCACCAGCAGGTCCGCCCCGCAACGTGTGACCACTTCGTCGCCCAGTTCGCGGTGCAAGCGGATCGCTCCGTGCCCCAGTTCGCGCATATCGCCACAGACGACGATCCGCCGGCCCGGCGCGTCGAAGTCGCGCAACAGTTCCAGCGCCGCGCGCATGGCGGTCGGGCTTGAGTTGTAGGAATCGTCGATCACCCGCGCGCCGCCCACGGTGAGCACCTGGCACCGCATCGGGGGCGGATCGAAGGCCCCCAGCGCGCCGGCGATTTCGTTCCAGTCGAGTCCCCAGGCCTGGCCCACCGCCACGGCGGACAACACGCTCGTCACATGGTGCCGTCCCCAGATGGGTACGCACAGGCGCCGGCCGCCGATGGTGAGGCTCAAACGTCCTCGGGAGCTATGCACGTCGACGGCCGTCAAGTCGCAATTGGCCCCGCGCCCGACCCACACAACCTTGGCCTGGGTCTGTTTGCCACAGCGTCGCAATTCGGGGTCGTCGCCATTGAGCACCGCCAGTCCGTCGCGCCCCAGGGCGTCGAGCAATTCGGCTTTCGCGTCGGCCACGGCCCGAAGGCTGCCGAATCCGCCCAGGTGGGCATCGCCGATGCGTGTGATCACGCCCATCCGCGGACGGCAAAGCTCGGCCAGTCGGGCGATCTCTCCCTCGTGGCTGGCGCCCAATTCGAGCACCGCGTAGTTTTCGTCGCCATTCCAGGCCAACATGCTCAACGGCACGCCGAGGTGATTATTGTAATTGCGCGGGCTTGCGGCGCCGTCGAACCGCGCCGCGAGCACGGTATGGATCATCTGCCGGGTCGTCGTCTTTCCGACGCTCCCCGTCACGGCGATCACCGAACCGGCGAACCGTTCGCGCTGGTATCGGGCGACGCTCGTCAGTGCTTGCCGCGCGTCGTCCACCGCCAGCGCCCAGCGGCCCAAGGGGGGCACCAGCCGATCCGACGACGAAACGACTCCGGCGGCACCCCGCAGGAAGGCATCGTCGACGAACTCCAGTCCATCGCGACGATCCCCCCTCAACGCCCAGAACGCATCGCAGGGCCGCACCTGGCGGCTGTCGATGGCGATGCGGCCCAACAGCGCGTCACCGCGCTGTTCCGGGCGAAGCGCGACGTGCAACCATCGGCCGCCCGTCGCCGCTTGCAGTTCGTTGAGAGTTAATCCAGACATTGTGAGTGGTGAGGGGTGAGTGGTGAGGGGTGAGGAGTCAGGCGCTTGCCAGATACGGCATGGGATAGGGTGTCGATTCGTAAAGCCACTGTTTGGCCACCTCGCGGTCGTCGAACGCGACATGCTCATGGCCGATGATCTGCGTCTGCTCGTGTCCCTTGCCGGCGATCAACACCGTGTCGCCGGGCTGGGCATGGTCCAGGGCCCAGGCGATCGCCTCGGCGCGGTTGGGGATCACGCGCGCTTCGATCGGGCGCCGGAAGCCGGCCAGAATTTCCGCGATGATCGACCGGGGAGGCTCGCTCCGCGGGTTGTCGCTGGTCACCACGGCCAGGTCGGCCGCCTCCTCGACCGTGCGGCCCATCATCGGTCGCTTGGTCTTGTCGCGGTCGCCACCGGCGCCGAACACGCAAATCAACCGCCCCTCGGTGATTCTCCGCAGCGTGGCCAGAACCTCCGTCAACGCATCGGGCGTGTGGGCGAAATCGACGAACACATGATACGACTGGCCGCACTCGATCCGTTCGAGCCGGCCGGGGACGCATGCGACCGATTCGAGCCCGCGAACGATGGTCGGCAGGTCGATGCCGTAAACCGTGCCGATCGCCGCGGCCGCCAGGCAATTGCGGATGTTGTGCTCGCCCACCAACGGTGTGCGAACCGGCACGGTTTCGTCGCCGGCGTGAAGCAGAAAGGTCTGCTCGCTTGCGCACTGTTCCAGGGGGACGGCGGTCACCTCGGCGGGCGTGTCGAGTCCGATGGTCAGCACCGGCCCATCGCACTGCGACAGGAAGCCGGCGGCCACCGGGTCGTCGGCGTTGACGATCGCGAAGCCCTCGGGCAGCAGGTGGTTCAAGAGTTTGAGCTTGGCCGCGCGATAATGATGTTCGGTGCCGTGGTAGTCGAGGTGGTCGCGCCGCACGTTGGTGACGCAGGCCACGTCGAAATCGACGCCGGCCACGCGCGACTGGTCCAGGGCATGGCTCGAAACTTCCATCACCGCGTGCGAACAGCCGTTCGCCGCCATCCGGGCCAACCAATGGGCCAGCACCGGCGCGGGCGGAGTGGTCCAGCGCGCCTCGGCGGTCGTCACCGCGTCGCAATACCCCAACGTGCCCAAGAGACCCGGTTGAAAGCCCGCGGTCGACAAGATGGCCGCCGTCAAGAAACCGGTCGTCGTCTTGCCGTTGGTGCCCGTGATCCCAATCGCCTTGAGCCGACGGCCCGGGTAGCCTGCCAGAGCCTGGCAGACGTGGCCGTAGGCCTCGCGCACGTCGGCGACGTAACAGGTCGGAAGCTTGCAACTCGGCACGGGGCGGTCGGTTAGAAGGGCCGCGGCGCCGCGCGAAATCGCTTCACGCGCAAAATGCTGAAGGTTCCCGTTGTTCGCCGGGCCGATGCTCGCCGGCAGGGCCACGAACAAATCGCCTCGGCGGCAGGTGCGCGAGTCCGCGGAGCAACTCGTCGCGGCGATGTCGTCGGCGCCGATGAATTCGGCATCCGGCAGCACCTGACGCAGGCTGATCCCCGGAACCTGTGCGATCCGTTCCCTCATGGCGTCGGGCCTCCATGCCCGTTAGCGGGAGAGTCGTCGAATGGGGTTGGGCGGCCGAAACCGCGGCGGCATCCATACCGTCGCTTGGCGGCGCGTGACTTGCAACTTGACTCTTCGCCTTTCCATCCGGCGAAGGATTGCGGGATTCTCTCGATTTTCCGCGACGTGTCAAGGCGGGTTTGCCGCGGGTGGTAAATCCGCGGCGCCGTTCGAGATGCGGGCCACTCTCCCTCAAACTGTCGCATAAAACGGCCCATTTAACCGTTGAGGGCTGGAAATCGCCGGAATAAGACGCTATAATTCAATGTTATCTGACCCGCTACACGGCTTGAGGTTCACAAGCTTCTCGCAACTCGGTGCGTAAATGGCGATTGATTCAAGGGAAATGCGTAAGCTCGCCGCGAAATGGCAAACCGGCACCCATTGGCCGAAACGACTAGAATTCATCGAAATATCGGGCGTCCGAGGATGGTCAGGCCAAAGGGTTTCGTTCGGATTTCCATTTATCGCCATCGCAGGAGAAAACGGAGTTGGAAAAAGCACAATCCTCCAGGCGATCGCGTCGATCTACCGCTCTCCCGTTGAAGACGAACGATCCATGTTTGCATCGTCGTTCTTTCCCGATACCCCTTGGGACAAGATCCGAAATGCGACAATCGAATATCAAGTAAGGGAGGGTAAAGGCTCGACGCGCGGGAGCATCCAGAAACCGACGGATCGCTGGCGCGAGACTCCAGAGCGCCGCAAACGGCTGATTCGATTCGTTGATCTACGTCGGATTCAGGCGATGGCATCGCGCGTTGGTTATCAGCGTATTGCCAAAGCGCTGAACAAGGAAACGAACAGGCAAATGTTTGAGCCAGAGGCATTGCGCCGCCTTTCCTCGATCATGGGCAGAACCTACGACAGCGCCGGAGTCGCCCTTAGCAATGTGGACGAAAACCGCTGGGTTCCCATTGCGTCTCTGCGGTCGGAACAATACTCGGGCTTTCATCATGGGGCGGGAGAGCTTGCCCTTGTTGACTTGCTAAAAATGGACTTCCCCAAGTACAGCATGGTTTTGATTGATGAATTCAAAACATCACTCCATCCAAGGGCGCAACGCCGCTTGGTTCACGAACTCGCAGATCTGTGCCGCGTTCATGAACTTCAAATAGTCATCACGACGCACTCTCCGTATGTCATGGCGGAACTGCCAGAGCACGGTCGCATGTATATCATGAATTCGCCGACCGAGAAGATTCTGGTCGCCTGGAAGGCATCAAACCAATCGGTGGTCGGGGACGAAAAACCGACGCAAAAAAACCGGAGTCCGAAGTGTCAAACGAAAAGCTAGGAAGTTCCGACGCACAGTTCAAAGAATACTCAGGCACGGAAATTGAGGAGCGAAATGAGCATCAGAAGTCATTTTTGACCGACGACGATTGAATGGCTCCCACGCTCGAACGGCACTTCCGCGAGCGTGCCAACCTACCCATTAGTGATCGTGCCTTCCGGTACAACCTAGGGCGGACGGTTGGCGTCACGGCAGTGCCGCCTCCATGCCCGGCTTCCGGTTCCGGTTAATCGCGCTGTTTCGCTCACGCACGTCACGCACGCGGGTGGCTTGAGCCCCCGCGCCGGATCGCCTAGAATCACAACCTTTGACTTTCAACAACCCGCTTCAAGGCAAGGATTGCCGCATTGGGTTCGGGCTCGGGTGCCAATCCTAGCCTTGAAGCGGGTGGTTGTTGACTTTCCCGACGAGGAGTATCCGGGTCATGGAGCGCACGCTGATTTTATTCAAGCCCGACTGTGTCCAGCGACGGCTGGTGGGGCGGGTTCTGGGTCGGTTCGAAGACAAGGGCTTGAACGTGATCGCGATGAAGATGATGCGGATCACGCCCGAACTCTCGAAGAAGCATTACGCCGAACACGTCAATAAACCGTTCTATCCGGCCTTGGAGAGCTTCATCACCGGTGGTCCGGTTGTGGCCGCGATCATCGAGGGGCTGGAGGCGGTTCGCGTGGTTCGCGAGATGCTCGGCGCCACCAGCGGGCTGAAAGCCGCCGCCGGCACGATCCGCGGCGACTTGAGCGCGAGCCGGCAGATGAACCTGGTTCACGCCTCCGACGGCGCGGAAGCCGCCTTGCGCGAAATCGCGCTCTACTTCACGCCGGGCGAGATTTGCGCCTACGAACCAACCGTCACGCCTTGGCTGCGGGCCGGCGACGAATTCTAACGTGGTGTAGGTGTGTCCGTTGACCGAACGGTCATCCTTGCATCTCCTCCAAGCCAGGGGACCGGCTTGGAATCTGTCTCGTTCTGCAAATCTGAATCGCCGCCGCTTGGATAAACGCAGCGGCCTGAGATGCGCTTTCCTCTTCCAGCGGATCGACCAAGTACGATAGCCCCTGCGTAATCTCAATGAGATAGACTCCCTTTTGCCGGGCGTTCTGAATCCAGCTGCACTTTCCGAGAACTCGTAAACTAACCGCAGCACGCGTCTCTTGCGATTGAGACCTCCAGCATGTCTGCTGCACTTTCCGAGAACTCGTAAACTAACCGCAGCACGCGTCTCTTGCGAACCAGCCAAAATGCCGAGATTCCCAGGTCTTCCAACTCGATGGGTTGATTTATTGGCTGAGTGGGTGCGCGACCAGACAACACGAAAAGT
>DATKSN010000296.1:0-17197 GCA_035531595.1 Pirellulales bacterium | reverse complement strand
ACTTTTCGTGTTGTCTGGTCGCGCACCCACTCAGCCAATAAATCAACCCATCGAGTTGGAAGACCTGGGAATCTCGGCATTTTGGCTGGTTCGCAAGAGACGCGTGCTGCGGTTAGTTTACGAGTTCTCGGAAAGTGCAGCGGCAAAAACTTGGGAGGTTATTTAATCCGCGATGCTAAAGGGCATAATTGATCGACGCCATGATGGGCAGCCACGCGATCCCCAGGATGGGCACCCATTGCACGGACAGCAACGCGAAACAAGCGACGCGGCCCAACCACCTTGCCACCAACGACGCGCCGGCGGGGACGTAGCGCCGCAGAGGGCTCACCAGTTGGAGCCGATAGAAAACAATCGCGGGCACAACGCCGATCACCGGCACGATCCCCAATGCAAGACAAACCAACAGCGCTCGCACGAGCCTGCCGTCAACTTCGCGCAGATAGGCGCGGTGCGCCGCCTCGTCGCTAAATGCCTCGCGGCCGCAGACGCCGCAAATCTGATGTGGCGTTCGCTTCTTAAGGCGCGTGGCGCAATAGGAGCAGCGGCGCGCCTCGATCAGATGCATTGCGTGGTGCTCGCCGTCGGCCGGCCGGTCAAGCTTCGACTGCCCAAGCCAACCAACCGAGCACGCCTTTTTGTTTGGCGACTTGCAAGCGGGGCAGTGCGTGGCGCAGGCATAGATCGCATTGCCGCACGATGCGCAGGGGATGCGCCGCCCCTCTTCCCGTTGTTGCGCGATTTTCCGCAAGCCGTAAAGCACTGCGAAAACCGCCGCCGTGAGAAGAATCATGACAATTGGGAAGGCGATCAACAACACGGCGCCGAGCAACACCCAAGCGTCTTCCGCCCAGCTAAAGAGCTTTCGCAGTCCCAAGGAGTCGTCGGCGTCCATGTCGACCAGCAGGTCATACAGCGACCGGCGCGCCAAATTGAGGAAGTAAACGCCCCGTCAGCTTACCTGTCGCCGGCGGCTGAGGTCGGGGACAATGCCGACCCTCGCGGCCAGTTCTCGGGTGGCGCGCGCGAGCCCCTGCACATCCAGGCCCAGGTCGGCCAACAACTCGCCGCGCTCGCCGTGCTCGATGAAGCGATCGGGAATGCCCAGTCGGCGGACGTGGGTCGCCGCGACTCCGGCGTCGGTCGCCGCTTCGAGCACCGCGCCGCCAAAGCCGCCCGCCAGCGCCCCCTCCTCCACCGTGAGCACGAAGGAACAGGCTTCGAGCGCCCGCAGCATGACCTCGGTATCGAGCGGCTTGACAAAGCGAGCATTGATCACGCCCACGTCCAGCCCTTCCTCGCGCAAGATCGCGGCCGCCTTGACGCAATTCGACAACAGCGTACCGCAGGCAAGGAACATGCCGTCGTGGCCCCAATCGACCACCTCGGCGCGCCCCAACTCGATCGGCGCCAGCGGGCGATCGAGTTTTTCAGTGCCGGCCTTCGGATAGCGTATGGAAACGGGCGCGTCGTGCCCCAGGGCGAAGTCGAGCATCGGCGCCACGTCATACTCGTCGCCGGGGGCCATCACGACCAGGTTGGGGAACAGCCGCAAGTAGCCCAGGTCGAACATCCCGTGGTGCGTCGGCCCGTCGGGCCCGGTCAGGCCGGCCCGGTCGATCAGGAACGTGACCGGCAGGTTCTGCAAGGCGACTTCCTGGAAGATCTGGTCGAAGGCGCGTTGCAAGAAGGTGCTGTAGATGTCGACGATCGGTCGCAAGCCGGCCTTGGCCTGGCCGGCCGCGAAGGCCACCGCGTGCGATTCGCAAATGCCGACGTCGAAAAACCGCTCGGGAAAACCGTCGCGGACCTGCTCCAGATTGTTTCCCTGGCACATGGCGGCGGTCATGATCGTCACGCGCGGGTTCTGTTCGAGCTGCGCGAAAATCGCCTCGCTGACCGCGTTGGTGTACGAACGCGAGGAGCTCTTCTTGATCGACAGCCCTCCGTTGGTGTCGCAATGGAACGGGGCCGGCGTGTGGAAAAATACGGGATCCTCCGCCGCCGGTTGGAAACCGTGTCCCTTTTCCGTGACCACATGCAAGAGCACGGGACCGTCGACGTCCTTGATGAGCTTGAGGTACTTTCGCAATTGGCCGATGTTGTGTCCGTCGATCGGCCCCATGTATCGCAGGCCAAGCTCCTCGAAAAGCATGCCGCCGTGCAGACCGGCCTTGATCGACTCCTTCGCCTGCCACAGCAAGCGCTCGACCGGATCGCCCAGCAGGGGCACCTTGCCCAAGGCCTTGACCACCTCCTGCTTCAAGCCCGTGTAAAACGGATTCATCCGCAGGCGGTCGAGGTACTGGGCCAGCCCGCCCACGCGCGGACAAATCGACATCTTGTTGTCGTTGAGGATCACCAGCAGACGCTTCTTCAGACCGCCCGCGTTGTTCAGCGCCTCGAACACGATGCCCGAGGGAAGGGCCCCGTCGCCGATCACCGCCACCGCGTGGCGGTCGCCCTGGCCGGCCAAAAGGTCGTCGCCGCTCTTGAGCCCCATCACGGTCGAGATACTGCAGCCGGCGTGGCCCGTCATGAACAGGTCGTATTCGCTCTCGCGCGGGTTGGGATAGCCCATCAGGCCCCCCTTCACGCGCATCGTGCCGAACTCGTCGTAGCGGCCCGTGATCAACTTGTGCGGATAGATCTGGTGACCCGTGTCCCAGATCAGCCGGTCGCGGCTGAAGTCGAACGTCGTGTGCAGGGCCAGGCAAAGCTCGACGACGCCCAGGTTCGAGGCGAAATGCGCCGTGCGGTTCGAGACCAGGTTGCAGAGCGCCTCGCGCATCTCGCCGGCCAACTGTTCAAGTTGCTCCTGCGAAAGTCCCTGCAAGTCGCGCGGCGATTCGATTTTGGAGAGCAATTCATCCATCAGCGGTTCCTTTCCACGACGTAGCGCGCCAAAGTGGCCAGAGCGTCGGCCGCCGGCCCCAGCGGCCGAAGCGCTTCGCACGCCTCGGCCGCGAGCCGCTCGGCCCGCCGACGACTCTCAGCGATTCCCAACAGGCCGGGAAACGTCAGCTTGCCTCGGTTCGCATCCTTGCCAACTCGTTTGCCCACGTTCTTCTCGTCACCATCCACGTCGAGCAGGTCGTCGGCGATCTGGAAGGCCAGGCCCAACCGCCGGCCATATTCCTCCAGGCACGACATCTGCTCCGCCTCGGCCCCCGCGGTCAAAGCTCCCAAACGCAGCGAAACCAGGAACATCGCGCCGGTCTTGCGGTGATGGATCGACTCGAGCGCGGCCAATTCTTGGCCCTGTTCGATGTTTTCGTTTTGTTCGCGCGACCATTCGGCGGCGCGCGATTCAGCGGCCAGATCGTCGACCTGCCCTCCCACCAGCGCGGCGGCGCCCGCCGCGTGGCCCAGCGCGGCGCAGCAGGCCGCGGCCACTTCGGGCGGGCGCACGTCGCGGGCCACGATCTCGAAGGCGCGGGTCAGCAAGGCATCGCCGGCCAGGATCGCCAATCCTTCGCCGAAGATCTTGTGGTTCGTGGGCCGTCCGCGGCGCAGGTCGTCATTGTCCATGGCCGGCAGGTCGTCATGGATCAAAGAATACGCATGAACCATTTCGACCGCGCAAGCGGCGGGCATGGCGGCCCCAGCATCTCCACCGCAAGCCGCGGCCGACATTAACACCAAGAGCGGCCGCAAGCGCTTGCCCGGCGCGAGCAGGCTATAGCGCACCGCCTCACCGAGACGATGCGGGCAGCCGGGTCCGAAATCGCAATAACGCGCCAGCGCCTCTTCGATGGGCGGACGCGCTTCGAGCGCAAATTGTTCAAATCGTGTGATGGATTTTTGTACGATCACGGCCATGGGCTCGACGCTCGGCGCTTGACATGGTACGCAGAGCCTCATTCTAGAACAGGCCGCTGAATTCGTCTACATCGTTCTCCGGCGGCGCTTCGCCGCCCTTGGAGGCGGATTTACCCGCCGACTTCGAACGCCGGCGACCACGCGAGGCCGCCGGCGCCTCCGAATCGTGCGTGGCCTGGTCGTCGAACGGCTCGGTCACGGCGTTGCCTTCGGCGTCGACTCCCATCAGCAATTCAATCCGGCGTTCGGCGTTTTCCAGCAGATCATAGCAGTTTTTCAGCAGTGAAACGCCTTGTTCGTAATGGGCCAGGGCTTCCGCCAGGCCGACGTCGCCGTCTTCGAGTCGACGCACGATGGCTTCGAGCCGCTCGAGCGCCGCCTCGAAATTCGGCGGAGTCGGGGGATTTTGCGGGTTGGGCGATTCGGTCAAAGTGGCTGGTCTCCGTAAGGAATGCTGAAAGAATTTTTATCGCGAATGAATCGAACCTAGGTATTGGGTAAACGGCGCCAGGGGCATCTGCCCACCTCAAGGCTAAGTTCATGCGATGGGTTCTGTTCCATATCCAATTCAAGAAACCGTTGTTAGCTGCGAACGCTTCATGATGACGGCGGGAATTCGATCGTTTCGACGCGGCTGACGGCGCGGCCCGTCTGAAAGCGCGTGCGGATCTCGTCGCCCACCGTCAGTTCGGCGGCGTGGCGCAGCAATCGGCCGTCGCCGGCGCGCTCGGTGAGACTGTAGCCTCGCCCCAAGACGCTCAGCGGACTGAGCGACTCCAAGCGCCCGGCCAGCGAATCGGCCCGCCCGCGCGCGACTTCCAGCCGCCGCCGCGCGGCGCGCGACGAGCGCGCCGACCATTCATCGAGCCGGCGCGCCAAGTCGTGGAGCCGCTCGAACGGCTTGCGGAACGCGCGCCGCCCGGCGAGCTGGTCGAGCCGCAAGCGCGCTTGCGATGCGCGGCGTCGCAACGAGGTCAGCATCCGCTCTTTCCGGCCCACGAGCGCGCGGACCAACTCCTCGGCGTCGGGCACGACGCGTTCGGCGGCCTCGCTGGGCGTGAGCGCGCGAACGTCGGCGACCAGGTCCGAAAGTGTCACGTCGATCTCATGTCCGACCGCCGAGATCACCGGAATGCGCGAGGCGTGAATCGCCCGCACGACGATCTCCTCGTTGAAGGCCCATAGGTCTTCCAGGCTGCCGCCGCCGCGGCCGACCACCAGGCAGTCGACGGGCAGGGTCAGGCGATTGACCAGGCCGATGGCCGCGGCGATTTCTTCCGCCGCGCCCTCGCCTTGAACGCGGACGGGAACCACGAGCACATCGGCGCCGCGCCAACGGCGGCGGAGCACTTCGAGAAAATCGCGGATCGCCGCCCCCGTCGGGCTGGTGACGAAAGCCAGGCGGCGGGGAAACCTCGGCAGCGGTCGTTTCCGCGCGGCGTCGAACAGGCCCTCGCCGGCGAGTTTTTCGCGAAGTTGGCGCAGCTTGAGCTCCAGCGCTCCGACCCCTTTCGGCTCGATCTGGCGGACCACGAGCTGATAGCTCCCTCGCGGCGCGTAAATGTCGAGATCGCCCTGGCAAATCACCTCCAGTCCATCCTCCAAATCGAACCGCAGCTTGCTCGCCGTCATCCGCCAAAGCACCGCCCGGATTTGCGCGCGATCGTCCTTGAGCGTCAGGTAGCAGTGGCCCGACTGTGGACGCGAGAGGTTCGAGATCTCACCGCTGACCCAGACCGACTGGAAATGGCTCTCCAGCAGATCCTTGATCCGCGAGGTCAACTCGAAGACCGACAAGACGGGCTTGGGATCGTTGCAGGGGAAAAGGTTCATCGGCGCGACGCGGGACTTCCATGAATTCAAGGATGCCGCTCGAAATTCTCGCGAATTCCGTTACGGCTTTACGGCGCGGTTGATCCTATACGCCGCCTGCCCCGCTCGCAAGATTCCTTTCGCATTCCTCATCCCCGTGCCATGGCGGGATCAAGACCTTGCGGCGAGCAGCAGGGCTTCGGCCAGTTCCATCGCATCGAACCGGCGCGCATGGCAAGGTCCGCGGCCGTGTGCTAAAACCATGTGTTGGGCAAGAACGAAATCGGCGAGCCGACGAACTCCACATTGGCGCTGGCCGGCGGACAGGCGTTTCTGCGGACGTTCGACCATGTGTTTTGCATTGAGGAAGCGATACCGAAATGAAATTCGGGGATCCTCGATCCCATCGACCACGGCATTTAACATTTCCTGATCGGAATACGGTAGTTCAGATGGCCTTGACGATCCAAGGTTGTCAATTCGAGCGTCCGGGGCTGTATCTTCTGGAGCTCTTCTGCGATAATACTTGGGTGTGCGATACTCAATTGCATTTGCGGTAGCCGAAGTGGAGGAACAAACATGAACGACAATCAAGGAAATGTATCGGCAGAAACATTCCAAGAAGGCACGCTTCCTGTACAAGCGTTTTCCAGCCCCGCCGTTCGAATTCCCACAGACGTCTCGATGGCATCGCGCCGAGGACGTCCTTCAAGACGACAGAACGAGCACGGGCAAGTCGAGCACGCGCCTGTAGTGGGGATTTCCAAGTCTCCGGCGGCAACCGCGATGCCGGTCGTCGGCCACGCCGAAGGAGCCGAGCACCACCAGAACGAACCTCCTGACGAAACGTTGGGAGCTTGCCGATCTGCGACATGAAGGCGCATGGACGCGAATCTGCTGCGCGCACATCACACTTCCAAAATCCGTCCCAACTTCCGCCCGCTTACGCTGAGCGGATAAGCGTCCAATTCGGCGGGCGTGACCCAGGCGACCTCGGCCGCCGCGCCGCTGGCGGCGCGGCGCGAAACGTACTCGGTCAGGTGACATTCGAGCGTGATGCGAAAACGGGTCACACTGTGTTTGAGCATCGTCAATTGCCGTAGCGGCCTGACCAACACGCCCGTCAGCGAATCGACCCCGGCGATCAATGCCTTGGCGGTGTCGCCTTCGCCGGGCGACGCCAAAGCAAAGCGGGGAAAGTCCCACAGCCCTCCCCAACGGCCGCCCTCGCCGCACCCCGCGTGTTTTTGGATCACCGGGGAGGGGTTTCGGATTCGGTTTTCTTCGCGGAGCGTTACCTCGCGCGATTCCGTCGTCCGCGGCGTCCTCCCGAGTTTCCTTGAAACGGCAGGGAGGCCGCGGCGTACGGGCGGGGTCGCTGGTCGCGTTCGGCAACGTGGGAGGGAAGGATGCTTGGCCTTGGAGCGGCGTGATGTCGAGTTTGATTGCCATGATCAACGGTTGATGACAAGGCAATCCAGGGCTACACTAACTTAACTAACCCATGAATTCCCCACGAGAAAACCTCCTTGACCGATAAACGACAACGCAAAGGGCCACGCGGCGCGGCCGCCGCCTCGTCGGAAAGCGAGGGTTTTCGCCGTCGCCCGACGGAGCTCAAGGTCCGCCGCCGGCCGTCGGAAAACGCCTGGGAACTGGTCCATCCGCGCGGCGTCTTGGAGCGCACCGACGACCTGGATGAAGTGCGCAAGATGCTCGACGCGGGCGAGTCCGACGTCGCCATCGACGAGCTGCGCTGGTTGTTGAACGGCTGCGGCGACTGCGTGCTGGCCCACAAGCTGCTGGGCGAGCTCGCGGCGGCCGACGGCGATTGGCAATTGGCGCGCGGGCATTTCGGCTACGCCTACGAAATCAGCACCTCGGCGTTGCCGCCGGAGGGGCTGCCCGGCCCCTTGCCCTATCGCCTGCCCGCCAACCGGGCGTTCTTGGAAGCCGCCAAGGGGCTGGCATGGTGCCTGCGCGAACTCAAGAAACCGAAGATGGCGCTCGGCGTGCTCGCTGAGTTGTTGAGGCTCGACCCGACCGATCCCTTGAACGTCAAGCCGTGGAGGGACGAATGGAAGGAAAAAGGAGAAAGGAGAAAGGAGAAAGGAGAAAGCGGTGAGGAACCGCGCTCCAGGTAGGGAACGAGTCAACGCTGATTTCGTTCCACTTTCTCCTTTCTCCTTTCTCCTTTCTCCTCGCGCTCTCCTTTCTCCTTGTTTAACTTCCTCGTCCCCGGCTCGAAGTACGGCATCGCGCCGGTGTACTTGATCGTGGCCCGCTTGCGGCCCGTCTGGGCCAACTCCGCGAAGCGGCGCCGCGAAAGCGACTCGACCAGCGGCCGACGCGCGTCGCGCCAGGTGTTCTTGCCCGGCTTGACGTCGGTGCATTGAATCAGGTGGACGCCGAATCGCGTGGTCACCGCCTCACTGATTTGTCCTTGGTCGAGCGCGAAAGCGGCGCGGGAAAAATCCTCCGCCATGCGGTCGTGGCGGGGAATGAAACCCAAGTCACCCCCTTGGTGGCGGCTCGGGCCGGCGGAATGCTTCTCGGCCGCCGCGGCGAATGTTTGTTTGCCCTCGATGATCTCCTCGCGCAGCTTGGCGGCCCGCGCGACGACGGCGGCGTGTTTTGCCGGATCGTCGACGAGAAGCAGGATGTGGCTCACGCGCAGCTCGCTGCCATCGTACTCGCGAGGATGAGCGTCGAACTCACGCTGGAGCGCCTCGTCGGTGAGCTCGTTCTCCAGATAACGGTTCCAAATCACGTCCCAGACGAGCTGCCGGCGCAGGGCCGTTTCGGTGAGGCCCTCATCGTCGAGGAATTCCTGGAACGAGCGTTCTTGCCCTGCCAGCCGCCGCTTCAGGTCGGCCACGAGCTCGTCCTTTTCCTCCGCGTTGACCGCGTACCCCTGTTCGGCCAATTGCCCGGCCGCCAGCCGCCGATCAATGACCAACTCCAGGGCCTCGGCCCGCAGCACGGGCAGGCGCTCGGCGTCGGCCGCGCGGCCGCTGGGCGTTTTGGCCACGACGTGCAGCACCTCGCCCGCCTCGACGGTCGCCTTGCCCATTGTGGCCGCCACGGTGTCCGGCGACGGCTCGCCCGCCCACGCCGTCAAGGCCATGCACCCTAACAGGAAAGCAACCGCCCGTTGCATGAAGAACTTCCGAATCACGGCAACTCCAAATCCTTGAGTTCGTATTCGATCGGCACGCTGACGATGGCCGTGGCCGTGCGATAGACGAGGGTGTATCCCTTGGGCCCGTCGGGCAGATCGAAAAGGTAGACCACGCTGACCTCGTTCTCGGCGTTGGCCGTGTTCGGGGTGTGATAGCCCGCGTGGCCGATCGGCTCTTTGTCGGGGCCCTCCATGTGGACCGGGTTGTTGGTCACCCAATCGCCGCGGTGCGATTCGAGCGCGCCGGAAGCCTTGTCGAAGCGCACCCGGACGCGGACCTCCCAGATCGCCCCGTTCTTGCGAATCTCGTCGATCGCCACGGTCACGCTCGCCTTGCGGCGTTCTTGCTTCTTGGTCTTTTCCAAATTCGTGAAACGGAACGATTCCACTCGGCCCGGCATGACGGCGACCAGCTTGCCCTTGAGGCTGGCGATGCGGCGCACGCCGCGATCCGGCAACTGAAACTGGATCGGCAACTCGACGTTCGTCGCGTCGGCCGATTCGGGTGCGACTTCGAGTTGGCTCACGCCCACCGAGGTCGCCAGCGGCCGGCCGTTTTCGTCGATGGCCGTGATCGCGTCGAAGGGTTGCATGACCACGATGGGCTGCACTCGCGGTTCCCAGGCCGCTTCGAGCGTCAACTGCAACATTTGCCCTTCCGCGTCGCGCAGGTCGCGGCGGGCGAAAAACTGGGTCGCCGCCACGCGGAACGAACCGACATAGGCCGCATGGCCTTGCCGGTCCAACTGCGACGCGGCGCGCCCGATCATCCCCAGACCGCCCTCGTCGGTGCGATACGGGTAGGTGGTCATCCGCGCCTGGTCGAGCACCTGGTCGAGCGCCGGCCAGAAGGGTGTTTTGTCGAACGCCAACTTGAAGGTCGGCTCGGCCGGCTTCTCGTCGTCATCGTTGCGGAACTCCTCGCGCGTGTCTTGGAGCTTGTTGCCGGTCTGCTTCTCGAACTCCTTGAGCACGCGGCTCAAAGGGACGTCGTCGCCGGCCAGCGTGATCGTCGTGCTCTCGACGGCGTTTTCCGCCTGGGTGCGTTCGAGCACCGAACGCACCTTGTCGAGACGCATTCGCACCTCGGCAGGCGTCTTGTCGCTCGTCTCCGGCAAGAGATCGAGCGCCTTGACGCCCATTTCGAGCAGCTTCTGTTGAGCGGCGTCGCGGCGTGCCTTCTCCGGCGCGTCGAGCTCGCGGACCAGCTTTCGGACGAGCGGGGCCAGGTCGGAGCCGGCCTCGGCGGGCGCGCCGATTTGGACTTTCGCCGGGGCTTTGTCGCCGGACGGGCTTTCCGCCGGCTCCTGAGCGAACGACAACAGGCCGGTGAGAAGCAGCGTGATACCCAAGGCAAGTCCTCCTTGTTAAGCATAGCCCACCACATTTTATACTTCACGCGGCCGACCATGAGACATTTTTCGGTTTTTGTACACTGACCCGCGGCGCAAGCAAGGCAGGTCGTTACGCGCCTTGCTTGCGCCGCGGGTTCGTGTCGAAGCGGCCGCGTGAAGTATAGAGATTCGCCGGGCTGGATGCCAGTTACCGCTGTATTTGTGGCATAGAGTTAAAGTGGGACGTTCCCCTTGTGGGATGGCCTTCCGTGGGACGGCCTTCCCAGGCCGTCCGCGGCGGAAGAAGGCCCGTTTCCTGACAGTCACGAGAAACACGAGAAAGTGAATGTCTCATTGTCGGCCGCGTGAACGATCGCTTCGAGCACCACCCATGCGTATCGCCGCCTCGATCGCGATTTCCCTTGCCTTTTCCAGCACGCCCGTCGCCGCCGCCGAAGCCGGCCGCGGGACGCTCGACCTGGTGCTGCGCGGCACGCACATCGAGGGGGCGCCTTTGGTCTGGTCCGAGCGGCAGGTGGAATTCCTGGACCGCGACGGCCGCCTTTGGAGCTTCGCTCCGCAGGAGGCGAAACAAGTTCGCCGGATCTCGCCGTCGTTCCGCGGCTACTCGGCCGCCGAGCTGCGCAGCCGGTTGTCGGGCGAACTGGGCAAGTCGTTCGAGATCAGCGGCACCGGACACTACCTGGTGGCCCACGCGCCCGGGCAAAAGGACTACTGGAGCCGGCGCTTCGAGGATCTCTACCGCTCGTTCGTCCATTACTTCTCCGTCCGCGGCTTCAGGCTGTCGGAGCCGGAGTTTCCGCTGGTGGCGATCGTATTCCGTAACCAGCGGGATTTTCTTCGCTACGCCGAGCGTGACGGCGCCAAGATGAGCTCGCAAGTGCTCGGATACTACTCTCCCGCGAGCAACCGCGTGAGCCTGTTCGACATCGGCGGCGGCAATGCCTCGGCCGGCGACTGGCACGCCAACGCCGACACGATCATCCACGAGGCGACCCACCAGACGGCATTCAACACGGGCGTCCATACCCGTTTCGGCGTTACACCACGTTGGTTGGCCGAGGGGTTGGGCACGATGTTCGAGGCCAAAGGGGTCTGGAACTCGACACAGCACTCGTCGCGCGGCGACCGTTTGAACCGTGGCCGGCTGGCGCGGTTCAAGAATTACGTTTCACGGCGTCCGGCCGGGTCGCTGCCCGAGTTCGTCAGTTCCGACCGCATTTTCGGCACCGACCCCGACGCGGCCTACGCCGAGGCTTGGGCGTTGTCGTTTTTTCTGGTCGAGACGCGGCCGCGCCAATACAGCCAATTGCTCGCGCGCACCGCCGGTCGTCCCGCTTTTCGCGCGTATCCCGCCGCCGAGCGGCTGGCCGACTTCAGCGCCGTGTTCGGGAAGGACTTGCGGTTGCTGGAGGCCCATTACCTGAAGTTCATGGAGGAAATTCCGTAGGGTGGGCATGGCCCACAGCACGGCCTACGGGCCGCTCAGGGTTGCGAAAAGTGGTCGGCCAACTGCCGCCGCAGTTCGCCATGCGCGGCATTCGGCGAGCATGCCAACGCCTGCCGCAAGCACGCGCGGGCTTGCTCGGGCCGGCCGAGCGCGCCGTGGCAGGCGGCCAGCGTCTCCAGGCAGGTCCATTGGGCGTGGCCCGACAACTCGCAAGCTCGTTCGGCCAGCTCCAGCGCCATGCTCGGGTTGCGCAAATCCGCATCGGGATACGTCAGCCAGAAGCGAGCGAAGTTGTCGTAGGCCAACCATTGGCGCGGCGCCAGCCGTAAGGCTTCAATGTGGTCGGCGACCGCCTTCTCGAAATCGAGCAAGGAAACATGCGCCTGGCCGCGGGCGTCGTAAGCGTGGCTGTACTTCGGATCCAAGCGAATGGCTTCATTGAAATCCGCCAGCGCCTCCTGTGGCTCGCCTTGGGCCGCGCGGGCCAGGCCGCGATGGTTGTACGCGCCCGCGTCGCGCGGATCGAGGCGAATGACCTCGCCGAAATCGGCGACCGCCCGCGCGTAATTCCCTTGCTCGTAATGACAATTGCCCCGGCTACGCCAGGCGAGGCCAAACTCGGGCCGGTGCCGTAGCGCCTCGCTGTAATCGGCGATGGCTTGCGCGCGGTTTCCTCGACCGCGGTGGATGTCGCCACGCAAGTACCAGGCATCGGCCAACTCGCGACTCAACCGCAGCGCTTCGTCCAAGTTCGCCAGCGCGACCGCCGTGTTTCCCAGGCAGATCTCGACGAAGCCGCGGTTGTACCAGCCGGCCGCATGATCGGGCCTGAGCTCCAACTCGCGGTCGTAATCGGCCAGGGCGCGCTCGAACTCGCCCAACGCCGTGTGGACGAAGCCGCGATTGTGCCAGGCGTTGGCCAGCGCCGGGCCGCGGCGCAATGTTTCGTTCAAGCCGGCCAGGGCCCGCTCGTACTCGCCCAGCGCGGCGTCCGCGAAGGCGGCGTTCAGGTGGGCCAGCGGCAGTTCGGGGTCGAGCTCCAGGGTGCGATCGAACTCGCCGCGGGCGCGCTCGTACTCGTGCCGGGCCATGAACACCAGGCCGCGGTTGTTGTAGGCCCCGGCGAATTTGGGGTCGATGCGAATCGCCGCGTCGAAGTCGGCCAGGGCCAAATCGAATTCAAGCCGCGCGGCATGGGCAAAGCCGCGGTTGTTCAGGATCTTGGCCGAACCTGGGTCGAGCCGGCAGGCGCGCTCGAATTGGGCGATGGCCAGGTCGTAATGGCCTTCCCTGGCGTAGCTCACGCCGCGTCGATTGTGGATGGCGGCGTCATCGCGATTCATGCCCGCCCTCCCGTCCCGGATCATTCATGGGTTCCACCCTTCGAGCCTATCCCAAAACCGCCTTGTGGCGCAGGCGTCCCGCCTGCCTGGCGGTTTTTGGGATAGGCTCTTCGGCTCGAACTCTCTCAATTTCCGCGACTCGCGGGTCTCGATCTTCCCATCCACATTCCGCACGATGAGTGCCGCCGCGCCCTCGGTGCGTTCGATCAGTTCCAGTCCGCCGAGCGGCCCGAGCACGCTCACGGCGGTGGCCAGGCTGTCGGCGGTGGTGCCGTCGCGGGCCACAACCGTGACACTGCTCTGGTCGGTCAATCCCAGTCCGGTGTGGGGGTGTACGATGTGCGAATATCGCTTGCCGCCGATCTCGACGTGCTGGAAGGCGTCGCCCGAAGTGGTAACGGAGGCGTTCTTCAAGAGCAGAAATCGGCTGGGCGGGCCCGTCGCGTCGGTCAGCGGCGCGATGCCGATTTTCCAGCCCGGCTCGCCCGGCGGCGGATCGCCGACGACGATGTCGCCGCTGGCGTCGATCATCGCCCGCGTGACGCCCTGGCCTGCCAACACCCGCAGCGCCTCGTCGGCCGCATAGCCCGCCGCGATTCCCCCCAAATCGAGCCGCATCCCCGCGGCCAGCAATTCAGCCGTCTTTTTCTCGGCATCAAGCCGCAGGAGCTTGTGCCCCACGGCCGCGCGGGCTTCGGCCAGCCGATCAGCCGACGGGAACTCTCGCGTCCGCCTGGCCCGCCGCCAGAGCCGCACGTACGGTCCCACGGTCACGTCGAACGCTCCGTCGCTGTCGGTCGCCAGCCGCTGGGCCCGCTCGAGCACCAGCCACAGGTCGTCGCTTAACGGCACCGGGCGGCCCGATCCGGCGCTTTGGCTCAGCCGCGAAAGCTCGCTATCGGGCTTGTAATCGCTCATGATCCCGTCGATCTGGGCGATCCGCGCATAGGCCGCGGCGGCGGCAAGGTTTGCGGACGGCTTGTCCGCCGCGTACAATAGAAGCTTTACCACTTGCCCCATGTGGACTTGTTCGTATTGGTATCGGTGCAGTTCCGGCTCAGCCGCCCGACCGGCACATGGCGCGCCGGCCACCGCCGCGAAGAACACCGCCCAAAGCAAACCAGCGGCCCGCCGCGGGCCGATGCGATTGAAAGTCATTTTTTCCATACGTCGCACTCCAAACGAAACGCAACGGAGATCCGAGGCCGACACCCATGATGCACTTCACGATCCTTAACTTATTCCGCCGGGCTACCGCTTGGCAATCGCTCCGCCTTGGCATGGGCCTGGTTTTGCTCAGCATCGCTTCGCCTCCGCGTCCGACCTACGGCGACGACCAGGCCGCGCGGCCGACGCTGGAAGTGCCCAACGCGACGGCCGCCGCGCCGGCGGAGATGAAGCCCTACACCGACCGCATCGCCGGCAGCAAGGTCACGTTCGAGATGCTGCCGATCGCCGGCGGCAAGTTCATGATGGGTAGCCCCGCGGGCGAGGCGAAGCGCAACGACGACGAGGGTCCGCTGCACGAGGTCGAGATCGCGCCGTTCTGGATGGGCAAGTGCGAGGTCACCTGGGACGAATACGAGATCTTCATGTTCGGCCTCGACGTCGCGCGTCGCAAGGCGGCGGGCGGGGCGCCCAGCGAGCTCGACAAGCTGGCCGACGCCGTGACTCGTCCCACGAAGCCCTACACCGACATGTCGTTTGGCATGGGCAAGCAGGGCTTCCCGGCGATCTGCATGACCCAACTCGCGGCCAAGAAGTATTGCCAATGGGTCAGCGCCAAGACCGGGCGTTACTACCGCCTGCCAACCGAGGCCGAATGGGAATACGCCTGCCGCGCCGGCACGACCACCGCCTATCATTTCGGTGACGAACCGGCCGAGCTGAACGACTATGCCTGGTCGTACGACAACGCCGACGACCACTATCACAAGGTGGGGCTGAAGAAACCGAACCCCTGGGGCCTGTTCGACATGCACGGCAACGTCAGCGAATGGTGCTGCGACCAGTACCTGCCCGATTTCTACGCCCAAATCGCCGGCCAGTTGGCGGTGAACCCACTGGCCGTGCCCACCCAAGCCGAGCCATGCGTCGTGCGCGGCGGTTCTTGGGAGGACGACCCCGACCGGCTCCGCGGCGCCTGCCGACGCGGCAGTCATAGGGATTGGAAACAGCAGGATCCTCAACTTCCGCAGAGTATCTGGTATTATACCGATGCCCAGTTCGTGGGCTTCCGCGTCGTCCGGCCATTGCTGGAACCATCGGCGGAAGATAAATTGAAATACGAAGTGGATTTGGAACGAAAAGATCCGAACCGACAGTAGGGTGGGCACCGCCCACCACCATTGTGCGCATCCCCTTGAACCCTGCCCCTTGAACCCTGCCCCTTGAACCTTGGAGACGAGATGATGAGCGAGCATTCTCAACCGACGCGTCACGAGCCGCCCAGCCGCCGCGACTTCCTCAAGACCTCGACCGTGGCCGTGGTGGGCGGCGGACTGATCGGAGGGCTGGGCTTGGCCCGTTCGGCCCACGCCGCCGGCGACGACACCATCAAAATTGGCTTGATCGGCTGCGGCGGCCGTGGCAGCGGGGCCGTCAAAGACGCCATGCGCACCCAGCACAACATCAAGCTGGTCGCCATGGGCGATGCCTTTCAGAACCGGCTCGACGGCTCGCTCGGCGAAATCTACAACGAGTTGAAGGGCCAAGGCAAATCGGATCGACTCGACGTGCCCAAGGAGCGGCAGTTCGTCGGTTTCGACGCCTACAAAAACGTCCTGGCGGCCGGCGTCGATCTGGTGATTCTGGCGACGCCGCCCGGTTTCCGCCCGATCCATTTCGCCGCGGCGGTCGAGGCCGGCAAGCATGTGTTCATGGAAAAGCCGGTGGCCGTCGACGCGCCGGGCGTGCGAGCGGTGTTGGCCGCCGCCGGGGTCGCCAAGCAGAAGGGCCTGGGCGTGGGGGTCGGTTTGCAACGCCGTCACGAGGCAAAGTACCTCGAAACGATCAAGCGGCTGCAAGACGGCGCGATCGGCGACATCCTTTACACGCGCGTTTATTGGAACGGCGCCGGCGTGTGGGTCAACCCGCGCAAGGAAGGCGAGACGGACATGCAGTACCAGATGCGCAACTGGTATTACTTCAACTGGCTTTGCGGCGACCACATCGTCGAGCAGCACATCCACAATCTCGACGTCGTCAACTGGCTCAAGAACGCCTACCCGGTTCGCGCCGAGGGGATGGGGGGCCGCCAGGTGCGCACGGGCAAGGAGTACGGCGAGATCTACGACCACCACGCGGTCGAGTTCGAGTACGCCGACGGCTCGCGGATGTTCAGCTATTGTCGGCACATTCCCAACTGCTGGGAGAGCGTTTCGGAGCACGCGCACGGCAGCAAGGGCACTTCCGACATCAGCGACGCTCGCATCGAGATCGCCGGAGGCGACCGCTGGCGCTTCCGCGGCGACTCGCCCAATCCCTACGTCGTCGAACACCACGACTTGCTGTCGAGCATCCGTTCGGGCAGCCCGATCAACGAGGGCAAGTACGGCGCGTTGAGTTCGATGACTTCGATCTTCGGCCGGATGGCAACGTACTCCGGCAAGATGCTCACCTGGGACGAGGCGATCAACTCGCAGATCAATTTGGCGCCCAAGCAGTACGCCTGGGACGCCGAGCCGCCCGTGCCCGTGGTGGCAATACCGGGTCATACGCAGGTCGTGTGATGACGATTACTTCGTCCCGAAACCCAAGTTGACGTTCCCTTCGGCGCATGACTTTGAACGGCATCGCTGCCCGAATGGTTTACCGCATCGAGTATTCACCGGCTTCGGAGGAACACCTGCGAGTCTTGAACGCTCGCCAACGCACGACCGTCTTCGATACCGTTGATGAGCAACTCGCACATCAACCGTCGGTCGAAACACGAAACCGCAAGTCCATGCGGCCGAATTCCATTGCACCGTGGGAGATCCGGATCGGCGATCTTCGCGTCTACTACGAAGTCGTGGATGAACCGGAAAAACGAGTCACGATTCTGGCGGTCGGCAGAAAGGATCGCAGTCGCGTCCTCATTGGCGGTATGGAGGTCAGGGCCAGCGCGCACTCTGGGGTAGCTGGGTAAGATAGGTAGGTTGCGCTCGGCGCTCTGATTCTGTAGAACCAACCTCCGTGTGGTGATGTTCTTGTGACTCACGGAGGATGTGCGATGGTGAAGGGAATTCGGATT
>DATKSN010000295.1:0-26124 GCA_035531595.1 Pirellulales bacterium | reverse complement strand
GCGGTGTCGAAGCGATCGATGGAGACGACCTTGGCCACGATGACGGCCGCAGTGGCCGGACCGATCCCCTTGATCGTCTCGATCTGTCGATGGGGTCCCGGCGGCAGGGCCTGATAGGCTTCCACCATCAGTTTTTCCAGGAAGTCCGCGGTGCGTCTCGGAGGGACGTTCGGCGATCGCAAAACGGGCGCTGGCAAAGCTGTCGGTGGCGTCCGCTTTGCGTTTGGGAAAGAGGGCCTGCCGGTAGCGTTTGTTGCGTTCCGGCTCACCGATGGACACCGTCTTGGGCCAGGGCAAGCCGCGTACGAAACATTCCAGGTTCGCGGCGTATTGGCCGGCGGCGTCGATGCGGATGTGAAAATGCGCCCGTGGCTCGCCGGCGACGATTTTTTCAAAAGCGTCGCGCAGTTGGGCGTAGCCATCCTTCGATTCGATGAAATTGAAGGCCTTGAGAGCAGGCTGGCGATCTTCTCGCAGGAAGTCTGCTCGGTGCCCGTAGCGGGCCGTGTCGATACCGACAGCGAAGGGCACCGCGGGGGGCGGGTTCGGTTGTACTTCAATCGAGGACATGGAAAAGCTCCCAAAAACATGAATGGAACGGTAGCCGCGAGGGTCCGCCGAGCATCCTTTGACATGGACGATCCTTGTGATGAGCGGTCGATTGCCGCATGATCCAACTAAGCCTCAGCCAAAGGTCGGAGGGAACAGTCTGCCGGGAGAGGTCGAGCCTCAGGAGCGATTTAGTTCTCCTCACGACTCCCAAAACACCTTCAGTCTGCCATGACGGGAGGCGTCGGTACACATAAAAAATAAAAAACAGCATACAAGGAGCGTCAGTTTGGCCGGCTAAGAGGGCGGTCCAACAGCCGTCCACGTGGTCGCCGGCCCGCCGCCGCCGTAGGCGTAGGCGTAGGCGGGCCGGCGACCACGGAAAAACGGGTGGATTCGCGGGTGCGTGGCTAGCCCGAAAAACTGCTTCACCGTGCCAGGCAAGCTGGCAGGGGTCGCTGCAAAAGACGCGCGGAACAACGGGGGCTTTCGTCTGGGCGACAATCCCAGCGATGACGAACAAACTAACTAACGCAGTCAGGCTGGAAATCGCTGGAAAGCCTAACCTACGCCGGCACTTGCACCCATCGTCGAAATCTGTCAAGATAGCTAGTTGCTGAATTCGCAAGAATTGATGTAGCTGAATTCGCACGAATTCAGGCATGTAGCTGAATTCGCAAGAATTCAGGTGGGGTAGGGGAATTCGGCGACTCGACGCGGGCTTTCCCGCTTTGTTGACGAAACGCCACGGCCGGCGGTCAGGGCACGTTGCCCCGACGCATCATGGGGTGGGCGGTCAACGCCAAGGCAATCCTAGGTCACTCAACGCTACTTGCTGTAGCGACACGACTTACGGCGAGCAGTTCCATTCGCGTCGCGGCGATTGGCATCGGAACTGCATTTCCAGCTTCGCAACCAGACCGAGCAACGCCCGGCGCTGGTAACGAGCGTTCCGCCTTCCGCACCGCCACACCGAACCCCGACGAGGACACGACCTTGGCCAAAGTCACCCCGCGCGCCACCGAGAAACGCAAGCCCGCCTCGCGACGTTCGTCGCCCCCCACGCCGCGCGCAACCCGCGCCAACGCCGCCGCCAACGGCCACGCGAAATCGCGTGGTTTTGATTTCGAGGACGACACGGCTCCGGCCGCGCAGCCGGCCCCTCACCCCAGCCACGACCTGGCGGCGACCGATGCGATCATCGACACGGAGGATCGCGACGACGAAGACGACGACGAAAGCGACCACTACGGCGACCAGGAACTCGAAACCACCGGCGGCGACGACCGGATCGAGGATCCGGTGCGGATCTACCTGATGCAGATGGGCGAGATCCCGCTCTTGACACGCGACGAGGAGGTGGCCTCGGCCAAGCAGATCGACCGCACCCGCCTCAAGTACCGCTTGAGCCTGCTGGGCAACGACTTCATCCTTCAAGGCGCGGTCACGCTGTTGAAAAAGGTCCGCGACGGCGAGCTACGGCTCGATCGCACGGTCGACGTCTCCGTGACCGACGTGGTCGAAAAGAAGCAGACCATGTGCCTGCTGGGCCCGAACCTGCGCACGCTCGACGACTTGCTGCGGCAGAACCGCGGCGATTTCGCGACGGCGATCAGCAAGAGCCACCGCATGAGCGAGCGCCGCGCCGCCTGGAAACGCCTCGTGCTCCGCCGGCACAAGGCCGTCCGCCTGGTCGAGGAACTCAACCTCCGCACGCAGCGTTTGCAGCCCTTGATGGAAAAGCTGCGTGACATCAGCCGGCGGATGGACGACCTGTTCGGCCAATTGGCGGAGCTCCGCGGCCGGCGCGACGCCGTGGAGAAGACCGCGGAGCTGCGCCGGGATCTGCGGTTCCTGATGCGGATCACGCTGGAGAGTCCCTCGACGCTCCGCGCCCGCGTGGCGCGTACCGCCGAGTACCAAAGGCAGTACGACGCGGCCAAGCGGGTGCTCTCGGCGGGCAATCTGCGGCTGGTCGTCTCGATCGCCAAACGCTACCGCAACCGGGGGCTGAGCTTCCTGGACCTGATCCAGGAGGGGAACACGGGGCTGATGCGGGCGGTCGACAAGTTCGAGCACAGCCGCGGTTTCAAGTTCTCGACCTACGCCACCTGGTGGATTCGCCAGGCGATCACGCGGGCCATCGCGGATCAGAGCCGCACCATCCGCCTGCCGGTCCACATGATCGAGACGATGGGCCGGGTACGGGCGGTGACTCGCGACCTGGTGCAGACGACGGGGCGCGAGCCGAGCGTCGAAGAAACGGCCGCCGCGGCCGGGCTGACGTTGGAGGAAACGCGCTGCGTGATGAAGATGACCCGCCAGCCGCTCTCGCTCGACCAGCCGGTGGGCGACCACGACGACAGCTTCTTCGGCGAGTTCGTCGAGGACCACCGCGACGTGGATCCCTTGCAAGACATGTCGCGGGAGATGCTCAAGCAGAGGATCGCCGGCGTGTTGGCGGAGTTGAATTACCGCGAGCGGGAGATTATCCGGTTGCGTTACGGGCTGGCCGACGGGTATTCTTACACGTTGGAGGAAGTGGGCAAGATCTTCTCCGTGACCCGCGAGCGCGTCAGGCAGATCGAAGCCAAAGCGGTTCGCAAGCTGCAGCACCCGATCCGCGCACGCTGCTTGAAGGGTTTCGTCGACCAGATGGAAATTGCGTGAACCCATGATGGCTATTTCCGGCAATCCCGTTCGACTCACCACCTTGATCGCGTTGGCCGTCGTGGCCGGCGCCGCTGGTGCCCGCGCCGCTGGCCCGCGCGCCGTCGACCTGACGGCCCAGCGCAACAAGATGATCGACGAATGCGTGGTCGCGGCCGGCGTGAAGAACGAGCGCGTGATCCAGGCGATGCGCGACACGAAGCGGCACGAGTTCATCCGCGACCGCGAACAGCGCAAGCTGGCCTACTTCGACATGGCGTTGCCGATCGGCGAGGGGGCCACGATCTCGCCCCCTTACGTGGTGGCCTCGATGACGGAGCACCTCGACCCGCAAGCTTCCGACGTCGTGCTTGAAATCGGCACCGGCAGCGGCTACCAGGCCGCGGTGCTCAGCCCGCTGGTCAAGCAGGTCTACTCGATCGAAATCAAGCCCGTGCTGGGCAGCCGCGCCAAGGCGGTGCTTGCGAAATTGGGTTACAAGAACGTGTTCACCACCGTCGGCGACGGTTACAAGGGTTGGCCCGAACATGCACCCTTCGACAAGATCATCGTGACCTGTTCGCCCGAGAAGATTCCGCGGCCGTTGATCGATCAGCTCAAGGAGGGCGGGCGGATGATCATCCCCGAGGGCGAGCGGTTCCGGCAGGTGCTCTACCTGTACCGCAAAGTCGCGGGCAAGATGGAGCGCGAGGCGGTGGAGGCCACGATGTTCGTGCCCATGACCGGCAAAGCCGAGGAGCTCCGCGAGCTCGCATACGACTCGACCAGGCCGGCCCTGGTCAACGGAGGCTTCGAGGAATCGACCGTCATCGAGGGGCTGCCCGACGGCTGGTACTACGTTCGACAGGCCACGCTCGACACGGACCATCAAGCGCCGGAAGGGAAGCAATGTCTGACGTTTCGCAACCAAACGCCGGGCCGGTTCGCCCAGGTTTTGCAGAGTTTCGGCGTCGACGGTAAGAAGATCCGCGCGTTGGAGATCAGTCTTTGGGTGCGGCGCCTGGACGTGCGGCCCGGCCGAACGGAACGTGAGTTGCCGGCGGCGTGGGTCTACTTTTTCGATGCGAGCCGCGCCCAGATCGGCACCGAAGAGTTGGGACCCTGGACGGGCACGGTCGATTGGACCGAGAAACGGATGACGATCGCCGTACCCAAGAACGCCAAGCTCGTGAACCTCTGTCTCGGCATGTCGGGCGCCACGGGCGAGGTCTCGTACGACGACGTGCGGATTCGCGCCGTCGGGACGAAGTAGCCGCCGGACGAGCGCGGTTTTCCGCCGATGACGCTCGAAGAGTATTTGCAACTGCGCGAATGGACCGGCCGTCTCAAGCGAGTAGAATAAAATCATGGTAGCCGGCCGTTGACCCGGCCAGGACAGGAGTTGTCATGCGAGCAGAAGAACTGACGGAATTGTTGCGGACTCAGCCGTTCGTACCGTTGCGAATCCACTTGTCGGACGGGCAGACCTACGACGTTCGCCACCCCGACCTGGTGCTGGTGTTACGGCAGCGCGTGGACATCGGGCTGAAGCCGGACCCGGCCACGGGCGTGCTGGAACGCGTCGAACATTGCTCGCTGCTGCATGTCGTCCGCGTTGAGGAATTGCCGCCCGCGCCAGCAACGGCGCCCGCGGGCAAGGTCATTTAGAGCCTATCCGAAAATTCACCGTGGGACGGCCTTCCTAGGCCCGTATTATTCATGGTCCGGGGAGGAACTCGCGCACTATGCTGCAGCAGAATTCGCAAGAATTCTGGCGTAACTCGCGTCCACGGCCTGACTTCTTGCGAAGCCAGCAAGCCAGCTACGGGACCATGAATCATCCGGGATAGCCCGGCATCAACCCGGCAGGGGTTCAATGGTGACGCCCAACGGGAACTCGACTTTCTTGGAGGCGTGCAAGTCGGGCCCGGCCGAGCGAATCTGGTCGCGCTTCAGTTCGGCCACCTCCTTGGGCCCCGTCCAGACGACGGCGCGGCCCTGGGTGTGGATCGTTTGCGCTAATTGATAGCACCTCTCAGGCGCGTAACCGAAGACCTTGATGAAGGTCTCGATCACATAGGCGAACGTGTGCAGATCGTCGTTGAGCACGACCACCGCGTACGACGGCAGCCGTTTCGGCCGAGGACGCGAGGTTTTGTCCTTCGGAGGAGCTTCCTCGACGGGTGGCTCGGCGACGGCACTGGCTTGTTGGGCACTCATTCAAATCATCATAATCCTAGGCCTCGCTGGTGGCAACTACGGTGACACTTCAATCGCCACCAGCTCGTCGGTGATGTAGCGCAGGATGTCGCGGACGGAGATCACGCCGCTGATCTTGCGGCCGGACAGCACCGGCAGGTGGCGGTAGCCGCCGACGTCCATTTTGTGCAAGGCAAAGGCGATGCGCGCGTCGGATTCGACCGTTTCGGGCGAGGCGGTCATGAACTCGGCGACGGGCCGGCCGGCGAGCCCGGCGAAATCGGCGTTCAGCCGGTCCAGCGCGTCGCGCTCGCTAAAGATGCCGACCACGTCGCCGCGCGTGACGACGACCACGCAACCGATCGAGCGCTCGACCATGAGCTTGAGCACGTCGCCGACCGGCGCGTTCGCCTCGACGACCGTCGGCGCATGGGGCGAGAGCTGGTGGATCCGGCCCTTGACAAGGCTCCGCTCGATGGTCGAGCCGGGGCGCGGCTTCGACATGAACTCCAGCGGCTGCTGGCAGACGTCGCACGCGTCGGCGCCTTCGATGATCTCTTCGCCGCAAAACGGACAGCTCAACATGGGTCTAACCAACGGTCCAGGTGTCGCCCGCGTTGTAAAGTTTCTGCAAGTCGCCCTCGCCCTTGGTTTTCTTGGCCTCGGCGACCTGCGCGTTGATCAACTCATCGTACTTGGGCCGGTCGACTTCGCGAAACACGCCGATCGGCTCGGGGAACTCGGGGTAGCGCATGCGGCTGAGCAAATAAGCCAACGTCGGCTCTTGGGCCTTTTCGTCGTGGAACAGGAGGTCGTCCTCGGTGATCCCCTTGCCCAACTCGACGATTTCGGGGTGCGTGCCATTGAGGCGGATGCCCTTGTCGCGGTTCTTGCCGAAGATCAACGGCTTGCCGTGCTCGAGTTCGAGCGTGGTGTCGGCCTTGGTGTCGCGGTTGGTGGCGTAGTCGAAGGCCCCGTCGTTGAACACGTTGCAGTTCTGGTAGACCTCGACGAACGACATGCCACGGTGCTCGGCCGCCCGCTTGAGCACGGCGCCCAGGTGCTTGATGTGCGTGTCGATCGAACGGGCGACGAACGAGGCCTCGCAGCCGATGGCGATGCACAAAGGCGCCAGCGGGTTGTCGATGGCCCCCATGGGCGTGCTCTTGGTCACTTTGCCCACCGGCGACGTGGGCGAATACTGCCCCTTGGTCAGGCCGTAGATGCGGTTGTTGAACAACACGATGTTGATGTCGAGATTGCGGCGGATGCAGTGCATCAGGTGGTTGCCGCCGATGCTCAGGCCGTCGCCGTCGCCGGTGATGACCCACACCGACAGGTCGGGGCGCGACGACTTCAGCCCGGTGGCGACCGCCGGGGCGCGGCCGTGGATCGAGTGGATGCCGTACGTGTTCATGTAATAAGGGAACCGGCTGGAGCAGCCGATGCCCGAGATGAATACGGTTTTTTCGCGGGGAATGCCCAGCGTGGGAAGCACTTTCTTCATCTGGGCCAGAATCGAATAGTCGCCGCAACCGGGGCACCAACGGACGTCTTGATCGGTGGCGAAATCGTTGGCCGAAAGAACTGGCAACTGCAGGTCGGTGGGCATGGGGCGTATCAAGGGTTCAGGGTTCAGGAAAAGGTCATTAGTCATGGGTCATGGGTCATAAGTCATGGGTCATTAGTCATGGGTCATTAGTCATGGGTCATGGGTCATGGGTCATGGGTCATGGGTTGGGGACGCGCGAAAACCAGTCGTTCATTCTGTGCCCCTAATGACCAATGACCAAATGACCAATGACTAATCGAGCATGGCTTGGATTTTGGCGACGATTTCCGCGACGGTAAAGGGCTTGCCCTTGATCTTGTTCAGGCCGACCGCGTCGACCAGGAACTCGCCGCGCAGCAAGAGCCGCAACTGGCCGCGGTTGAGTTCGGGAACCAGCACTTTCTCGTAACGCTCGATGATTTCGCCGAGGTTCCGTGGAAAAGGGTTCATGTAACGCAGGTGGCAATGGGCCACGGAACCGCCGGTATCCTGGACGTCGCGAACCGCCGTGGCGCACGCGCCGTAGGTTCCGCCCCAACTGACGACCAGCAGCTTGCCTCGCTGGGGCCCGGCAACCTCCTGCAAAGGGATGTCGTTGGCCACCAGGGCCACCTTGCGGGCGCGCGTATTGACCATGTGCTGGTGGTTCTCCGGCTCGTAGTTGACGTTTCCGGTGATGTCCTGTTTTTCGAGGCCGCCGATGCGGTGCATCAAACCGGGGGTGCCGGGCAAGGCCCAGGGGCGTGCCAGCCGCTCATTGCGGGCATAGGGATGGAACTTCTGACCGTTGCTGGAAGCGTCGGGGTGCGTGACCTCGATCGGCGGCATCGCCTTGGAGTCGGGAATCCGCCAGGGCTCCGAGCCGTTGGCGATGTAACCGTCGGTCAGCACAATCACCGGAGTCATGAAGCGCACGGCGATCCGCCAGGCTTCCTGCATCACGTCGAAGCAATCGGCGGGGCTACGGGCGGCAATAATGGGCATGGGGCACTCGCCGTTGCGGCCATACATGGCTTGTAGCAAGTCGGCCTGCTCGGTCTTGGTCGGCAGTCCGGTGCTGGGGCCGCCGCGCTGAACATTGATGATGATCAGCGGCAGTTCGGTCATCACCGCCAGGCCCATCGCCTCTTGCTTCAGCGCGATGCCCGGACCGCTCGAGGTGGTGATGGCCATCGCGCCGCCGAACGCCGCCCCGATGGCCGACGTGATCGCCGCGATTTCGTCCTCGGCCTGGAACGTGCGGACGCCGAAATTCTTGTGCCGCGAAAGCTCATGCAGAATGTCGCTTGCCGGAGTGATCGGGTAGCTGCCCAGGAACAAATCGCAGCCGCTCCGCTTGGCCGCCGTCATCAGGCCGTAGGCCGTGGCCTCGTTACCGGTCAGGTTGCGGTAGGTGCCGGCCGGCAATGCGGCCTTATGCACGCGGTACTGCGCGGCGAAGGCCTCGGTCGTCTCGCCATAGTTGTAGCCGGCATGCAGGGCGCGGCGGTTGGCTTCGGCCACGGCGGGCGATTTCTTGCCGAATTTGGCGTCGATGTAGCGCAGCGTCGGCTCCAACGAGCGGTCGTAAAGCCAGAACACCAGCCCCATCGCATAGAAATTGCGGCAGCGGTCGCTTTCTTTTTGCCCCAGCCCGCACCCTTCCACGGCCAAACGTGTCAGCCTCGTCATGTCGATCTGGAACAACTGGTAGGCCGACAGACTGCCGTCGTCCAAGGGGTTCGTCTCGTAGCCCGCCTGTTTCATTCCCTTATCGTCAAAGGCGTCGCTGTTGACGACCAGAATGCCGCCGGGCAGAAGATCCGAAAGGTTCGTGACCAGCGCGGCCGGGTTCATCGCCACCAGCGACTCGACCCGATCGCCGGGAGTGTAGATGTCTTTGCTCGCGAAATGGATTTGGAAACCGCTGACACCGGCCTTCGTGCCGCGCGGGGCGCGAATCTCGGCGGGGAAGTCGGGAAACGTCGCCACGTCGTTGCCGGCCAAAGCCGAGGTGTTCGTCAACTGCGTACCGGCCAACTGCATTCCATCGCCCGAATCGCCACAAAAACGAACGGTGGCCGATTCGAGGTCCACGATGGGCTTGTGACTGCCCGCGGTAATCGTTGCCATGAGAGCTTGCTGTTCCTTGTACGAAAAACGCGATCCAATGAGCCTATGAACCTTCTCGCTCTTGCGTCGTCGGGTAGGCGACCGGCGGCTGGTTGTAAATCGTCTTGGGGAAGTGCTGCACCAGGTAGTGTACGATTCCCGAAACCTCCACCACACCCACCGGACGGCCTTGTCCGTCGACGATCGGCAAACGGCGATAGCCCCCCGACGACATTTTACGGATCGCCGCCGCAACCGTCGCCTGGGCGCCGACCGTGGCCGGTGAGTGGATCATGACTTTTTCCAGGGGGACGTCGAGGTCGCCGCCCTTGGCCATGATCCGCAGCGCGTCGCGCTCGGTGAAGATGCCCACCAGCACTCCCTCCTCGCATACCAGCAGGCAGCCCGGGCTCTGGTTGCGCATCTGGCGGAATGCTTCGCCCAGCGGCATATCGCGGCGCACGCAGACCGGCCGTGAGGGGGACGCATGGTCCACCGTTTCCGTCGTCAGATTGAGCTCGATATCCACGCTCTATCCGTTCAATCGCTACAGTCTTCCACCCCTGGCCTCTTGAAATGTACCATGCCGCCGGCACGAATTGAACCGCAATTGCCTTACTTTTCCGTTGGGTCGCGCGGTGGGGGCCCAAAGAACTTCGAAAGATCGATGCCGCCTTTCTGCTCTTCTTCCAGTAGCTTGATCCGCGCCTCGAGCCGGTCGACGCGGCGCAAGAGGTTAGGCAGTAAGTGTTTAGACTCATCGATGGGCCTGGGCCGCGGGACGGTGGGATAGTTCAGGTGCCGTTCCATCGAGGCGAACAGCAAGAGCGGGTCGCGTTGGCGGTTGGCCAGGGCGATTTTGCCCTCTTTTTCGCCGAAGAGCACGGGCTTTTCCGGTCCATCGCGGTCGAGCCCCGCGCGCCGGCGCTCGTGGACGTAATGTTGGCTTCGGACATAGATCAAGTCGGCAATCTCGACGATACCCACTTGCCGCCGCACGGTCAGAATCCAGTCGCTCCAGGCTTCGTCGTAGATGGGATCGCGCGCCATGGCCTCCAGCCCCTGGTCGTAGCCCAGGCGGTTTCGGCAGAGACACTCGAATTGATAAAGGAAGGCCCCCTGCGGGCTCGCGCCCTCGGCGCGATAGCGGGCTTCGCGCTCGAGAATTTCCAGCGCGATGTAAAAATCGAACCGGCCCCGTTCGCGTTCGGCCTGGGCCACGACGAATGTCTGGAAGGGGGAGAAATAATGGGCCAGTTGGGCCATCGCCGGGGCGAACACGCCGCGCAGGCGCAGCTCGCCGGCCAGGAAGTCGATTGCCAGGGGCAGCTTCGTCGTGGCCAGGATCTCCTGCTTCAACAACACCAGTAAATCCTGCGCCGCGAGATCCTGCCTCATCCGCTCGCCCATCGCCCGGAAAAAATAAGCCTGCTCGACGTATTCTTCGCGTTGAAGCAACATGCATCGTTTGGACAGTCGCTAACGAGTTCGTGGCAGCCGGACGGTGAAGGCGGCGCCCAAACCGGGTGCGCTTTCGACGTCGATCCGCCCGCGGTGGTTCGTGACGATCCTCCAGCACTTGGCCAGGCCCATTCCCAGGCCGCGGCCGGCGCCGCGGCCGGAGAAGAACGGATCGAAAAGGTGGCGGCGGACCTCGGGAGAAATGCCGGGCCCGTTGTCGCGGACGACGACCTCCGCCTCGGACCCTCGGCCATCGTCCCCTGCCCAGCGAACGCGGACGTCGATCGTTCCGCCGGGTCCGAGGACGGCCAGGGCGTTTTCAACCATGGCCTTCAGGGCGACCCCAAGTTGAGTCGCATCCGCTGGAATGACCAACGGCACGCCCGGGACATCGAGCGACAGTTCGATAGACCGCTCGATGGCCCGGGGCCGGATTTCGACGACCAGCGACGATACCAAAGCCGCCAAATCGCACGAGGCCACTTGGGGTTGGGGCGGCCTGGCATAGAGCATCAAGTCCGCGATCATCTCGTGAATCCGCATCGCCTGGCCGTTGATGACGGCCAGTTCGCGGCGGCGCTCGGGGTCGCGCTCGCCCCGCAACAGGAGCTGCGCGCGGCCCGCGATCACCGCCAACGGATTGTTAATTTCGTGGCCCGCGCCGGCGGCGAACTCGGCCAGCGCTTCGAGTTTTTCGATTTCGAGTTGCCGTTGGAAATCGGTCTCGAGCCGCTCGCCGTCGCCGTGGGGCATGTCGCCGGTCGCCTTAACGGGCGGAAACCGCCTCCATGTCGAGCAACTGGCACATCCGATCGACGAGCTGCTCGACCTCGAACGGCTTGTGCAAAAAGTCGTTGGCTCCCGAGGCCTTGAGATCCTCGATCTTGTCCTCCTCGACCATGCCCGAGATGCAAATGATCCGCACCTCATCCATGGTGCTGTCGCCGCGGACCCGCTGGCAAACCTCCTTGCCGTTGATGTCCGGGAGCATCACATCGAGCACGATCAAGTCGGGACGGTATTCCTTGACCATCATACCGGCGTCGAAACCATTGTTGGCGGTGCGGACCTCGAAGCGTCCATCGCGAGCCAACACGTCGGTGATCAACTCGACCAGTTCCTGGTCGTCGTCGACCAGGAGCACCTTGCGCTTGCCGCTTTCCAGCGCGTCGGTCGGAATGCCGTTATCGCGCATGAAGTGGAAAAGCTGTTCGCGCGGAATCCGGCGAAATCGGCTGCCCGGCACGCGAAACCCCTTGAGTTGCCCGGAGTCAAAACAGCGGATGATCGTCTGCTGGCTGACCTTGCAAATTTTGGCCGCCTCTCCTGTCGTGAACACAGTTTTCATAACTGCTAACCACCCTTCCTCCTAGCCGATGGTAAGGCTAGTTTCAGCGGGACTCCGGTGCCGGCCCAAGGCCGAATAAACAACCAGGAGTTCCTATTCCTCCGTGTGTCGCTAAAGCCAAACATAGCCATTAGCACCCTAACTTAGCCCTTAGCACCCAAATTTAGCCCTTAGCACGCTGTATCCGTAAACCCTTCACCCCACTGCCCTTTTGCATTCGACAATCCCATCCGGACCTGCCAGGCTTGCCGAATTTGCCACGCGCGGAATTATAACCATCTGGCGGGTCGAGTCAAGATTGGTTTTTTTTTCGTAAATATCGTGGCGTTAACGACTTAGGATAGAAGGCCGAAACCAGGCGAAATATTGGGTAAAGCGGGAGGTCGAGGGGTCGATGGCCGGCTGAATGAGACATTCGGTCGAGAATGAGCCATTCACGGTGGCTGGGGCAGCGATGCCCCGGTCGCTATTTAGCCGAGGCATCATTGGGAGCGGGGGGTATCGTATATTATGAAGGTGCGGTAAACTATCTTGGCTGTGGCGTTGGCTGGCTTTCGAGACGCGACATGAGCGACGAGCGACAGATTCTGGCGGTGTTCATCGATTTCGAGAACCTGGCGATTGGATTGAAAGACCGGGATGCGAAGTTCGACATCCGCCGCGTGCTGGCACGACTGGTGGAAAAAGGGGGCATCGTGGTCAAGCGGGCCTACGCCGATTGGAACCGCTTCGGAACCTACGCCGCGGCGATGCACGAAGCGGCCATCGAGTTGATCGAGATTCCTCGCCGGAGCATGACCGGCAAGAATTCGGCCGACATGCGGCTCTGCGTCGACGCGATGGATCTGTGCTATTCGAAAGAACACATCAATACCTTCGTGATCCTTTCGGGCGACAGCGACTTTTCGCCTTTGGTCTCGAAGCTCAAGGAAAACGGCAAACAGGTGATCGGCCTGGGAATGCGCGACTCGACCTCGGACCTTTTGCGTGATAACTGCCACGAGTTCATCTACTACGAAGACCTCAAGTCGGCCAGTGTGTCGGCCGAGTTGCAAGGCGCCGACGAACGCGAGAAGGATCTGTTCAGCTTGCTCGTGGAGTCGCTCGAGGCCCTGCGGCGTGAGAACCGCGACACGCTCTGGTCGTCGCTGGTCAAGGAAACCATGAAGCGGAAGCGTCCCTCGTTCAACGAGGGGGCCTACGGCTACAAGAGCTTCAGCCGCCTGTTGGAGGACGCGGCCCGGCGCGGCCTGGTCGAGCTCGATCGCGACGGGCCCAACCGCACGCACGTCGTGGCCCGCTTCGGGGCGGAGATGTCGGGCGGCGACGGCGAAAAGGAGAGCGGCGAAAACGAGAAAGAGAACTGCGAGAACGAGAACGGCGAGAAAGGGAACGGTGAAAAACGCCGCGTCCGCAAACGCCGCCCACGGCGCAAATCGGCGAAAACCGCGCCGGCGGAGGGATTGGGCGAACCGGCTGGTCCGCCGCCGGAAATCTAGAAGACGCGGGGTGGTCGTGGGGTTCTTGGCCAACATCGTTTTGGACAGGATGTATGAGTTGAATCTTAAGATCAAGTTGGAACACTCCGCCGCGACTGCGGAGGCCGGCCGGGCCGATCGTCGCCGTAACGCCATCGCAATTCCAGGCCCAGTTGCCGCCTTGACGGCTCGTGCCGCCGTGAGGTGGTTCGTGCGGCGATCACCACGCGAGCCAACGCGCCGCTCCCAGCCATGCGGCGGCCAACGACAACAGCGCGACCAAGCCCAACGCGATCCACAGGCCAGGTTGCCCGCTCCGGACTGGCTCGTATCGGGGCATCTCGTCACCGCTCGGCGATGGGTAGGGGTTGAGGCGTGGGTTCGTCACATCGCCGGCTTCATCCACATCGCCAAACAGGGCATCGAGTTCGGCGGGCGTGGTGCCCAACAGCGCGGCGGCGTACTCGTGCAGCGTAAAATAGGCCTCGCGTTCGCGCGCCAGATTGATTCCCAACGAACTAAGCATGTGTTCGGCGCGTTCGCGCGTGTATCGACGCCTCAGTTGCGCGAGATGGCGTTGAAAACGTTCGTCCTCCAAGGCCAGGGCCATCGTCGGATAGTGTCCGACGATGTGCCTGGGATTGTTGGCCAGAATCGTCCGACGGCAAAAGGAGGCGACCATGTCGAGGCCCCGTTCGGCCGCCGCCGCGCCGGACAAGACCAGTAGCTTGTCTCGCACCCAAGGCCGGTTGCGCCGTTGGCTGGCCCGCGCCAAGTGCAGATACAGCGGCAACAACTCGTCGGATTCGGCCATGCCCGTTACTGAACACCAAGTTGTCGCTGATGTCAAACCGCTCATCGTGGTAGACTTCGGAACGATGAACGCGCTTGCGAACTTTGACGATTATCAATGGCTGGTGAGCCCGTCTGCGGAGGAGTGGCTCGAACAGGCCGCGACCCATGACGGCGAACTGGTGTCGCAAACCGCCATGTTGCGACGGCGCCTCTCGGCCGCCCGCACGCACCTGCTATTGGAACAGGCCACGCTGCGCGTGCGCGCGAGGCGGAAGTTCTCGGCGGCCGCGCGAATGTTCTTCACGCCGCTGGCTCTGGCCCAGGCCACCGACGAATGGGTTGCCGCCTATAAGGCATCGCGTTTTCTCTCCGCGGCGCCGCTCGTCGATCTTTGCTGTGGCATCGGCGGCGACCTGCTGGCGTTGGCCCGTCGCGGGCCCGTCATCGGCATCGACCACGACCCGGTTGCCGCGCTCTTGGCCCAGGTCAACCTGGCGGCCGTCCTGGGTGACGCTTCCGGATCGTTTTCGTCCGCGATCGAGGTGCGCGACGCGGCCCACGCGTCGCTGGCCGGCGCCGCCGCCTGGCACATCGACCCGGATCGCCGCTCGACGGGCCAACGCGCGACGCGAGTCGAACTGCACTCGCCGGGCGTGCCGGCGCTCGAGCGATTGCTGCGCGTATGCCCGGCCGCGGCGATCAAACTCGCGCCGGCGGCCGAGTTGCCCCCGCGCTGGACGGCGGAGGCGGAACTCGAGTGGATCAGCCGCGGCGGCGAGTGCCGGCAGTTGGTCGCCTGGTTCGGATCGTCGGCGCGAACGCCCGGTTGCCGGCGCGCCACGGTGGTCGTGAGCCGCGAAACGTCGAGCGAATCGGAGCCTTCCTATCATGTACGCACGTTCGTGGGCGATCCAAACGTCGAACTGCCCGTGGCCGATCGCCTGGGTCGCTACCTGGCTGAGCCGGACGCTTCCGTGCTGGCGGCGAGGCTGACGGCGACGCTGGCCGCCGAACATGGCCTGGCCGCCGTCGCGCCAGGGACCGTCTATCTGACCGGCCAGCGGGCCAACGCCGATCCGGCATTGGCGTGGTTCGAGGTCAGCGACGTATTGCCGTTCGACCTGAAGCGGCTCAAGTCGCTGCTGCGCGGGCGCGGAATCGGCCGCCTGGAGGTAAAAAAACGCGGCGTGCCGCACGATCCGGCGCAGGTGCTTCAACAGCTCCGGGTGCCGGGCGACCAGGCCGCCACGCTGTTCCTCACGCGGATTACGGGCGCCGTCACGGCGATCATCTGCCGCCGGTTGTGAAGGAGAGGATTGCCGTGGCAACGGCATCTGTAGAGAACGCCCGTGCCGAAGGTCCGCCTTTGGCGGGTGGCGTTCCGTGAATCGGGTGCGATGTCGTCTAGCAGGACACGGAACGCCACGGAGGGCGTTTCCTACAGAATTTTCTCGTTCCGCGGACGCTCCGCGTCCCCGTGGCTGAGCATTGCTTGCGCCGCGGGCTGGTCTGTGACATCTCGCCGGCGCCAGGCGCGGCGGCCGCTTCCAAAGCGGTGGTTGGCGCGGCGGAGTGGGACGAATGGTGATGAATCAGCGATTTCACTTCGTTGACGCCCCAGCCCACAGGCGAACAGCCCACGCCGCCGGCCAGGAGACAGGCCGCCGCCCATGCCAACGTAGCGCGCCGCAAGCCGAGGAGATCGACGTCCATGTCGGCGCCTCTGGTGGAATTCGGGAATTCAGAGCCGGGGCGATGATACACGCCACCCGCCGACCCCGCCAAGACCAACCTGGGGAACTTTTTTCCCATTGCCCTTGGCCCCAGCGGCGAATCCGGTTTAGAATGCCCAAACGCGCACGGTTTCCCGTTTTCGCCAGGCTTTCGGTATGTCGTATCGCTCGTTCAAACGCGTCCTGGGCGAGACCCATCTGGAACGTAAGTTCCTTGGCATCTTCGGTCTCTGCTTGCTACTGTTGATCGCCGGCAGTTTCCGTCTTTACCTGACTCAGACCGAAAAGTTGGTCTCGAAGCAGAACCCCCAAAAGGCCGAACTGCTCGTCGCGACCAGCAAGATCATGGTCCACTGGCAAGGTTACGACTACCGCACAGACACCAAGCGTGAAGACGCGATGAGTGAGGTCATCCAGCACATCGCCGGGGAATTGAAGGGCAGCGAGTACGAATGGAGGTTCCTGCAGCCCGTTCCGAACCCGGACAAACCGGCCGAACCGATCGATCCTTATGATCAGGAAGTCCTGGAACATTTCATGCGCATGGCGCCGCCCGCCACGGCGGAAGAATACGCGTCCGAGCCGTACCGCAAGGAACGACTGATTTCAGAGGGCAAACGATACGAATACTTTCGGCCCATTTACGCCCAAGCCGATTGCGTCAAGTGCCACCGGCTGAAGACCGGATCGTTCGATCTGGCGGAGAACGATCTGATGGCGGTCGCCAAAGTCACGATCACCAACGAATCGAACCGCAAGGACCAGGCATGGAACCGCGCCATTCTCTGGACGACCGCCATCGTGGTCGGTTTCGTGGCGATGATCGCGGCCTACCTGACGGTGCGCTACGTGATCGTCAAGCCGCTGAAGCACCTTCGCGACGTGAGCGAGGCGGTGAGCCACGGCAAGCTCGACCGCCGGGCCGAGATCCACACCGCCGACGAGTTCGAGGAGCTGGGCGTGGCCTTCAACGGCATGCTGCGGCACCTGATCGAAGCCCAAGAGGAGTTGCGCCGGCTGAACCAGAGCCTCGACGTCAAGGTCGATGAGTTGGCCCAGGTGAATATGCAGCTTTTCGAGTTGAACCGCCTCAAGAGCGACTTCATGGCCACCATGAGCCACGAGCTCCGTACTCCACTGAACAGCATCATCGGATTCAGCGACGTGCTGGGCTCGATCAAGTCGCTCGACGACAAACAGCGCCGCTACGTGCAGAACATCCAGAAGTCGGGCAAGATGCTGTTGGACATGATCAACGACATCCTCGACCTGGCCAAGATCGAAAGCGGCAAGATGGACGTGCGGCCGAGCGAGTTCCCGATCGAGCGCGTGATCGGCGCCCAGTGCGACATGGCCCGGCCGCTCACCGAGCGCAAGAACATCGACCTGGAGATCGACGTGCCGGAGGGTCTCGACGAACTTCATCAGGACCAGGGAAAAGTGCAGCAGATCCTCAACAACCTGCTCTCCAACGCGATCAAGTTCACGCCCGACGGCGGCCGGATCGTGGTCGCCGCGCGGCGCGACTCGGCGGGCGACCTTCGGCTGTCGGTGGCCGACACGGGCGTGGGGATCGCCCATGAAGACCAGGCGCAGATTTTCGAAAAGTTCCGCCAGGGGAACACGGTCATGCCCGCCGGCGATGCGATGACCCGCGAGTATTCCGGCACCGGCTTGGGCTTGTCGATCGTCAAGGAATTGTGCAAGCTGTTGGGCGGCGATATTTCGCTGCAAAGCGAGCTGGGCAAGGGAAGCCTGTTCACGGTGCGTCTGCCGTGGTGGATTGCCGACGCGCGGCGAGCCACCGTCGATTTGGACGACTCGGAAGGAGGCCTGACCTCCTCGCCGCGCGACGAATTCGCCTTGCCGCGCAGCCCGCCTTGACTGGTGGCGGGGCCTTGATTGCGCCGCGGGTTAGTGTGGGGACCATGAATAATCCGCGCTAGACACGAGAGACTCACGAGATGGCCACCCCCACCCCCGATGTCCAGCTTTTCACCGACGGCGCGTGCAGCGGCAACCCAGGTCCCGGCGGTTGGGCTTTCATCCTGCGGCACCCGCAAAGCGGCAAGGAAATCGAGCGATCGGGCGGCGAGGCGGAGACGACGAACAACCGCATGGAGCTGACCTCGGTGGTGCGCGGGCTCGAAGCGCTCAAACGCCCGACGCGCGTCGAAATCCTCACCGACAGCGAGTACGTGCGCAAGGGGCTGAGCGAATGGATGCCCAAGTGGAAAGCCAACGGCTGGCGCCGCCGCGAGGGGAACCACTTCAAGGAAGTCAAGAACGTGGATCTCTGGCGCCGTCTCGACGAGCTCGTCGCGAAGCACGAGGTCACGTACACCCGCGTCGCCGGGCACAGCGGCCATCCAGAGAACGACCGCTGCGACGAGTTGGCCGTCGCCGCCTACCAGCAGTACCGCTAGACCAGACTAGGTCAATTGCGGAACTGAGCCAGCCGATGCGAGCGAGGCTTGATTACACGACCGCTCTGGCGCCGAACGGAGGCAAGACGTCGAATCGCCAGCCGCGCTTGCGGAGGAAATCTTCCGACAAGACGGTTTTCCGGCGAACCAGTGGCTTGACGGTCCAACCATCCATCGTCTTGTCGAGCTTGAAGCCAGACCGAAACGACAAGGCGAGGCCCTTCCCGCTTCCACGGAAAGGCCTCACTTGAAGCTTGCTGGCCCAGGTGATTTCGCTGATGGAATCATCGTAGGTGCTGATGAAGTAGCACTGCAGAAGCGTGGGATGGAGTCGAACACCATGAAACAATGAGTCGCGGAGCTTTTGGAAAACCAATTCGTAGGCGACCTCGCGTGCCATTCCGATCTCGCGCTTCCGACCGTCGTCGCGCCGCTGAAAGACAAACGGGTAGATCAAGACCAGTTCGTCAATGAGTGACTTTCCGGACAGTTGGTCGAACGCCGAAGGAACCGACATATCCAGTTTGCCCTTTCGCAACAGGGCGAGATCGTTCTTGGCGGTGGCTGATAACATGGCTTTCGCTTCCAACATCAACTACTTGATTTTAACGTCGCCGACAGAGCCGTCAGGGCGCCGGAAGAAGTGGACTTCGATTTCGTCGCCATGCTCGTCGACGTACATGTCGTAATGCTTCATCGTTCCAGGTTGAGCGTTTGGTGATGTGGCGGGAGTGGGACTACCGGGTTTCGGGCCCTTATATCTCCAGTTACTCGGATCGCCATGCACGATGACATCGGCGAAGTCGATGTAATCAAGGGGATCTTCCATTACATTCAAATCTTATCCAGTGTGTCAATCCATTCAAGCATCTCCGCGCGGTCTTCGTCGCTCAGATCGTGGCCCTGCGGGCCCTGGTCGCGGACGGTGACGGCGAACTTCCGCTCGCGCAGGGCCTTGATCGCGGTGGCGATCGGCTTGGAAAACTTCGATTGGGCGGCCTGAGTGACGAAGAAATCGAGCCGAAGAACGGGGTCGTTATCGGGGGGGGCGGCGCCCAGGGGCGCGTCGATGGCGGCCACACCGCGGATGGTTTCGCGCTCGGCGAAGGCCAAGGCGTAGGCCATTGTGCCGCCCGTCTCGTGCCCGGCCGCCACGATCCGCGACGGATCCACCTGGTAGCCCGCGCGGAACTGGGCCAGAGCCTTCGTGGCGAATTCGAGATCGTCCTTTTGCCAACGACCGGCCGTCGCCGGCTTGGGCGCCAAGAGCAGCAAACCGGCGCGCTCGCAAGCGTCCTTCCAATGGGCCAATAGCTCGTCGTCGCTGTTGACGACGTTCGCCGAGGGGAACCAGACCACCAGGCCGTGCGGCAAGCGCGGGTCGTAGCCGGCGGGCACATAGGCCAGCGCCTTGTTCGTCAACTCGGGCACCTGCAATTCAAACGTACCGACCGTCGGCCGCCGGCCTTCAAAAGGCGCCCATGGGGCGTGGGCGGCCGGCAACTCGTCAGGCACGGCTTCCGGCACCACGGCCGACCAGACGACTTCCAACGAGAGCTTCCGGCCATCGCGCTCGATTTCGAGCGGCGTACGCTGGTTGAGCTCGATCGCGGCGGCGGCACTTACCAACTCGTCGCGCCGCCGGATCGCCTGCCCAGCGAGTGACACGAGCTTGTCGCCCGCAAGGATGCCGGCGTTGAATGCGGGGCTGCCGGGGTATACGTAGCGCACGGTCACGCCCGTGGGAGTTTCGGCCGGGTCGCGACGGGGAAGAATGCCGAGGAACGGCCGCTGGTAGGGATCAAGATGGTCGACCAACTCCAACTCGCGCTCGATCCGCTCTTCGCCGCGGGCGACGGTTACCTTGAGCTTGTCGCCGGCGTAGCGGCGATGGATCTCGTGCATCAACTGCACCTGGCGCTCGATGGCGCGGTCGTCGACCTGGACGACGCGATCGCCGGCTTTGAAGCCGGCCTTGTACGCCGGCGAGTTGGGCCGGCAGGCCGCGATCACGGGTGCGTCGGCGTATGGGTCGTGGCTTTGCAAGTGTACGCCCAACAGACCTGGCAACAGATCATGTCCCTCCTTGAGCCGCGGCAGCAGGCGGTTGATCTGTTCCAACGGCACGGCGAAACCAATTCCCGAGTCGTACCATTCAACCCCTTGGACCTCGCCCGAAGCCATGGGCGAGAGCGGCACCAGCACGCCCAGCACGCGGCCGTGGATGTCGACCAGCGGGCCGCCGTAGTTGGCGGGCGAAATCTTGGCGTCGGTTTGGATCGCCTTGTCCCAAACGCGATGCAGGGCGCTGATGATGCCCACCGAGATGTTCGGCCGCGCGGGGTCGAATGCCCGGCCCACGGCGATCGACCATTGGCCGACCCGCATTTCGTCCTCGCTCACGCCTTCGGGCACCGGCAAGTCAACCGTGGCGGGAATCTTCAGCAGCACCAGCATCCGGTTGCGATCGGTAGCGACCCATTCGGCCGCGGCCCGCGAACCGTCGGCCAGTTCGACCAGGATCGAGGCGGGCTTCTGGGCGAAATTGAAGGCGCTCGAGACGATATAGCCGTCGCTGCTGACGATGAGGCCGCTGGTCGGGCCGGTGCCAAAGAGCACCTGGCCGACGCGTTCCAGCCCGCCCAGCGTCTCGATGCTCACGACCGAGGGCGACACCCGGGCCACCGCCGCCTGCATCGCCGATTCCTCGCGCGAGGCCAGGTCGTCGTCGGAGGCGCGCAAGGCAGGGACTAGCAGGACGAGGATGAGGGCGAGCGACGGTCGGATGAGGAGTGGCATGGGGTGGTGGTGAGGAAGATTGCGGATTTCGGATTGGCGGATTGGCGGTACAGGTCAGGTTACGGGCAGATCGGATCGTTTATACGACCACCGATCACATGGACCAAAAACACGGGCCAACGAGTACCAACCTGGACGCGGAGCGTCCGGCTGGACGTTCCCACGCGGAGCGTGGGAACGAGGGAACAGGGGGCTTACGCCCCCCGCTCGCCTAACGCCTATCGCCTATATCGTTCCCTTCCGGCTGGGCCAGCAACTCGATCGAGATCAACTCCTGGCCTCGGAGCACGGTCAATTGTACCTTGTCGGCACGGTCGATCCGCGCCAATTCGGCCGAAAGCGCCTTGACCGACTGCACCAATTGGCCGTTGACGAACAACAGCAGGTCGTCAGCCCTTAGCCCGGCCACCGCCGCCGGCGAACCGCCGCGGACACGATCGACAAAGGGAGGCGTGCGCTCCAGAACGTCGGGCACCAGCACCAAGCCCAAAAGATCGGCCCTCAGAGCGTGTTCGGACTTGACCGCGCCGGAGTCGGCCGGCCGCTCGACGAACTTGCCCGAGCGGATTTCCGCGACCGTGGCCGACATCTCCTCGACCGGCACGGCATAGTTCAACCAGGTGTTATTGAGCGAGTTGCGCAGCTCCTTGCCAAGCATTCCCAGCAAGCGGCCCTGGCGATCGGTCAAGGCGCCACCCGCCGCGCCGGGGTTGTTCGTCATGGCGTCAAGAATGTACGCCGGGCCGCGATAGGGCGTCTCGAACACGCCGCGCCGGGCCTCAAGTTGGCTCTTGATCGCCACGCTGCCGTGCAAGACGCTCGACGGCTCGTCGCCCGCGGCCACGCCAAACAAGTTGCTGAAGGCCAGCACACGCGTGCCGGTGGCCGCCGTGCTGGGCGACGCCATGTCGAAATAAGGCAGCCCGTCGGCGTCGATCTTGAGCAGGGCCAACTCCAGACGCGGGTCGGCGCCCAGCAGCTTGGCCTCGAATTTACGGCCGTCGTCGAGCGTGACGGTGATGAAGTCGGTGTCGAGCACGTAGCTCCAGACCGTCAGAGCATGCCCCTCGGCCGAAACCAGGAAGCCGCTCTGATACGGCTCGAGGCCGCGGAAACCGCCCGCACCGTAGATCTTGACGATTTTGGGTTGGACCTCTTGGATCACCCCGGCGAATGACGCGGCCGCGAATGGGGCGTCGGCGGATCTCGTAATCGCCGGACAAGCGCAAGTCAGGGCAAGGGTCGCCAGAATGAGCCCGGTAATCCGCAATCCGCAATCATTTCTCCTCACGGCGCATCCTCCGCGGTCTTGTGCAATGTCCAGTCGGTCAGCTTGAACACGCCGTAGAGGCCGTCGCCATAGCGGACCTCCAACTTGCCGGGCAACTCGCGCCCCTCATGCTCGCGATAATCGAAAAAATACAATTCGCAAGGATCGTCGTCGGAACGCAGGAAGACTTCGAGCAGCAGCAGTCGGCCCGATGCGGGATCGACGACGAACTGGCACTCGACGCCGCCGCTGGTCCCGATGAGCACGTCGAGAAGATCCTCCTGCCGGCCCGGAACATCGTGGCCGATGAAAGGAGCGGTGCCGAAATAGTCGAGGCTGCCAAATTGGTCGGGACCGCCGACGAGCAGGCGGCGCCAGAGATAGAGCGCCGCCAAAAGGCCGCCGCTGGCCGGCGGATCGGTCGCGTCGGAGAGGCTGTCGCCGGCCGTGAGGGTAAGCATGCCGCCGGGCAAGGCGCACATCGCGCCGTCGCTGGAGATGCCGAATTCGGCCTCGCCGGCGCCAAGCCATTCGCCTTTGACGCGCCAAGGGCCGGCGAACTCGGCGAAATCGCCGCGGGCCACCAGTTGATTCCAAACCCGGCCGCGGTTGAGTTTGTTGAAATAATAGTTCGCGTAGCCGCGCCGCGGTTCGAGGTGTTGCTGGACGATCTCGGGCAGCGGCGGCGCGTTCGGCATGGCGCTCGGCGGCATGGGCATCGGGCGCGGCTGGCCGTCGGGCGGTTGGTCGCCGGGCTGGGGCGGGGGCGGTTGATCTGGATCGGGCGACTTTCCGCCCAACTTTTGCAGCAGTTCTTCGGTGCCATGCACTCCGGCCAGCCGCACGAGGGTCTCAAAGGTCTGCCCTTTGCGGCGGAAGACGACGGGCACGCGCCATCCCTTGGGAAAGATCCCCAGCACGTTCTTGAAAGCGTTCACGGTGCGGATGGGCCGCCCACCGAAGCTCACGATCTCGTCGCCATAGCGCAGTCCGCGGCGATAGGCGTCGGAGCTTTCGACGATGTCGGCCACGATCACGCGGCCGTCGTCCTGGCTGGCCACGCGGGCGCCCAGCGTGGCATGATCGACGATCCGGCCGGCGCGCAGGCAACCGAGGAAGTTCTTGATCTGGTTGATCGAGATGGCGTAGCCCACGCCCACGTTCACCCGGCCACGTTTCTCGAACGATCCACGGCCGTTGATGCCGATCAGCCGGCCTTGCGAGTCGAACAGCGGCCCACCGGAGTTGCCAGGGTTGATCGAGGCGTCGGTTTGAAGGCAGTCGGCGTATTCCAGAAGCGTGCCGCTGGGGTACTGGTAACGGTGGACGCCGGAGATGATGCCGTAGGTCACGGTCGGCTGGAAGTCGGTGGCCAACAGGAATGGGTTGCCCACGGCAAAGGCCCAATCGCCCACCCGCACCTGGTCGCTGTCGCCCAGTTCGGCGTGGGGAAAGTCGTCGCGGCCGAACAGTTTCAACAGCGCCAGGTCTCCGACCGGATCGATGCCGACGATCACGGCGTCGTACAGCGCTCCGTGGGCCATGCCGCACTTCATCGCGTCGCCCGCCGGCTTGGTCACATGGAAGTTGCTCAGGGCGTAGCCGTCGGGCGAGATCACCACGCCGGAACCGCCCCCTTGTCCGCCGTTGGCGAAAATGGCGATCGCGGCCTCGCGGGCCTTGGCCATCACTGCCACCCGTTGGCTCTCGGCCTGGAGTACCGATTCGTGTACCTGCGCCGGTGAGGGCGTCGCACCCAAGAGCGCGCCGAACACGACGACGAGTCGCAAGAATCCCGAACGTAGCCGAATTCGTGAGAATTCCGAGCGCGGAAGCGAGACCGTCGGAACGCTCACGAGTTCCGCTACGGGGATCGATCGGGCGACGCCGTTCATTTCAAAATCCTTACTTCGCACAGGTCGAGATGGTCCGACACCTCTTGCCCTTCGCCGAAATCAACCAGAATCTTCAGCCGGCTCACGCCGCTCACGTCCACGTCAAGCGGCCGCGGGTCGTCATGTCCCGTCAAAATCGACTCGAACAGGTTCTTTCCGTCGCCGGAAATCAGCAACCGCACATGCCCCTCGGGCCGGACCCGGTCGTCGAGGCCGGCCAAGGCCTTGAGCGTGCGGTACTGGCCGGCCGGAAGCCGGTAGACCAATTCGGTGCGGCTGTGGACGCACAGCCCCTTGGCGTACGCTTTGTTGTCCAACCGCAACTCGCCGCCGTCGGCCGCCTGATTCATTCGCGGACGGTACAACTCGGCAAGCGAAGCGGGTTCGCTGGCTCGGCCGAAATAAGGCGCCCAGACGCTCGACTCCGGGGTCAGGTCACTGAGGTATTGTATCTTGCCGTCAATGGCCACGATCTGCTCCAGCGGTAGATCGAGTTGGAGGCCGGCGGACGTGGTCAGTCGCAACCTGCCCTCGACCAGCTTGACTGCATGAACCTCCAACCGCGAGCCCGCGGCGTCGGACAGCCGGCAAAACGACGAGGGCGGCGTACCGCCGACCTTGTGGAAGTAGACTAGGCCCTCGACCCTCGCGCGCTTGACGGCGAGCGTCTCGTCGTCGAGCTTGAAGTCGACGGTGGCATCGTTGACGTCGCCCAGTACGCCGGCCTGAAAATCGAGACCGCCCTTCTGGCGAATCACGATCACGTCGTCGGCGCGGTCTCCGTTGATGATTTCGTCCCATTGGGCGGTCCTATCGGCGTTTTGCGGTATGAACCGCACATGGGCGATCGAGCGCGTGGAAATCTCGGCCTTGGCGCCGCCAGGCAACTCGAAGCGAGCCTGGCCCTTGCTGACGGCGTAGGAGAGGGCCGGCAGCGACGAGCCGTCGACCATCTCGATCCAGACGTTGGCCGTCTCGGCCGGCGCGGCGGGCCGAAGTTGTGGCGCCAGGCCGGCGACCCGTTCGGAGGGCACCGTGACTCGCCCATCCACGGTATCGAGCGCGACTTCGCCGGCCGACAATTCCACCAGCGTGCCGCTGAGCACCTGGCCATCGGTGGTGCGCAGGTCGAATTGGGGTTCGGCGGCCAGCGCGGCGGTGAGGAGCAGAGTTAGCAACATGGGCTTTACGCCGGGTTTTCGATCAACATTGCTCGCCTTCCGCCATATTTTATCATACACGATGAGCGACCGTTGGGCCAGGTTTTTTTTCCACGGCCCCGCTTCTCGGCTAGCCCCAATACCGTTCAATTGGTGTTGTAAAAAAACGCGCCTCCGAGCAAGATTGGATTTCCACAAGTCCTTTCCAGCAAGGAGGCTGCGATGTTTTGGACGTGCAAGGAGGCACATGAATTCGCGTCATGGCCAGTCAAGCAGCGTTTGGCAGCACTGAAACGTATCGTACCGAAGGCGAAAATCCAAGAGATCCTTCGAAGACGGGGTACGCATCGAGAGGTTTGCCGCCGTTGCCCATCCTGGTTCATGGTCTGGTTTGTTATCGCCTTGGGGCTATGGTGCAAGGACTGCTATCGCCAGGTCTTTCGGTGGCTTCAACCATATCGTAAGGATGGCACCCCGGGGCGTTCCACTCTTTGTGAGGCGCGTCGACGGTTGGGCGTGGGCATCTTACGGGACTTGGCCCACGAGATCATTCAAGTGCTGGGCAAGCCGGATACCCCCGGAGCGTTCTATCAAGGGATGCGACTCATGGCGCTGGACGGTTTCGTGGTGGACCTTCCCGATACAGAGGAGAATGAGAAGGCTTTTGGTCGTCCCGGCAGTGGACGCGCACCTGGGGCATTTCCGCAGGCGCACGTCCT
>DATKSN010000294.1:0-52712 GCA_035531595.1 Pirellulales bacterium | reverse complement strand
CCTCCGTGAAGATGACCTCGTGTCTCAACCAAAACCCCGCGTATTCTACACGCCAGGTTGAGAAAGGTTGCCATCTTCGCGGAGATTTTTTCCAAAAGTTGCCGGGAAAATACGGGCCAAGCGGATTTTCCGACAGGCACTGGCTAGCCCCCGGTGCGCGCCGAGGTCAAGTCAAAGACCTCGGTGGACCGGAAACGACCAAAAAACCACGCACCCAACACGTCCCACCACGTAATTCTTGGACAACCTCCTAGCTTGCCGCCGCGGCCACTCGAACCGACGTGGCGCACGGTCCCTTCTTGCCTTGCCCGACCGTGTACTCGACGGCTTGCCCTTCGCGCAATTCTTCGAACGACACGCCTTGAACCTCCGAATGATGGAAGAACAGTTCGCCCCGCTCTCCCTCGATGAACCCGAAACCTCGCTCCGAAACCAATTTCTTGACCTTACCCTGTGGCATTTCCGCACTCCTGAAAAAAATTTCAACTTGGGCGAACGGCTGTGAAAGCAGACCGCCAGCCCGAACAACGAGAGCAGATAGCCACAAAACCGAGGCGGGCACTCTCTACTCGTCCTACTCATCACGACTTCTCGTGACCAGCGCATTATAGGTGTTCACCTGGGGAATGCAATGGCCCGGCTTGCCGCGAACGGTGGCAATCGGTAAGTTGGCGGTTGGCGATCTTTTCGCGACGGCCCATCGAGAGCACACGCGGCCCATGAGCGACCCCTACTTCCAGTCCCTGTTCGCCGAACGGATCGGCGGTGTCAACTACGGCAAAGGCAGCGAGATCTACAAGTTTGAAAAGATCAAGCGGGCCAAGCGCAAGGCCCTGGCCGAACACCCCCAGCGGAAGCTGATCGACTTTGGCATCGGCGAGAACGACGAGCCGGCCGACGAAGCGGTTCGCGCCGTGATGGCCGCCGAAATCCACAAATCCGAAAACCGCGGCTACGCCGACAATGGCATCGACGCCTTCAAGGAAGCGGCCGCTCGGCTGATGCAACGTCACTTCGGCGTGCGGCTCGACCCGGCCAAGGAAATCAATCACTCGATCGGCTCGAAACCGGCGCTGGCGATGCTCCCGGCGACGCTGATCAATCCCGGCGACGTGACGCTGATGACCGTGCCCGGATACCCGGTCGCCGGCACGCACACCCGCTACTACGGCGGCGAGGTGTACCGCCTGCCGCTTTTGGCCGCCAACGATTTCTTCCCCGATTTGGAGTCGATTCCCGCCGAAATCCGCGGCCGGGCGAAGCTGCTGGTGCTGAACTATCCCAACAGCCCGACAGGCCGCGTCGCCACGCGCGAGTTCTACCAGCGGGTGATCGACTTCGCGCATCGCAACCAGCTGGTCGTGGTGCAGGACGCGGCACACATCCTCTTGACTTACGACGGCCAGCCGCTGAGCTTTCTCGCCGTGCCGGGGGCCAAGGAGGTGGGCGTCGAAGTCCATTCGCTCTCGAAGGGCTACCATATGATCGGCTGGCGGATGGGATGGGTCTGCGGACACGAGCGGATCGTGCGGGCCTTCGCCGACGTCAAGGACAACAGCGATTCGGGCCAGTTCATCGCGATCCAAAAAGCGGCGGCCGCCGCGCTCGACAACGACGCGATCCCGCTGCGCGTCCGCGAGAAATACCGCCGGCGGCTGGCGAAACTCGTCGATACGCTCGGCCGCTGCGGCTTCGCCTGCCGCATGCCAGGCGGCACTTATTTCCTTTATACCCGCGCCCCCAAGGGCCTGGCCGGCGGACAACAATTCGCCACGGCCGAGGCGGCGAGCCAGTACCTGATTTCCGAGCATTCGATCTCGACGGTCCCCTGGGACGACACCAGCCCCTGGGACGACGCCGGCGGCTTCCTCCGCTTCAGCGTCACCTACGAAGCGGCCGATGAGGCGGCGGACGACGCGTTGATGGCCGAGACGGAAGCACGGCTCAAGCAACTCAAGCTGGTGTTTTAGACATGTTCGATCGCATCGCTCTCGTCGCCGTGTTTTGCTGGGCGCTCATGGCCGCGGCCGGTTGTGGCGGCGCGGCGTCGTCCGGCGGTTCATCCTACTCTGATCGCCTCCAGCGGGCCGAACAGGAGCCGACGCCCGAAGCACGCGCCCGCGAACTGATCCGCATCGGTCTGGAACAGCTCAAGGGCCAGGATACGGCGGGCGCCGAGCGCGCGCTGGATCTCGCGGCCAGGGCCTGCGGCGAGACGCGCGACGCCGCGACGCGGGCCAAGGTCTACGCGCAACTGGCCCGGGCGCAAGCGAAGGCGTCGAGCACCGCCGCGGCGCGGCGGGCACTTTCGCAAGCGCTTCAAGCCGCCGGCGAGGTGCCCGACGCCGAGGCCCGCGGCCACGCCCGCGCCACGGTGGCCGGCGCTCAGTACCAACTCGGCGAAACCAACGCCGCCGCGACGATGCTCTTGGAAGTCGAGAACTCGATTGACGAGGTGGCCGACGCCGAAGGCCAGGTTCGCGTGTTGACTGCGGTTGCCGACCGTTTCCACCGGATCCATCGCGACGACGACTGTCAGCGGGCCGTGACCTCGGCACTCGACCGCGCGGGCCGGATCATGCTCCCGCGCGAGCGAGCCCGCGCCCTGGCGAAGCTCGCCAAAGCGCTCGATCGAATGGGCCAAAAGCGACAGGCCGAAGCCACGTTCGAATCGGCGCTGGAATCCGCCCGGCAAATCGACGAACCGCTGAACCGGGTCTACGGCCTGGTCGAGGTCGCCGAGTTGCTCGCCGCCGCGGGCCATCCGGCCCAGGCCCGCAAGGTTGTCGCCGAGGCTGGCGATGAGGTCGCCAAGATCGCCGAGCCCGACATGCAACAGCAAGCCCGCCAACACGTCGACGACCAGGCGGCCAAACTGCCGCCGCCCTGACTTCTTCCCGCGGCCCCTTGGCGCGGTTATACTTCACGCGGTCGAGAATGACATATTCACGTTGGCCGGGACCATGAATAATACGGGCTAAGCGATGCCCCGGTCGCGATCTAGCCGGGGCATCGCTTAGGCTCCGCCACCAGCCACCGCACCCCTCCGCCATGCCTACCGTTCGTTACCTGATCTTCGACATTGAAAGCGTCGCCGACGGCGAGCTGGTCTCCAAATTACGGTTTCCGGGCGAGGGGCTGTCCGCGGCCGACGCGGTGGCGCGCTACCGACGCGAACTGCTGGCGAAGTACGAAACCGATTTCATCCCCTACACGTTTCAGATCCCGACGTCGATCGCCATCGCCAAGCTCGCGGCCGATTACCGGCTGTTCGACCTGGTGACGCTCGACGAGCCGCGGTTTCGTCCGCATGTGATCACGGAACATTTCTGGCGGGGCTGGGAGAAGTACGGCCGTCCGACTCTGGTCAGCTTCAACGGTCGCACGTTCGACGTCCCCTTGATGGAACTGGCGGCGTTCCGTTACGGAGTCAGCGTGCCCGGCTGGTTCAACCTGCAGGCCAAGAGCTTCGAGCAGTCCCGCAATCGCTACAACCTCGAATCCCATTTCGACCTGCAAGAACTGCTCACGAATTTTGGCTCGACCCGTTTCACCGGCGGATTGAACCTGGCCGCCAACCTGCTGGGCAAGCCGGGCAAGATGGACGTGCAGGGGCACATGGTGCAGGATCTGTTCAACGAGGGCAAGTTGGCCGAGATCAACGATTACTGCCGCTGCGACGTGCTCGACACCTACTTCGTCTTCCTTCGCAGCCGTGTCGTGCTGGGGCAACTCTCGCTCAATGAGGAGCAAGGACTGATCGCCGAAACCAAGGCCTGGCTCACCGAGCGGGCCCAGGGTATCGCGGCCTATCAACACTATCTCCAGCGGTGGGGCGACTGGAACAACCCCTGGGGCCCGCCGTAGGTTGGGATCGGCAGCGGAGGTTGCCGCGGGCCTTCTGGCCTTTGAGCGGGTCGTTGATCGAAAATCCTGTCTTGACCCGTGCTCTTCCGGCCGTGTATAAGCCCCACTCTCTTTGCCGGCATGGGGAAATGCGCATCATGGATCAGAGCTTACGGAAGACCTCGCTCGACGGACTGGCCGATTTTCTCGTCGACCGGCGTGTGCCGATTTCAATGGTCGTCTTCTCCTCGTTGGTGCTCAAGGATGTCGTCCTGGGCGCGAAGCCCCACGACACGGGCAACCTGGGCGACCCCTACGCCGTGGCGGGCCTGCTTTTGGTTCTCTGGGGACTCGCCATACGGTCGTGGGCGGCCGGCGTGATCCGCAAGAGCAAAGTTCTGGCCACGACCGGTCCTTACCGACTCTGCCGGCACCCCCTTTACCTGGGATCGTTGGCGATGATGCTCGGCTTTTGCACGATCCTGGGCAGCGCGCTCGACGCCGGTGTGGTGTTCGGCCCCGTGCTAATGATCTACGTGCTCACGATCCGCCGCGAGGAACGGCGCCTGGCCGAACGTCACGGCGAGACCTGGTGGCAATACGCCGCCACGGCGCCGAGGTTGTTTCCCACGCGGCTATTCACCAACTGGAGCACGGAGTGGTCGATGGCGCAATGGCTGAAGAACCGCGAGTACAACGCGCTGGTCACATCGCTGGCGGCCTTGACCCTGCCGCATTTCTGGCAGCAACTGTGATCGTTCTTGTTCTCGATTCGACCCGTGCCATCGGTAGGTGGCAGCGCGTAAGCGATGCCCCGGCTACATAGCGACCGGGGCATCGCTTAGGCTCTACCCAGGCCACCGTGAACGTCTCATTCTCGGCCGCGTGCAGTATATGCTACGCATCGACCGCTTCGCCGCGTTGCGCTTCGAGGATCCGCCCAATATCCTCGACTGCGGTTTCGAGTGACGTGACCGCCATCTTGAAGTTTGTATGGACCGAGACTTCCGGCTGCACGCGGGCGAACTCGGCGGTTGCCTGGCGCAGCTTGGCGAACTTCTTGTGCGCCAGTTTGAGGTACTCGGCGGCGTCGCGCGCGTTCCAGGCCGGGCCAAGCGAAAGACAATAATCGTAGAGCGTGCGGACGATTTCCATTAGTTCTTGGTCGTCCTCCGCCTCCTCCGAGTGCTTGACGAACGTCCGCACCACCCAGATATGACTGAGAAGGACGTCGATACGTCGCATGGCGTCGTCGGGGGGCATGGCGGGCGTGGCGTAAGGGTTAGGGGTTGGGCGTTAGGCGTTGGGGGTTGGGCGTTGGGCGTTAGGCGTTGGGCGCTGAAGCAGAGAGATCCTTCCTAACGCCTACTTCCGACCTCCGACGTTCCATCCGGGGCATCGCCGAGGCTCTGCCCCAGCCACCGCCTATCGCCTTCGCAGGTCAAACCGGTTGCTCGGCCGTCTCCGGCTTGGCGGCCGGTTTAGCCGCGGAACCGTGCCCCGCCTTGGGCGCGAAGATCAGCACGGTGACCGCCCCGGCGACCACGACGATCAGGCCGGCGTAAAACACCGGGTGGATCTCGCCGACTGCCTTGCCCGCCAATGCTAAACTGACTCCCGTATTGATGACCGGCGCGCAGCCAAAGACCAACGGCATCACATAGATGGGCTTGCCGCCGAAATTGAAAGCCATGATGATGCCCAGCGCACCGACGGCGCCCGCCGCGCCGCCCGCCAGGCTCCAGAGCGAACCATCGAGCGTGAATTGGCCGTGTTCACCCACGGTTTGCAACAGCAATTCGGGCACGACGACCGCGATGGCGAAATAGGACACTCCGACGCAGATCAACGGCCGCAGCCGGCTCCCTTGCATTAACATCTGCCCCTTGTGCAACACGGGACCGTAAACACCCCAGCAAAGCGCGGTCAGCGCCACGAACAGCGTGACCAGCGTCGTTTCCTTGACCGAAAGCGATCCGGTCGAACCGTGAGTAGGCGTCGCATCCTTGAGCGGCTTGCCGTGCTCGTCGGCGATCGACTTTTCAGCGTCGGCGGGTTTCTGGGCGGGTTTTTCGGCGATGGCCTTCGCCGGCGACGGCTTGAACACCAGCACCGTCACCGCGCCGGCGACCACCAGGATCAGGCCGGCGATGAACACCGGTCCCGGCTTCAACTGTCCCTTTGAACTGGCGATCGTGTAAAAGGTGTTGACCACCGGCGCGCAACCGAAGACCAGCGGCATGACGTAGACCGGGCTGCCGCGGTTGTTGAACGCCAGAATGATGCCCAGCGCTCCGATCGCCCCGGCGGCCCCGGCCAGCAGGCTCCAGAACGTCCCTTGGCTCGTCCACCGCCCCTTCTCGCCGTACAGCCGCAACAGCACTCCCGGCGCGACGATCGCGATCACGAAGTACGCCACGCCCACACAGACGAAAGGCCGCAGATGGCTCCCTTCCATGTCCGCCTGACCATTGCGCAGCACCGGGCCGTAAACTCCCCAGCAAAGGGCCGTAAGGCCGGTGAATGCGAGGACGAGCAGGAAGTTCTTCATCGTGGCGGGACTCTAGGAGCGGCGGAACATGGGTCAATGCAAGGTCAATGCAAGGCTTCAGTCGAAAAGTGCAGTCTAACAGAGCAAGTGGTTTTTTGCACCGTCGTTGAGTGTGCCACGTTCAGGTGCCCTCCCGTAATCGTGCAAAGTCAATTAGAATCGCTTCCCAGCAATGGCTCAAGCCGAAAGCGTCATCGCGCCCGACCGGTTGCTGGAACTGGTCGGTCGCCTGGAAGCCGCCAAGGGCTTTGCCGAAGTGGTCGCCAGCCTGCAAGCCGGGCATGGCGCCACGCTCGACGGAGTCCGTGGCTCAAGCTGCGCGCTGGTCGCGGCCACGCTGGCACGGCACGCGCCCGGACCGCTGGTGGTCGTCTGCCCGCAACCCGGCGAAATCGACGACCTCCGCGACGAACTGGCTCTTTTTACGCCGATTCAGCCCGTCCGCTTCCCCGCCTGGGAAACTCTTTCCACCGAACGAACCGTCCACGACGAAGTGTTCGGCGACCGGCTGCGAGTGCTGAAGGAGTTGCAAGAATGTTCGGCACCCCTCCTCGTCACCAGCATCCAGGCCCTGCTTCAGCCCGTGCCGTCGCCGGAGTTGCTCGCCGCCCAAACGCGCCGTGTCGCCACCGGCGACGTGATCGACGTCGAGGCGCTGCTGAAATGGCTCGTCGAACAAGGCTTCGAAAGCACCGGCGCCGTCGAGTTGCCGGGCGAGTTCTCCAACCGCGGCGGGATTCTGGATCTCTTCGCGCCCGACTGGTTCGATCCGGTGCGAGTCGAACTGTTCGGCGACCAGGTCGAGTCGATCCGGCGCTTCGAGGCGGCCAGTCAACGGAGCCTGGCCGTGCTCGACGCGGTCGAGCTGACCGTGCTCGATCCGAACCGCGCCGACCGGCGCCATTTCACATCGTACCTGCCAACGAACGCCTGGTTTCTGCTCTTGGAGCCCGGCCTGATCGAAGAGGAAGGACGCGCCTACCGCAACCGACTCGACCAGCCCGACGAGGTCCACCAACTCGGCCCGACGCTCGAAGACATGTATCGCTTCCCCTCGATCACGGCCAGCGGTCTTTCGACCGGCTCGATGGAAACCACCTGCCGGCTCAAGATCGAATCGGTCGAACGTTTCAGCGGCGACGTGGCCAAAGTCCGCCACGAACTCGATACGGCGGGCGAAGGGCAGGAGGTGTTCGTCGTTTGTCAGAACGAGGCCGAGGTCAAGCGCCTGGCCGAGGTTTTCGCCGAGACGCGGCTGGCCGCCCAAGGGAAGTTGCACTTTCCCGTCGGCCGGTTGCGAACCGGGTTTCGCCTGGTCCACGACCGCATCGTGGTGGTCGGCGGGGGCGAACTGTTCCATCGCCACGACTTGAGCCGCCCCTCGCACCGCCGGCTGGGCCGCGTGATCGACAGCTTCCTCGAGCTGCGCGAGGGAGATTTCGTGGTCCACCTGGCGCACGGCATCGGCCGTTACCGCGGGCTGAAGCTGCTGAGCGAGCGTGAAGGGGGCGAGGAACACCTGGAGATCGAGTTTCACGGCGGCACCAAGATCTACGTGCCGACCTCGAAGATCGAGTTGGTGCAGAAATATGTCGGCGGGTCGAAGAGCCGGCCGACCTTGGCTCGTATCGGCGGGCAATCGTGGGTGCGGCAGAAGCAGGCCGCCGAGGCCGCGGTGGTCGATCTGGCGAGCGAGATGCTCGATCTCCAGGCCGCCCGCGCCACTCGCACCGGAATCACGTTTCCGAGCGATACCGACTGGCAAAAGGATTTCGACGCCTCGTTTCCCTACATGGAAACGCCCGACCAATTGGTGGGCATCGCGGCCATCAAGCGCGACATGCGCGACAGCAGGCCGATGGACCGCCTGATTTGCGGCGACGTGGGCTACGGCAAAACCGAATTGGCGATGCGGGCGGCGTTCAAGGCCGTCGACGCCGGATACCAGGTGGCGGTGCTCGTGCCCACCACCGTGCTGGCCGAGCAGCACGGCCGGACGTTCCGCGCCCGGCTGGCCGAGTTCCCCTTTGAAATCGCGGTGCTCAGCCGTTTTTGCGGCACGGCCCAGCAAAAACGCATCCTGAAGGGTATGGCCGACGGCTCGATCGACATCGTGATCGGCACCCACCGCCTGGCCCAGGCCGACGTGCGCTTCGACAACCTCGGGCTGTTGGTGATCGACGAGGAGCAGCGGTTCGGCGTCGAAGTCAAGGAGCGGCTCAAAGCGTACCGGCACATGGTCGATGTGCTGACGATGACCGCCACGCCGATCCCGCGGACGCTGCACATGTCGTTGTTGGGCCTGCGCGACATCTCGAATCTTGAAACTCCGCCCGCCGACCGGCTGGCCATCGAAACCCGCGTCGTGCGCTTTGACGCCGACCTCGTGCGGCACGCCGCCCTGCGCGAGCTGAACCGCGGCGGGCAAATGTTTTTCGTCCACAATCGCGTCCACGACATCGAAAAGATCGCACGCGCGCTTGGCCAGATCGTGCCGGAGGCGTCGATCGCGATCGGCCACGGCCAGATGCCCGAACACCAACTCGAACGGGTGATGCTCGATTTCGTCGATCACAAGTACGACGTCCTGTTGGCCACGACCATCGTCGAAAGCGGGCTCGACATTCCCAACGCCAACACAATCTTCATCGACGACGCCGACCAGTACGGACTGGCCGAACTGCACCAGCTTCGCGGGCGCGTCGGACGTTACAAGCACCGGGCCTATTGCTACCTGCTGGTCGATCCCAACAAGTCGCTCACTTCCACCGCCGCCAGGCGCTTGACCGCCATCGAGGAATTCAGCGACATGGGGGCCGGGTTCGCCATTGCGATGCGCGACCTGGAGATTCGCGGCGCCGGCAACATCCTGGGCACCGCGCAGAGCGGCCATATCGCCGCCGTGGGGTACGAGTTGTACTGCGAGCTCCTGGAGCAGACGGTTCGCAAGCTCAAGCAATTGCCGCCCAAGGTGACGATCGAGGTCAACGTCGACTTGCCGGGCGAGGCTTTCCTGCCGCGGCGCTATGTGCCCGACATGCGAGTGAAGATCGACCTCTACCGGCGGCTGGCAAGAGTTTCGAGCCTGGTCGAACTGGCCGAATTCGCCGCCGAACTCGTCGACCGTTTCGGCCCCTGGCCCGACGTGGTCGGGCGGATGATAGCCCGTGGCGAACTGGCGATTTTGGCCTCCGCCTGGCGGATCGACTCGATCCATTTGGAGCCGGGATTCGTGGTCTTCGGATACCGCGACCGCCAGGAAATCGAGAAGTTGGCCCGCCGGCCCGGCGGGCGGTTGCGAGTGGTCGACCTTCGCAGCGCGTATCTACCGATTGGCAAAGAACTTACGGACCCGGCGCAAATTGAGGCGGCGATCAAATCCATGTTGCAGCCATCGTGAGCTTGCCCGCCGAATTGCCGATCCTGGATACAGTCAGCCGGTCGTCGACGAAGCGGGGGCCAGAACAATATCCTGGCTGGCTAACACCGCTAAACGAACCTGGATTTCACGCAGCTTCTGCCTGTCCTGCTGATAAGCCGACAAACTCAATTCGGGAACCAACGCATGGCCAAGTGGCCCTTGCTCTCGCTCATCGGTTACAACGCTCAATCCCAAGCGGCGCAGCGCGGCCACGGAGAGCCGAACAACGTAATATTCACCCGGTTTTCTCCCGCCGGCTGCGACCTCCGCTGGCGAGGCATATTTTTCCTGGTAAACGGATAACCCCCGGGTGTCTTCAAGGGTCGGTCGAAAACCGGCGAATCCGATGACTGCCGACGGCGCCGGATCGACATGGTTCTTGTGAATCCTGCGCAGAATGAACTCCTGCTCCGCCAACTGCAAGACTTCGTGGCTCATCGACTTCGATCCGAGCGCCGACGTTCAGTTATCCGCGCGGACGATCCACGCGCAGCGAGCGTCAGTTTGCCATTGTCGAATCGCTTCGCCGGGTAGGTTCAACAACCAGTCGACCAAAGAGGAACCACCAACCTCCGCGACAAGATGAAAAGACTCCTCGCGCCATTCGAGGATGACTTCACCCAAAGTCCCCGGTGAAACTCGTGTCGGCGGCATTGAACGGCGCCAACGGCGCATCTCGTTCATCCAGAAAACCGCCTGGTCCACGTTGGTCGAATCAGGAGCGCGTGCGCCCTGCCCGTCCCAGTCGTCCCGAAGTTCGCGCAGACCGTCGAGGTCGTCGACGAGCCGGTCCCATTGGCATTGCGTCGTGCGCGACGAAGCCGCTTCGGCATTCGTTCGGTCGAATGTCGATTCGGAAACCAAGGGGCAGGTAAGGCTGATTCGCGCGTCAGCAACCGAAATCACTTTCTACTCCTTCAAAGCCAATGGCGTCATTTGCAACGACAAGACATCTGCAACTACCATTGCGTTCGCGCAAAACTGAGCGTTATCCAGGTATTTATTCGACCTGCTCGACGGCGCCATGTCAAGCGGCAAGTCGGCACGGAACCGACCGTTTCGGCCCCTGGCCCGACGTGGTCGGGCGGATGATAGCCCGTGGCGAACTGGCGATTCTGGCCTCCGCCTGGCGGATCGACTCGATCCATTTGGAGCCGGGATTCGTGGTCTTCGGATACCGCGACCGCCAGGAAATCGAGAAGTTGGCGCGCCGGACCGGCGGGCGGTTGCGAGTGGTCGACCTTCGCAGCGCGTATCTACCGATTGGCAAAGAACTTACGGACCCGGCGCAAATTGAGGCGGCGATCAAATCCATGTTGCAGCCATCGTGAACTTGCCAGTATACTCCCGCTTGTCGATTTTGGATTTTGGATTGCCGATTTTGGATTGAAGGTCGAGTGCGGAATCCAAAATCCAAAATCCAAAATCTACAATCCAAAATCGAACATGGCACGGTTATTCTACGCCATTTTGTTCAGTATCACGGCGGCCCTTGGGTCGATCGTCTGGGCGCGGCACGGATTACCGAATCTCTGGGCGTACCTGTTCAGTGTCCGCGCCGCTCAAGCGCAGTCGGTGGGCGGCGCCCCGCCGGCGACGCGCCAATGGACGCGAGGCTATCTGGCGCGCCGCGCGCCGGCGTCCCATGCAAGCCCCGCTGAGCGCGGAAATGGCAGGCCGTTGGCAAGGCCCGGCCCAATGGCACGGCGCGCCGACGAAACGCCGCCTACCCAGGAAGCCGGTGATGGCGGCGACGTCGGCCGAATCGCCGCTCGCCGACCGGACCATTATCGTCCCACCTCGGTCGTGACGGGTCCCGATTACGCGCGGCAAAAGATCGACCTCGACGGTCCCGCGGGCTCGCCCGCGCCGGACAAGCCACCCAAGGGCCCCGAGACGCCGCCGGCCGAGGAACCCCCGACAATCCCATTCGAGAACACCAAAGTCCTCGCCAGGGTCGGTAACGAGGTGATCCTGGCCGGCGACGTGCTGCCGTCGGCGATCGAGGCTTTCAACGAGAGGAAGAAAAGGGTTCCGCCGGAGCACCACGATCAGTTGTTCCAGCAAGCGGTCATCTCGCAGGTCATGTCGTTGGTGAAGGTCAAGCTGTTGTACACGCAAGCCCGCAGGAAGATTCCCGAGGACAAGCTCCCGGAAGTGAAGAAGAAGATCGACCAAGGATTCGAGGACAATGCGCTCAAGCATTTCATGAAGAACGAGAATTGCAAGACGCGGCAGGAGTTGGACGACAAACTCAAGCAGACGGGCAACTCGATCGATCGGGTCAAGCGAAACTTCGTCGAGGCCCAGATCGCTCAGCAGTGGTTCAACGACCAGGTGAAGGAAGACGACCAGAAGGTCACGCACGACGAGATGCTGGCTCGCTACCGCGAAAAGCTGGCCACGTACGAACATCCCGCCTCGGCCACTTACGAAGAGTTGATGGTGAAGCTGTCGAAATATGGGAGCAAGGCGGAGGCGCATGACGCGCTGGCCGAGATGGGCAACCAGGTCTACAAGGGCGCGCCGTTCGCCGAGGTCGCCAAGGCCCGCAGCGACGGCAGCACGGCGGCCGAAGGGGGCCGGAAGGAGATTCGCAAGGACAGCCACGTCTCGCGGGTGGTCGACGAGGCGATTTTCTCATTACCCGTCGGCGCCATGAGCCCGATTCTGGAGGATCTCGACCCGAAGTTGAAAGACCGGCGCGGCTATTACATCATCCGCGTCGTCCAGCGCAGGGGCGCCTGGACGACCCCGTTCACGGAGGTTCAGGCCACGCTCGCCGAAGAAATCAAGAGGGAGCGGATCAGAGACAAACAGACGGCGTACATGAAGAAAATCTTCGCCGAGACGCCCCCCTGGACGATCTTCGACGGCCCGAGCGTGGCCAACAAGGGGCAGCCCGCCGAAACGCCCGGCAAAATTCGCCGCTGAAACGTAGGGTGGGCACCGGCCACCACACCAACACGGGAGATCGAGCAATGAACTGTTTTCACGTTACGCATGAAGGCCACATTCGCGTGATATTAATCGCCCGAACCGTGGCTTTGGCGATCACCATGCCACTTTTGGCGCTTGGGGCGCTGCCGGCCGAGGAGCCGCCGCCCATCGTTTTCGAAGCCACTCGAGTTCTGGCCAAGGTCGATTCCGAGTCGATCCTGGCGGGCGACGTGGTGCTTTGGGCCCTGGCGGACTTCAACAAGGTCAAGGATACGATCCCGCCAAACGACCGCGAGTCGAGTTACCGGCAAGCGCTCACTTCGCAGATCATGTCGTTGGTGAAGATCAAGCTCCTGTATCTCGACGCCAAGAAACAAATCGCCCAGGACAAGCTTCCCGAATTGATCGAGCGGATCGAGCGGGCATTCGACGACGAGGCGCTTGAGGGCTTCCTCAATAGCACCGGCTGCGCGACGAGGCGGGATTTGGACGAAAAGCTCAAGCCGATGGGCAGCTCGATCGAACGAGTCAAGCGAAACTTCGTCGAGTCGCAGATCGCCCAACAGTGGTTTCGCGACCAGGCGAAGGTGGAGGACATCGAGGTGACGCGCGATGCCGTGTTGGCCCGCTACCGCGAGAACCAGTCGAAGTACGAATACCCGGCCAAGGCCCGCTATGAAGAGTTGGTGTTGAAGCCGTCCGACCGCCGCGACGAGCGCCAGGCCCGCGCGGCGCTGGCCCAGATGATCGACGGCGTAAACAAGGGCGCGCCGTGGGCCGACGTGGCCAAAGCCCGTAGCGAGGGAACCACCGCGGCCGAGGGCGGGCGGCAAGCCTGGATCAGCCAAGGCAGCCATCGCTCGGGCGTCATCGACAAAGCGCTGTTTTCCTTGCCCGTCGGCGCGATAAGCCCGATTCTGAAGGACGACCGCGGTTTTTACATCATTCGCGTGATCCAGCGCGAGCCGGCCGGCAGAACCCCTTTCAGCGAGGTCGAGAACGAACTCACAGAGGAAATCCAGCGCGAGCGAGGTGTGCGGAAGCAGGTCGAAACCATGAAGAAGCTTTTCGCCGAAGCGCGCGTTTGGACCATTTTCGACGAGCAGAACGCCGCCCATCGCCCGGCGGGCTCGTCCTCCAAGCGCCGCCGCTGATGCGCGGTTGATCCCTGCCCTTGAGCGGCTCGCCGCGTAGCGGCGAGGTTGTCGAGCCTGGGGCGACAGCCCTCGTTGTTCTACACAAGTCGTGAGTTTTGGGCCGCCCCCTCGCCGGCTTGTCCGGCAGAGCCGAAGGCCAGGGCAACCACGACGTTCTTTGTGAAACGAACCACTAAGCGATGCTCCGGCTCGTTGTCTCTCCATCAACATCGCCGCTGTTTCCGTGCGACGCGAGGGAATCATCAATCCGCTTCGTCATGTCGCCGCCGAGCCGCGTTGGACGGTGTGCCGCGGCGTATTGCAGAACCCAAATCGCCGAAACCGCAAGGCACACCATCGCGTAATGGAAGGCCGTCGCATGGCCCAGCCAATGGAGCCACAGCAAGACGCCGGCCCCCATGCTTGCCGCCAGGGCGGTAGCGACTTTGCCGATGCCGCGTTGCTCCAATTGCCGGCGGACGTGCGTGTCGATCGCCGCACGGGCGTTCAAATTCGCCAGCTCTCGCATGGCCGAGAAATCCACCGTCCGTTCGGCCGGCGTGGCACGGGGCTTCACCTCGGCGGGCTGCGCCCTTTCCGTCGCGACCACTTCGTCGCGCGGTTCGTCGCCCGGGGGTGGTTCGAGAGGTGGTTCGAGAGGAGGTTGACTTTCCCGCACGGGTGCGGGGGCCGGCTGCGCCCTGGCAACGCGCGACTCGCGCCTCAGTCGTTCCATGAGCATGGACATGTAGTCGTCGATCGAGCCCTCGCCGTTTTCGTCTCGTGGCGGGGCCTCGCATCGTCCCTCGCGCTGGTCGGTTGATTCGGCTTGAGGGATCGCCACATCGTCGCTCATTTCGCGGCGGAGTTTTTCCGTTACCAGGCGCCCCGCCCGCTCGCGACCGGCCCATTGCGATTCCCATTCGAGCCGTTCGGCTTGCCGGGCCGTGCGCTCTTGCTCCAGGGCCTCGCGCTGGTCGGCCAATTCGGCTTGCAGGCGCGCCACATCGTCACTCATTCCGCCGTGTACATCCTGTTGTCGCGTCACGGCCCGCGTTTCCAGCTCCTGCCGCTGGATGCGCCACTGGGTACGCTCTTGTTCCAACTCGGTGTGCAGCCGGTTTCGGTCGGCTTCGGCCGCGGCGCGGGCTTGCTCGCTTTCGTCGCGCAGCGTCTGTTCCCGCGCCGCCGATTGTGCTTCGATCTCTCGCTGCCGCGTTCGCCACGCCGCTCGTTCGTGTTCCAGTGCCTCGCACTGTGTACTCAACTCGGCGTGCAGCCGCTTTCGATCTACGTCGGCAAACGCGCGGGCGCGCTCGCTTTCATCGCGCAACGACCGCTCGCGTGCCGCCCATTGCACTTCGAGCTCTTGCTGCCGGGCTTGCCACGCTGTTCGCTCGTGTTCCAATGCCTGGCACTGGGCAGTTAACTCGGCTTGCAGCCGGTTTCGATGGGCGTCGGCCGAGGCGCGGGCTTGCTCGCTTTCGTCGCGCAACGATTGCTCCCGCGCCGTCCATTGCGATTCAAGCTCCTGCTGCCGCGTTTGCCACGCCGCTCGTTCGTGCTCCAACGCCTGGCATTGGGTCACCAACTCGGCTTGCAGCCGGTTTCGATCCGCGTCGGCGGAGGCGCGGGCTTGCTCGCTTTCGTCGCGCAACGATTGCTCCCGCGCCGTCCATTGAGCTTCAAGCTCTTGCTGCCGGGCTTGCCACGCCGTTCGCTCGTGTTCCAGTGCCTGGCACTGGGCAGTCAATTCGGCGTGTAACCGGTTTCGATCCGCGTCGGCGGAGGCGCGGGCTTGCTCGCTTTCGTCGCGCAACGATTGCTCCCGCACCGCCCATTGAGCTTCAAGCTCTTGCTGCCGGGCTTGCCACGCCGTTCGCTCGTGTTCCAGTGCCTCGCACTGGTCAGTCAACTCGGCTTGCAACCGGTTTCGATCCGCGTCGGCGGAGGCGCGGGCTTGCTCGCTTTCGTCGCGCAACGATTGCTCCCGCGCCGCCCATTGAGCTTCAATCTCTTGCTGCCGGACTTGCCACGCCGTTCGCTCGTGTTCCAGTGCCTGGCACTGGGCAGTCAACTCGGCTTGCAACCGGTTTCGATCCGCGTCGGCGGAGGCGCAAGCTTGCTCGCTTTCGTCGCGCAACGATTGCTCCCGCGCCGCCCATTGAGCTTCACTCTCTTGCTGCCGGGCTTGCGACGCCGTTCGCTCGTGTTCCAGTGCCTGGCACTGGGCAGCCAACTCGGCGTGCAACCGGTTTCGATCCGCGTCGGTGGAGGCGCGGGCTTGCTCGCTGTCGTCACGCAACGATTGCTCCCGCGCCGTCCATTGCGATTCAAGCTCCTGCTGCCGCGTTTGCCACGCCGCTCGTTCGTGCTCCAACGCCTGGCATTGGGTCACCAACTCGGCTTGCAGCCGGTTTCGATCCGCGTCAGCCGAGGCGCGGACTTGCTCGCTGTCGTCACGCAACGATTGCTCCCGCGCCGTCCATTGCGATTCAAGCTCCTGCTGCCGCGTTTGCCACGCCGCCCGCTCGTGTTCCAGTGCCTCGCACTGTGTACTCAACTCGGCTTGCAACCGGCTTCGATCCGCGTCGGCCGAGGCGCGGACTTGCTCGCTTTCGTCACGCAACGATTGCTCCCGCGCCGTCCATTGCGCTTCAAGCTCCTGCTGCCGCGTTTGCCACGCCGCCCGCTCGTGTTCCAGTGCCTCGCACTGTGTACTCAACTCGGCGTGCAACCGGTTTCGATCCGCGTCGGCCGAGGCGCGGGCTTGCTCGCTTTCGTCACGCAGCGATTGCTCCCGCGCCGCCCATTGCGATTCAATCTCTTGCTGCCGCGTTTGCCACGCCGTTCGCTCGTGTTCCAGTGCCTGGCACTGGGCAGTCAACTCGGCGTGCAACCGGTTTCGATCCGAGTCGGCGGAGGCGCGCGCTTGCTCGCTTTCGTCACGCAGCGATTGCTCCCGCGCCGCCCATTGCGATTCAATCTCTTGCTGCCGCGTTTGCCACGCCGTTCGCTCGTGTTCCAGTGCCTCGCACTGTGTACTCAACTCGGCTCGCAACTGGTTTCGATCCGCGTCGGCGGAGGCGCGCGCTTGCTCGCTTTCGTGGCGCAACGATTGCTCCCGCGCCGTCCATTGCGCTTCAAGCTCTTGCTGCCGCGTTTGCCACGCCGCCCGCTCGTGTTCCAGTGCCTCGCACTGTGTACTCAACTCGGCTCGCAACCGGTTTCGATCCGCGTCGGCGGAGGCGCGCGCTTGCTCGCTTCCGTCGCGCAACGATTGCTCCCGCGCCGCCCATTGCACGTCGACCTCCTGCTGCCGAGCTTGCCACGCCGCTCGTTCGTGCTCCAACGCCTGGCATTGGGTCACCAACTCGGCTTGCAGCCGGTTTCGATCCGCGTTGGCGGAGGCGCGCGCTTGCTCGCTTTCGTCGCGCAGCGATTGCTCACGCGCCGCCCATTGCGATTCGAGCTCTTGCTGCCGGGCCTGCCACGCCGCCCGCTCGTGTTCCAGTGCCTCGCACTGGGCAGTCAACTCGGCGTGCAACCGGTTTCGATCCGCTTCGGCCGAGTCGCGGGCTTGCTCGTTTTCGTCACGCAGCGCCTGTTCCCGCGTCGCCCATTGCGATTCGAGCTCCTGCTGCCGGGCTTGCCACGCCGTTCGCTCATGTTCCAATGCCTGGCATTGGGAAGTCAATTCGGCTTGCAGCCGCTCCCGGTCGGCTTGCAGCCGCTCCCGGTCTATCTGGGCGGTGGAGCGGGATTGCTCGCTTTCGTCACGCAGCGCCTGTTCCCGCGTCGCCCATTGCGATTCGAGTTCCTGCTGCCGGGCTTGCCACGCCGCCCGCTCGTGTTCCAATGCCTGGCACTGGGCAGCCAACTCGGCTTGCAGCCGGTTTCGATCCGCGTCGGCGGTGGAGCGAGCTTGCTCACTTTCGTCGCGCAGCGATTGCTCGCGCACCGCCCATCGCGCTTCAATCTCTTGTTGGCGCGTTTGCCACGCCGCCCGCTCGTGTTCCAATGCCTGGCACTGGGCAGTCAACTCGGCGTGCAACCGGTTTCGATCCGTGTCGGCGGAGGCGCGGGCTTGCTCGCTTTGGTCGCGCAGAGCAGGATCGGCATGGAATGTCGCTTCGCGCGACGTCCCGCGCCGCGTGGCATGCTCCAGGACTTCCAGTTCAAAGGGTCCGATCGCGATCCGGTCGCCGGCGGCTAACAGGCTGTCGTCGAAATCATGCCCGTTCAAGCGAGTGTCGGTCGATAGCCGACGGACGATCGTCCGCGCGGCCCCGCGCAGAATCAGGCAATGCCTTGGACGCACGCCGGGGGCTTCAAACCGCAACGCACAGTCCGCCGCTGATCCGACCACACAACGCTGGCCCGTGAAGCGGACGATCCGCCCATGCTCCTTGCCCCCGTGAATGCGAAATGCCAATTCGGCCGATGGATGGCCCAATAACGGCTCGGACGTGGTCAATGACTCGGTAGCGGTCATGGTCGGTTCTTTGGGAGTGAGATTCGTTGACGCCGCATGGTACCATGCCCTGTTGCCACAACCTGTCGCCAGCCCGCCGCTACGATGCAAGTACATGCCGTCTCAAGGCATTTAGCTTATGGTTGCCGTCGAGTCAAAAGCCCGCATAACCCATTCGGGTCAGTTTCTTGGCCAGATCCTGTCAATCCTGTCTGGATTTCCTTCTCTTAGTTTCCGCTTCGATCGCGGTTCCAAGGGCGAAGATTGCAAAAAGGGCTGCATATCTTTGCTGGTATTGTCGATTATCGGATAGCGTTTTGGTTAGCACTCCGGCCGGTCGCAAACAACGGCGGTCACGCTCGACGTAAGTGTCCGATCGACCGCCTTTTTTGCTTCCAAAGCCCAAGTGTTTGGCTGGTTTATTGCATCTAAGTAATTATGCAGTAAAGCCTTATATCAAAGAACGACGTCTGGTTCGACACGCGATTTTACGCCCCGGCCCGACCTTCTCTGGCTGGCGTGCGTACTATAATTGGGTTGCGACCTTCAGAGCATCCATACGGCCCGACTCCATGGGTTGCAACGGCTTGGGAACAGGTTGGAAGACAGGCTAACTGTGTCCGCTCGGCAAGCGGCCGAAGGGGGGCCGATCCCTCGGCGCTGCCGTCATGCGGACGCTGGAAGGTAATTCACATGGCACGCAAAGATGCGATTTTGAAAATGCGCGAGATCCTGATGGTACGCCGCGATGCGCTGCGCAAGGCCCTCGCGGGCGACCTCAGCATGCTCAAGGAACTGCGGGAACAGACGGCGGGCGACGTGGTGGACTTCGCGCTCGATTCAGCCCAGAACGAAATCAATTCGCAACTGGCTGAAGTCGAAAGCCGCGAACTGGCGAGTATCGAGAACGCGCTGGAACGGATGCGGAGTGGGCACTATGGCAAGTGCGAGGGCTGCCAGGAGAGAATTCCCCTGGCGCGGCTCAACGCCTTGCCGTATGCGACGCTTTGCATCGAATGCCAGCGCGAAGCCGAGCGTCAGGGCGTCGTCGGCGGGATGGACGCCGACTGGGGTCGCCTCATGGACGGCGGCGGAGACGCCGAAATGTCGATCAACGACATCGAACTTGACGTTTCTTGATGAAGGCGATAGGCGGCGATAGGCGTTATACTTCGCGCGGCCAAGAATGAGACCATTCGCGGTGGCTGGGGCAGAGCCTAAGCGATGCCCGGTCGCTATTTTTTGGCCGGGGCATCGCTTACGCTCCGCCACCAGCCACCAACCTTGCATGACGCGCCGAAATCCGACTTTTATCGCCGTTCGTTTCTTCGCCGCCGGGCTGGCGGCGTGGTTGTCGCTGGCGGCCGCCACATGCGGCCAGCGCGCCGCGCCCGCGTTGGCCCAAGACGCCGCCCCGGGCTTGGCCCAAGACGCCGCCCCGGGCTTTGCCCAAGACGGCAACGATGAGCCACTTTCGAGAGCCCAGCGCGATGCGCTCTACTCGCGACTGGAACGCGAGGTGGTCGATTTCGAGCGGCACTTGAACATTCTCAAAACGGTCGTCAAACTGGTCAAGCCGACCGTGGTCCACATCAAAGCCGAAAAGGTCGAGCGGTCGCCGACGCGCCGACCGCCTCGCGACAAGATCGAGGAGGCCGGCTCCGGCGTCGTCATCGAGATCAATGGCAACTATTACGTACTCACCAATCGGCACGTCATCAAAGACGCCCGCATTCAGGACATTTCCATCGGCCTGGCCGACGGCCGTGAAATCCATCCCACCAAGGTCTGGGGCGACGCCGATACCGACGTCGCCGTACTGGCCGTCGACGAGCCGAACCTGGTCGCCGCCCGGCTGGGTGATTCCAGCGCCGTCGAAATCGGCGACTTCGTTCTGGCCGTCGGCAGTCCGTTTGGGTTGAGCCATTCGGTGACCTACGGCATCATCAGCGCCAAGGGCCGCCGCGATTTGGAACTGGGCGACGACGTCGAGTTGCAAGACTTCCTGCAGACCGACGCCGCCATCAACCCCGGCAACAGCGGCGGGCCGCTGATCAACCTTCGCGGCGAGGTGATCGGCATCAACACGGCCATCGCCAGCAATTCCGGCGGCAACGAGGGGATCGGCTTCAGCATCCCCATCAAGGGCGCGGCTCACATTGCCCGCCAGTTCATCGAGCGCGGACGTGTCGTGCGCGCGTACCTGGGCGTCAAGCTCGATACACGATTCAGCACGACGACGGCCGTCAAGCTCGGTCTCCACCGCAAGCAGGGCGCCCATGTGACCGGCCTTACGCCGCGTGGACCAGCCGAATTGGCCGACGTGCGCACAGGCGACGTCGTACTGCGGTTCAACGGCGTCCGGGTCGACAACGACACGCACCTGATCTATTTGGTGAGTAATACGGAAGTCGGCACGGAGCTTCCGATCGACGTCTTCCGCGACGGCAAGGTGTTGCGCCTCACGGTCAGGGTCGGCAATAAAGGCGATTTCGAAGGGACTCGCTGAGCGATAGGCCAGGGTTGTCGCCTTACTCCTGCTTCGGCTCCTGACCGAAGATGAACGGAAACCCGATCGCGGGTCCGCGGAGGTCGTTGGTGTTGTAGATGTACTGCGCGTCGAGCGCCTTGTCGATTCGCACCTGGGCCTCGGTCAGGTGGGCCAGGGTGTAGGGGTCGAGCAGGCCCTTCTGCTCCAGGGCCTTGGCGGTGCGGTCCTTCAACTCGCGCAGCCGCAAGAGCGCCAGGTTCGAGATCGGCTTGTGGGCCGCCGAAAACGCGGCGCTGGGCAGCGTCAGGTCGATCAGCCGCTCGAGGTGCTCGCGCTGCAGGTTGCGGCGGAGGCTGGAGATCACCGGTTTGCGGGCCGTGGCGCCCTGGGCCGGCGGCTTGTCGAGCTCGCTCCAAATGGCCGTGCTGATCGTCTCCAACAGTTCGGGCAGCGTCAGCACGTCGACGTCGGCCGCGGTGCTCACCTCGTTGTCGTACACCAGCCGTAGCGTCGTCGGGTTCATGAGCATCGTCAGCGTCGAGCCCTGGATGCCCATCACCCGGTCATGCACCGGCCAGGTCGCGTCTTGCATGAAAAGTTCGAATCCGTCTCCGTCGAGCCACTTGTCGAGCGTCATGTGCCTGAGCAGGTCGGGCGTGAGACCGAAGGCCTCGTCATTGAAGGTGTTTTCGATGACGAACTTCAGCGCGTCGCGCTGGGCCGCGGCGGGCACCACCTCGACCGGCGGGCGACCGTTCTTGTCGCCTTTCTTGTCGCGGTTGATGAACGCTCCGCCCAGCCAGTCGGCCATGTTGCCGACCGCATCCAACTGCATTTTGAGCGTCATCTCGTAGCCTGAGCGTGCCTTGGCCCAACTATCGCCGTCCTTGACGAACTTCTCGATCATTCGCTCGCGGTGCAGCCTGGCCAGTTTCATCCGGCTGCGGGCGTATTCGAGCGGGTTGGAACTGAAGTCGTACCGGCGCGCCAGCGGGTCGGGGCCCATCGTGTCTTCGTCAGTGGCGAACCGCAGTTCCGGCTCAGCCACGCGCGCGAGAATCGGCTTCAAGTCCGCCTCGAAGGTGTAGCCGTACTCGATGGCCCACAGGTCGTAGGGACCGATGTCAACCATCGCGTACTCGCCCTGGATGGCGCCGTCCTTCATATCGATGTTGATCGGCAGATAATCCATCACCGAACCGGCCAGCGGCTTGCCCTTCATCTTCTCGTTGTTGATGTCGGCCAGGCTGTAGACGCTCGATGCCTTGAAATTATGCCGCAGTCCGAGAGTATGGCCGACTTCGTGGGCCACCAACTCCGCCAAGAGGGGGCCAACGAACTCCTCGGGCATGCCGTCCAACTGGTCGCCGTCCTGAGGTCCGGCCGCGGGAAGGTCCGAAATATCGCGCAACATGCGGAACAGCGCCACATCGAGCGCCTTGCACTGGGCCGCCATGCAGAGGCCGTTGCACTGGCTGTGCCGCCCCACGAGCCCGTCGTACTCATCGTCGCCCAGCATCGTCGTGCCGATGTTCGCCAGCGGGTGGCCCCCCTCGGGCCGCGCGCCGCGACGGGCGCGCTCCTGCAGCATCCGCGGCCGGTCGGCCGGCGGCGCCAAGAGCAACCGCGGATCCCAGCGCGGATGATCGTCCAACCAGGCCAGCGTCTCGGGACCGAAGCCCTCCATCGCCGCCGACGGCAGCACGTCCTTGTGTTGATGGACGTAGTGCCGAATCCAGCCGTCGGTGAGGATGATGTCGGCGTCCAGGATTTCGCCGGTCAAGGGGTGCGTGCGGCTGGGGCCGATCGCCGTGCCGACGTTGTTATTCAGCCAACGCACGAAGTTGTATTGCACGTCCTCAGGATCCTTTTCCATATGCTCGCCCGTCACGGCGTCCTGCTGGCGGACCTCGATCGCATCACGGATGCCGATCCGCTCGAAGGCCTTGTTCCAGTACAGGATGCCGCGCTTGACCCAGGGGCGGTAGCGCACCGGCGTGGTTTGCTCGATGTGGAAAACGATCGCATTCTTGGGTGGGCTCAGTTTCAAACTCGGATCGCGTTTCTCCAGGCGCCAGCGATTGACGTAGCGCACCCGGGTGTCGTCGACCTGGTACTTGCCCAGTTCGTTATAGGAGGTCGTGAAGTAACCGACCCGTTGATCGGCCACCCGCGGCTGGTAGCCGGTGTTCTCGGGAATCACGCTGATCGAGTAGTGCAGGATCTTGAGCCGGCCGTCGAGCATCGGCGCCTCGAAACCCAGTTCGACGTTTTGCGGGAAGGCCTTGGCGGTCTTGATCGTGGTCAGGGCCGGGTTGGAAACCTGGTGAGCGCCGCCGAAGAACTTCGCGGCCTGTCCAATCAGCACCGAGCCGAGGTCGATCACCGGACCGCCGCGGGGACTCATCGTGACGATCGGTGTGTCGAGCAACACGCGGTCGGTGAACAGCCGCTTGACCGAGCTCTGCGACTCCTGGTCGCCCGTGCTGCGGGTTGCGATATTGGGCTCGATCAGCGCCAAGCGCCGGTCGTACGGCTTCCAGTAGACGTAGGTATCGCCCTGTTGCAAGCCGGCGAACGACTCGCCGCTGGCCACGGTCAGGGCGATGAAGTACTTCCGCTGCGTGTAGTCGGGAGGCAACTCCGCCAGCAGGTGGTTGTCCTTGCGTCGCAAGTAGAGGGTATACATCGTGGGCCCAGGCCCCTTGATCGACGTCACCTGTTCATGACCTTGCACGACGTCGTTGAACGGTGGAAATTCGGGCGGGCTGGGCGCCTGGGCTAACGCCGCCGCATGTGACGTTGCCCAAACCACCCCTGCTACCGCCATGAGCCCGTGCAATCGCTTCATCGAGTTCATACCTCTTAATATGTAGTTGATTCCCCATATAGGGTTCGTGAACCCTTGACGGCTCTTCCCATTGTATGCCCCGCTAGCGGGCCGAGGCAAGCGATCCGTGGAATAACTTGGATTAACTCTGTACGGAACGCCCTCCGTGGCGTTCCGTGTCTTGCCGGACGACGTCGCAATAGCCTCACGGAACGCCACGGAGGGCGTTCCCTACAGAACCCAACGCGACGGTCGTTTTTTTACAAGCATTTTGCAGCAGACGTACACTAGCAATGATAGCACAGGATTCGCTTGACGGAGCTAACATGCTGGCGGGTCGTGGGTTCGGTCGGATGCCGGCCAGTTTGGGGCCGATTGGCACGCGGGCTGCATTATGAGCAGGGTAATTGCCAACCAACCCATACAAAGGAGCGTTGTCATGCTCGTGCTCACCAGGAAAACCCAACAGCAAATCCAATTTGGAAACGATATCGTGATTACCATCTTGCAGGTCCGGGGACAGTCGGTGCGAGTCGGCATCGAGGCGCCCCGCGGTGTGCGCGTGGTCCGCGGCGAGATTGCCTCGCAGCCGGCCCGCGCCAAGCTCCCCCTTTCGTCCAGGGCGCCCCTTGCCGAGATTCAAGGTTCCCAGGCGGACGAGGGCGCGACGATCACCCGCCCCGTGGCTCACGTTGAGACGACCACTCCCGCGGGCGGCATGCCGGGACCGGCGGCCGAGACCTTCTCGTCGCCGGCGTCGCCGCAGCAGCGACCTGTGGGCGAGGCGAGGGGACTCTTCCCACGCCTGCGCCGGCGCGCTCAAAACGCGCCCCAGGCTGAATCGACGTCGCGGCCGACCCGTTAGTCCGCCCAGATGTTCCTTGTTCCCACGCTCCGCCGACCCACTACGTGGGTGCCCCGAACACATCTTCGGCCGCTCCGGGTTCGCCGTCATCGCCTTGCCGTGGCGGCGCGTTTCGGCACGAACTTATAGACTTCGACGGCGTCGACGCAGAGCACGTTCCGCCCCCGCTGGTCGTAACACGGGAACGGCAACGTGTCGCGCGCCACCAAATCCCAGCGCGATTGCATGGCGGCCAGCCAGCGCTCGAAGGCGGCCTGGTCATAGCGATAGACCTCGGCCTTGAACTCGACGCAGCGCAGGGGCCACTGCTCCGATACGCGGTCGAAGCGAGGCGGCTCGCCGCGCGCGTGCCGCGGCGAGTAGATCCGCTGGTTGCAAAGGTACATCGCCGACCAGCCCAGGTCGCGGAACGTGCCGGGCGCGAATTCCCGGCCCAAATCAGTCTTGAGGCAGACCGCCTCCCCGGCGAACTCCATATTGAACCAGAAGCAACGGGCAAAATCACGATAGCGCAGGTCGGTTCGCGACTTGTAAGGGCTGGCAAAGTCCCGCGCCATGGTCGCCACGGCGATGAGCGCGCAAAAGGCGAGTCCAACCGCCAAGGTGCGGCGGACGGGCGCGGGGGCGCCGCGACGCATGCCGAGCCACGCGGCGCCGCCGGCGCCCAAGAGCAGACAGATCGCCGGCGCCAAGTACTGCGAAAACTTGACGTGCCCGCCGTAGGGATAACGGCCCAACAGCGCCGCCACGATGTTCAATGCCGCCGGCGCGAGGCAAAAGGCGAGCAAGGTCACGCGCCGCGCGCGGACCATCGCCGCAAGCCCGACGAGACAAAGTACGAAGCTCAGCGTGCTCGCGCCTCGCTCGCCGCCGAGGGGAATCGCCAGCAAGTCGCCCGTGTGCGTGACCAGGAGCCACCAGGCGAAGCGCGCGGGCGAGGTCAACGACGGCAGGTTGTCCTTCCAATAGTTTTGCATCCAGCCCAGCTCCGCGTCGGCCTGATGGCGCGCCGCCAGCCAAACGACGCCGAGAAAACTCGCGACAAGCACCAGGTTGAACGCCACGTAGGACGGGCGGTCCCTCGCCGGCGCGTCCGCCTGGTGTCGTTGGACCCACATGACCAGCGCCATGACCAGGCTGATGCCGCCCGCGACGAACACGGAGGGGTACGAGAGCACGATGGACAACGGAACGCACGCCGTCAACCCCCAGAGCCAGCGGCGCTGGTCCGGCCGGCGCCACCATTCGACGGCCAACGACAAAAGCACCAGCGCCACGAACTGATCGGTTCCATACGGTTTGGCCTCGGCGGCGTAGCGGACGCCGGAATAGGTCACCGAGAACAGGGCCACGGCCAAGACCAGCGCCGTTCCCTCGAGCAATCGCATGGCCAGACGACGGAAAAGGAACAAGCTCGCGATGCTCGCCAGAAACGGATACAGCCGCAACGACCATTCGTTGAAGCCCAGCAACTTGACACAGGACAACTCGATCCAAAGGAAACCCAGCGGGGCCACCTGGTGATAATTCAACGGCTGCAGCAGGTCGAGGTAGCCGCGGTCGATGAAATTCGCGGCCAGAAAACACTCGTCCTCCCAGAGCGGGAACCGCAACAGGAAGCGGACGGTGCGGGCGACGAGTCCCAAGACCAGAAAGCCCCAGATCAACCGCGTCCGCCGGCGCGCGTCGAGGGGCGAGGTTCCCGTCGGCGGCTCCCAGGGCTCCGCATCGCGCGCGCAGTCCCAGAGCGCGCTCGTCCCACGCGAGTCGACCTTGGGTTGGCAATTCATCGCTTGGCACTCACTTCACGCGGTCGAAAATGACACATTCACGGTGGCTGGGGCAGAGCCTAAGCGATGCCCCGGTCGCTATCGAGCCGGGGCATCGCTTAGGCTCTGCCACCAGCCACCACGTTCTCGTGGCAAAATGTCTTCATGGTCGGCGGCGTGAAGTATAGCCACCCGCTCGACAAACTGCCTATCCCAGAAGCGCCCTTGCGGACACCTCGCCGAAGCGAGCGGAAACGGTTATACTTCATGTGGTCGAGAAGGAGACATTCACGGTGGCCCCGGTCGCTATCGAGCCGGGGCATCGCTTAGGCTCTGCCACCAGCCACCGCTTTCTCGTGGCAAAATGTCTCATGGTCGGCCGCGTGGACATCACCAACGTCGAGAATGTTCCATGTCCGCCAACGGCTCGCAAGTTCCCCCATCCGGCCGGCGCCTTTGGACGATCGCGGCCGCGGTGGTCGTCATCCTGGTCGGCGTCGTCATGCTGATCTCCTGGTTTTCCTTGCGCAACGACGTTTCACCCCAGGAAGCGCGGCGATTGGAGAGTTTGAAGAACATCGCCGTGGCGCGTTTGGAAAACCAGGATCTGAAGGGTATGCTGGCCGACGCGAGTTTCGTGGAGATCGCCGATCGATTGCGCGACGAGCCGCTGGGGCCACGCAACCTGGCCATCACTCGGCTTTTGGAGCTGCACGAAAAACTCATCGAGCCCGCCGCGGCGCGCGCCGCGGCCGACCGCATGCTCAAGGTCGAGACCAGTTCCGTCGCGGCGCTTCTGCTCGCGGGCCGGATCGCCAAGGAGTCGGACGACGAACAACGCGCTTTTTCGTTGTTCAGCCGCGCCGCGGAGCTCGCGCCCGACGACGCTTCGGCCTGGTACGATCTCTACCAGCTAGGAATCGCGTCGCGTGACGAAACGGTCAGGCAAACGGGGCAAGACGCCTTGGGGCAGGCCCATCGAATCGCCCCCACGAACCTGTTCCTGTTGGGCAATTGGATCAGCGAGCAGGCGGATCGCCAAGATTCCCAGATTCAGCAGTCGCTGAAGACGCTGCGCCGGACGTTGGAGGGGATGCCCGGACTGGTCGAAAACGTCCGCAAGGAGACTCGGGGCGCGATCGCCGACGTGCTGCGCTACACCGACGAGACGCTGGCCGCCGCCGCGCGAAACGAGTGGCCGGAAGTCCGGCGCCGTGCGAACTTTCTCAAGCGAGTCATCCTTTCCCAGACCTGGTCGAAGAGCGATCAACGTCGCGTCGACAAGAACCACCTCGAGTTCGTCCTGCACGATTTTGCACGGCTTCGCGGCCACGACGACGCGCCTGACACCGACGACGACGAACCGATCGCCGTCAGCTTCGCTGAGTTTCCGGCGCCGTGGTCGCTCCCGGAGCTTCCGGGCATCGCCGATTTGGAACTCGCTGATTTCGATCTGGACGGAAAGCTGGATCTCATCGTATTACGGGAAGCGATCGTTGAAGTCTACGGCCGGAGAGACGCGCCGGAGGGGTGGCGACGGATCGCCGAATGCCCCGTGCCGCCGGGGTTCAGGCGGCTGCTCGTCGCCGATCTCGACCAGGACAATCCTTTCCAACCAGGCACCAGGGCCCACCACGACCGGCTGGAGGCCGCCAAGGCCGGCGCCAACGACAAGCCGGCAAACCTGCAAGCCGACCCGTGCCGCGCGGTGGGAGTCGACGTGATCGTTTACGGTCCGCCGGGTATCGCGCTGTTGCGAAACGAGTTCGATTGGAAGGCCGAAATCCGCACACTGGTTCTCGTCCCGAAGGCGCCTCCGTTGGAAGGAGTCGAGGATGTCTTGGCAGTCGCCGTGGCCGACGTCTATCATGACGGCGACCTCGATTTGATCGTGTCCACGCACAAGGGGCCGGCGATCTGGTCGAACCGCGGCGACATGACGTTCGTCGACGTCAGCGGCCGATCTCAAATGCCGCCCTCCGCGTTGCAGGCCTCCGCGATCGTTCCGGTCGACTGGGACCGCGACGTGGATCTGGACGTGCTCTTGGCCGGGCCGGCCGGTGAGCCGGCCGGCTACTTGGAGAACCTGCGGCACGCCCAGTTTCGTTGGCGACCGTTCGAGCGCGGTTTCGAGGCGCTGAGCAGTGCCGGCGCGCTGGCCTTGCTCGACTCCGACGGCAACGGCTCCTGGGATCTGGCGACGGCGGGCACTATGGGGCCTGGACTCGTCCAGACCGACGTCAGCCGCGGCGGCCTGGTCACGCAACGCGCGAGCACGTCGCTGGGGGCTTTGCCGCGCACGGGCATCCTGACCTGGGACTACGACAACGACGGCCGGCAGGATCTGCTGGCCTGGGCCGAAAGCGGCATCGATGGCTACCGCGGCTCGAAGCGAGGCGAGTTCACGCACGTCCCGCAGTTGCTGGCAAGGGCCTGGAAATCCATCCGCGACTGCAAGGTGGGCGACCTGGACGGCGACGGCGATTTGGATCTGGCCGTCGCCGAAGCCAACCGCGTCGTGCTCTTGTCGAACGCGGGCGGCGACGCCAATGCGTGGTTGAAGCTGCGGCTATGGGCCGACGCCGTCGACATGCAAACGATCGATTTCAAGGCCAATTTCCATGGCATCGGAAGCACGATCGAAGTTCGCGCCGGCGGCCATTTTCAGCGGCAATCGGTCGTCGGGCAAATCACGCATTTCGGGCTCGGAAAGCGGGAGCGGCCCGACGCGGCCCGCGTGATTTGGACCACCGGCGTCCCTCAGGACATCGTACAACCCGCCCCAGACTCGGTGATTTGCGACAAACAGATTCTCAGCGGCTCATGCCCTTACCTGTTCACCTTCAATGGTGAGCGGTTCGAGTTCTGCACCGACTGCCTCTGGTCGGCGCCTCTCGGGCTGCAACTGGCCGACGGCGTTTTGGCCCCGTCGCGGTCGTGGGAGTACTTGCGGATCGACGGCGAGCGGCTCAAGCCGCGTGACGGCGTCTACCGCTTGCAAATCAGCGAGGAGTTGTGGGAGGCGGCCTATTTCGACCAGGTACGGCTGATCGCCGTCGATCACCCCGACGAGGTCGAGGTCTACTCGAACGAAAAAGTCGGCCCGGCGGAGCTGGCCCAACATCGAATCCACACCGTCGGCGAGCGCCGCCCGCCACGGGCCGCGCGCGATCAGCGCGGGCGCGACGTGCTGCCAACCGTTCGCCACCGTGACGGCAAGTACCTCAAGGGGTACGATCAGAAGCTTGGTCCCGGCTGGGCCGAGGAGCACTTCCTGGAGCTGGACTTGGGGCCTTTCGACGCCCAGCGAGAGGCGATGTTGTTTCTCACCGGCTGGATCTTCCCCACCGGCACGTCGGTGAACGTGGGGATTTCGCAGAACCCCAATTTCCAGGCGCCCCGTCCGCCGGCGCTTTGGGTGCCCGACGCCCAAGGAGCATGGCGCGAGGTCCGCTCCTTCATGGGTTTCCCCGGCGGCAAGACCAAGACGATCGCCATCGACCTGACCGATGCCTTTCTCTGCGACGACCATCGCCTGCGGATCGCCACGGGCATGGAGATCTACTGGGACGAAGCGTTCTTCACCGTCGACGAGCCGGAGGTGGCCGTCGAAGTCACGCCACTCGCGTTGACTTCGGCCGAGATGCACTATCGCGGCTTCTCGCGGCGCACGCCCGGCGAACATCATGGTCCCGACCACTACGACTACGACGATGTGCAGGTCGAGCCGATCTGGCCGGCGATGGAGGGCTTCTTCACCCGTTACGGGCCGGTCGACGAGCTGCTCACCGCGACCGACGACTTGCTGGTGATCATGGGGTCGGGCGACGAGTTGACTCTCGAGTTCGCCGCGCCCCCGGCGCCGCGGCCGGGCTGGAAACGCGATTTCTTGCTCTACAACGTCGGCTGGGACAAGGACGCCGATCTGAACACGGTCTACGGCCAGACGGTCGAGCCGCTCCCCTTCGGCGCGATGAGCGGCTATCCCTACGCGGGCGAAGAGGACTACCCCGACACGCCGCGGCACCGTGAGTATCTGCGGACCTACCAGACGCGCCGGCAAGACCCTTTGCGGTTCTGGCGGCAAGTGTCGGGCGCGCCGCCCGCCGCGAAATGATTCGCGCTGAGGTCGCACGATGAATTGGCAGCCAATCAGGCAAGGATGGAACCGATGGCACAAGATGCGAAAAGGCGCGGAGCCGCCTGGCTCCATTCCCTCCGCCGCCAGGAGGAACATCCAGTCCGTCACGCAGATCGAGCACGACTTCGTGCGGCATCGGTCGAGACTGGACCGCCTCGGCGAAGCCATCACTCGCTACGCCGGCAGCATGGGCTTTCTCGTCGCGCACGTATGCGGTTTCGCCGCTTGGATGATCGTCAATGAGGAAACCAGTCCCGGCGCCGCGCCGTTCGACCCCTATCCGTACTCGTTTTTGGGATTGTTGGTTTCATTCGAGGCCGTGTTTCTCTCCACCTTCGTGCTCATGACTCAAAAACGGCAGACACGGGAGCAGGACCACTGGGCGCATCTGAACCTCCAAATTGGTTTGTTGACCGAACAAGAGAACACGAAGGTGCTCCAGATGCTCGCGTCAATTTGCGATCAGCTCGGCTTGAAGACGAAGCACGACGACGAGTTGAGGGAGATGTCCGAGACGACGGGAGTGGCTGAATTGGCCGAAGAACTGGCCCATAATCTGGAAAAGACCCGTGACGCGGCGGAGTCCCGCCCCGAAGGCGAATCATCATGCTAGGCCCGTCCCGTTTCACGGAAACCGAGACGATCTCCTATGCCTCCTATGCCGGGGGCCTGGGCGTCACATCCACGTCGCGCATCAGTTCGTGCAGGCGGAGATGGTACGGGCCAAGGTTGCCGCCGTAGTTGCCGGCGCTGATGCGGACAACGCCGGGCCGGCAGGCCGCTTCGACGCCGGCGCGGGTGGCGCGCTCGACGGACTCCAGGTCGAGCCCGTCAATGACGATCTCGTAAACGGCATGTACGTTGTCGGGCAACGCCGACGCGACGAGCCCGCGCAGCGAGGGGCAATAGGCGTCGTTGGTGCTGGCCCGGAGTTGCTTGTAGCGGCTGCCGACTTTGCTGCCGCTACGAACGACACCGCCGGGGAAGGGAAGGATCACGCCGGAAACGCCTTGGATGGCGTCGCGCGCAGCCTCGGCCGCCGCCAGCGCGGCGGTTTGGCTTTCACCCAGGATCAAGAAGTTGCCGCCGGCGACCCCCTTTACGGTGCCGAACAGGTCTTCGCAGGTGAACTCGCCGTCCATGACCGGCACTCGCCAGTAGCGACGGTCGTCGAGCTTCTTGCTCGCCTGGAAACCGTCGCCGAAGAAACGCAGGACACCGCCGATGCGAATGGCCTTGTCCTTCACGACGGGTAAACCGTTGTAGCAGGCGGTCGTGGCGCAGGTCAGGATACACTGTCCGACGCGATTGACGGCCGCCTTCGCCAGCCCCTCGCGGTTGAAGGCGAACAGGAGCCAGCTCACGCCCGGACGGCCGTCGGGAGTTTCGTCCGGCGGCAGCACGCGCTCGATACCGGCCTCCGCGTCGCAGCCGATGACCGACGCGGCGTAGCCCGTTGCTTCACGCGCCGCGGTGAGCGCCCACTCGAGCGTCGTGGCCGTCACGATCAACCGCGCCGCCGTCATCGGAAAGGCCTCGGCGAACGTGTCCTCGATCGTCGTGGAATTGATGGTGAGCAAGGCGGGACGTTCTCCAGACCGCGCAAGTTCGAGATAAACGGCTAATTTTACAATGTTCCATGCCCTAGATCAATTCTCGTGGCAAAAGGGCAAAAGGGCTCATGGTCGGCCGCGTGAAGTAGAGATCCCCTCACGCCTTGCGACGCGCGGTCCGGTGCTTGAGGAACTTTGGCCCCGCCAGGACATGTCCGCCGGCGTGCGGCGGCTTGTGGAAATAAGCGGCAATTTCCTGGACGACGAGCGTTTGCTCCGCCGCCGTGAGCTCGGGAAAGATCGGCAGTGCCAGCGTGTCGCGCGCCGCTCGCTCGGTCTCGGGGAGACTCCCCTCGCGGTAGCCGAGGGGGGCGAAACACTCTTGCCGATGAAGTGGGACGGGGTAGTAGATTTCCGTGCCGATTTTCCGCTGGGTCAGGTGCTCGCGCAGCGCGTCGCGCCGGCCGTCGGGCACGCGCACCACATACTGGTTCCAGACGTGCCGCCCCTCGGGATCCGCAGTGGGCAGCCCCAGCAAACCGTCGCACTTCGCACTGCTGAAAAGCTCGCCGTAGCGAAGGGCGATCGCTTGGCGCCGCTCCGTCCAGCCTTCGAGCCGCGGCAATTTGACGTTGAGCACGGCCGCCTGCAACGTGTCAAGCCGGCTGTTGATGCCGAGCAACTGGTGATAGTAACGCGGCTGCATGCCGTGAACGCGAAGCAGCCGCAGTTTGTCGGCCAGCTTGTCGTCTTGGGTTGTCAGCATGCCACCGTCGCCCCAGCCGCCGAGGTTTTTCGTGGGGTAGAAGCTGAAGCACGCCGTGTCGCCCAGCGCGCCGGCGCGCCGTCCGCGATACTCGGCGCCGATCGCCTGGCAGGCGTCCTCGATCACGGCCAGATTGCGCCTGCGGGCCAGCGCGACCAAAGGGGCCATGTCGGCGCATTGACCGTAAAGGTGGACGGCGATGATCGCCTTGGTCGCCGGCGTAACGGCCGTCGCCACCCGGCACGGGTCAAGGTTGTAGCTGGCCGGGTCGATATCGACGAAGACCGGCCTGGCGCCCAGCCGCGAAACGGCCGAGGCAGTGGCGAAGAACGTATAGCTGGGCACGATCACCTCGTCGTCCGGCCCGATTTCGTGGGCCATCAGCGACAAGAGCAGCGCGTCGCTTCCCGACGCGCACGCGATCGCGTGCCGCGCCTGGCAGTAGGCGGCGATCCCGCCTTCGAGTTCCTGGCAATCGGGCCCGAGCACGAAACGTCCCGACCGGCGGACGCGGGCCAATGCCGTGGTCAGTTCGTGCTCCAATTCGGCGTACTGCCGGCTGATGTCGATCAGGGGCACACCCGCGGGGCGAATTGGCGCCATAAGCCCCCTGTTTTCCTCTGGGCGAGCGGGGGGCGTAAGCCCCCTGTTTTCTTCTGGGCGAGCGGGGGGCGTTAGCCCCCTGTTTCCCTCTGGGCGAGCGGGGGGCGTAAGCCCCCTATTTTCTTCTGGGCGAGCGGGGGGCGTAAGCCCCCTGTTTCCCTCTGGGCGAGCGGGGGGCGTAAGCCCCCTATTTTCTTCTGGGCGAGCGGGGGGCGTTAGCCCCCTGTTTCCCTCTGGGCGAGCGGGGGGCGTTAGCCCCCTGTTTTCTTCTGGGCGAGCGGGGGGCGTAAGCCCCCTGTTTCCCAACGGGGCATCGTGGCCGAAGGGAGCGGACATACGTGACCCCTATACTTGGTGGTAGGTTTCTCAGCCTGCCTGCGCGGATCCCGCGGAAATGGGAGTCGCGGCCCCATTCCATGGCGCATGGCGGTCGGAACGGTAAGGATTGCCGCCCGCCGAGTCAAGTCCGACCTCGGCCCCGGTCGCTCGTTGGGGGAAGTTGGACGACATGGGCGGTTCGGAGGGCGTTCCCTACAGAATCGCCACTACGATTTGGCCACGGCCGAGAGAACCTCGTGGGCCAGCTTGACGACGTTCTCGGCCGTGAAGCCAAATTGCTTGGCCAGCACTTCATAGGGGGCCGAGGCGCCGAACCCGGTCATCCCCAGAAAGCGGCCCTTGGTGCCCAGGTATCGTTGCCATCCCTGCTCGACGCCGGCCTCGACCGCCACGCGCGCCGTCACGGCGGGGGGAAACACGCTTTCGCGATAGGCCGCCGTCTGATCCTCGAACAACTCCCAGGAAGGCATGCTGACCAAACGCGCTTTGACCCCCTCGGCCGTGAGCTTTTCGTGGGCGGCGACGCAGAAACAAAGCTCGCTGCCGGTGCCGATCAAAATCAGTTCCGGTTTGCCGCCGGGGGCGTCGGCCAGCACGTAAGCCCCACGGGCCAGCCCGGCGGCCGAGGCATATTTGGCGCGGTCGATCGTCGGTAGATTCTGCCGAGTCAGGATCAAAACCACCGGCCGATCCTTCCACGGCAGCAACGCGCGGTAGGCCTCGGCCACCTCGTTGGCATCGCCGGGCCGGAGCGTTACCAGACCTGGAATCGCCCGCAACGCCGCCAGGTGCTCGACCGGCTGGTGCGTCGGCCCGTCCTCGCCGACGCCGATCGAATCGTGCGTGAAGATGAAAAGCGATGGAATCCGCATGATCGCCGACAACCGGATCGACGGTTTGCAATAGTCGGAGAAGACGAAGAACGTGGCGCCGAACGCGCGCAACCCCGTGAGCACCATCCCGTTGACGGCGGCCATCATGCCGTGCTCGCGGATGCCGAAATGGAAGTTGCGGCCCGCGGGACTCAAAGCGTCGAAACTTACGACCTTGTCGAAAAGCGTCTTCGTCGAGGGGGCCAGATCGGCGGCGCCGCCCACCAGCCAGGGGAGCTTGGGCCCGATCGCGTTGAGCACCTTGCCCGACGAAGCCCGCGTGGCCAACCCCTTCGCGTCGGCGGGAAAGCTCGGAATCCCGGAATCCCATCCCTTGGGCAACTCGCGGGCCTGAATCAGGCGATATTCCTCGGCCAGGTCGGGAAATTGCTTGGCGTAGGCGGCGAAACGGGGCTCCCAGTCGGCGAACAGCTTTCGGCCGCGGGCTCCGATCCCCTCGGCAAAGTGGGCGGGCACCTCAGGGGGCACGCGGAACTTCTCGTTCTCGGGCCAACCGTAAAACTGTTTGGCCAGGCGGACCTCCTCGTCGCCCAACGGCTCGCCGTGCGCTTCGCGCGTGTCGTGTTTGTGCGGCGCTCCGTAGCCGATGTGGCTCTTGACGATCACCATCGTGGGAGCATCGACCGTGGCCTGGAACTCGGCGTAAGCTTCGTCGAGGGCGTCCAGATCGTTGACGTCGGCGACGTGGATCACATGCCAACCGTAGGCTTCAAAGCGCCGCCCGACGTCTTCGGTAAAGGCGAGTTGCGTACTTCCCTCGATCGTGATCTGGTTGTGGTCGTAAATCCAGCAGAGGTTCGCCAGCTTCAGGTGCCCGGCGAGCGAGGCCGCCTCCGAGCTGACGCCCTCCATCATGTCGCCGTCGCTGCACAGGGCGTAAACCTTGTAATCGAACAACTCGAAACCTGGCCGGTGGAAATGGGCCGCCAGCCAGCGTTGCGCGACGGCGATTCCGACGCTGTTGCCGACGCCCTGCCCCAAGGGGCCTGTCGTGGTCTCGATGCCGCTGGCCTCGCCACGTTCTGGATGGCCCGCGCAGCGGCTGTGCCATTGACGGAAACGCTTGATGTCATCGAGCCGTATCGCGGACTCATCGGTCGGCCGGCCGTCGGCCCCGGCCTGCTTGACTCCGGCCAGGTGCAAGGTGGCGTAGAGCAGCATCGAGGCGTGCCCGCACGAAAGAACGAAGCGGTCGCGGGCCGGCCAGTCGGGATGCTCCGGATCGTAGCGGAGCACCCGGTTGAAGAGCGTAAACGCCACGGGGGCCAACGCCATCGGCGTGCCCGGATGGCCGCTGTTGGCCGCCTGAACGGCGTCCATCGCCAGGGTGCGGATGGTGTCGATCGCTAGTTGGTCATGGGTCATGGGGCGTTTGTCATTTGGTCATTGGTCGACGGGAAGTTGATACTTCACGCGGCCGACAATGAGACATTCACGGTGGCTGGGGCAGAGCGTAAGCGATGCCCCGGTCGCTATTTAGCCGGGGCATCGCTTACGCTCTGCCACCAGCCACCACTCGTGGCAAAAGGTCTCATGGTTGGCCGCGTGAAGTATAACCGACGCCGACCGGGAGGCAAGCGGAGAGTGCATCCAGCTTGACGATCGCTCGCCATGCGGCTGCCCCGCTCGACATGTTTGCGTTTGAAACAGGCGGCTTTAGCCATGGTTGATCTGCGGTACTGCGGGATCGGCGCCAGTTAGTTGCATGGTCGTTCACGGCACTCGCTGGGCGTCAATTTGCCGGCTGGCCGTTTTTCGGGCCGCCGGCCTCCGAGCCACAGGCACTGGCCAAGCCCGCGTCGGCGTCGCAATGCGCGTCGGCGACCGCGGAGTTGCCGCGGTCCCTCGAAGGGCCCGTGACGCCGGCGGAAAAGCCGGCAGCGTGCCGGGGCTTGTTGTTCGAGTCGCCCGTCTCCTGGTACGCCGGCAAGGGCTGGAACCTTTCGCCCGGCTACGAGCGAGTCAACCAGCGCTTCGATCGCCGCATCGAAGACCAATGCATAATGCTGGAAGTGAATCCTTGGCTCGCCGACGAGCAATCGCGGCAGGCCGAGGCGCTTTGGGCCGCGGAGGAGTTCGAGCGCACCATCGAGCGCGCCGAAGCGGCGCTGAAGGTCGATCCCGCCCTGGTTGCGACCCGGTCGTGGCTGGTGAAGGCCTACCGGAAAATCGGCGATGAAGCGGCCGGCCAACGTCATGCCGAAATCGTAAGACGAATGAAATGAATTGGGTTTTCCTTGTTCCCGTGCTCCGCCTCCCCAGGCGATCCAAACGCGCGTGGGGTGAGGCAAAGGGAGGGGAGGCAATTGGATGCCGCTTTGCTTCGCTCCGGCATGCCGTTTGCGTGCATAATTGGCCGTAGGCGGTCTGGCAGTTATCAGACCGCCGGGTGGAAAGTTTGGAAGGGGCGCAACGCATGACGAAGGAGTCACCGCCATGAGTGGCAAGACAGACGTGGCCAAAGGTCGAATCAAGGAAGCCGCTGGCGCGCTGACCGGTAACGAAAAGCTGCGCGCGGATGGCCAAACCGATCAAGCCGTCGGAGAGGTCAAACAATCCGTTCAGAAAGCCGCGGACAAGGTCGAGGCTGCCGCGGCGACCGTGGTCGCCAAGGCGAAAAAAACTACGAAGTAGATTTCCGCCTAAACAAAGTCGGAAGCCCCGACTGGTCGCCTACGCTTCAACCGTCGGTGCCACTTGGCGTCAACCGCACCACTTGGCGTCAACGGTGTCAATCGACTTGACGTGCCGTCGCGCGTTGTAGAGAACGCCGGAGAATTCCAACGACCGTCCAGCCGCTCAACATGCCCAGCGCGTAGGCGCCGCCGATCAGGTACGAAATCGGCACGGAAGCGCTGCGATCAAGGTATCGCAGGGTCGCCACCTCGCTGTTTTGCAGGGCGAAAATGGCGACCGCGCCCACGAGGACGAGCAAAATCAGCATGTAGAAGAGTCGCATCTCGGCACCAACCCTCACGCCGCGTCAGTAGCCCCTGCCGTATCCGCGGCGCGGTGCATAATAGGTGCGCCGACCGTACACCGCCGGTCGGACCACGCGGTAGGCCGGCCGGGCGACACGCACCGCAGTACGGGCCACGGCGGTACGAGCCACTGGTCGCCGGTAGGGGCGCGCCGAAACCGGTGCCGCGCTGGCGGCGATTAGCCCGCCGAGCAACACTGCCATCAAAGTTAAGCGTTTCATGAGATTTCCCTTCGTTTTTTCTGTGAATTGCCCCCTACATGCTTTACGGTAAACCATCGTCGCAAGTCAATAGAACACCGCAACTGCCGTGCCAATCGCGGATTTGGCGCGGTTTGGCGCTAATCTTGCACAGGCTTTAATGCGCGCGGCCAAGAATGAGACGTTCACGGTGGCTGGGGCAGAGCCTTAGCGATGCCCCGGTGGCTATTTAGCCGGGGCATCGCTAAGGCTCTGCACCAGCCACCGTGTTCTCGTGACAAAATGTTTCATTGTTGACCGCTCGCAGGCAAAGGTTGCAAGGCAAGACATCGTTCAATGGGAGGGTTTTCACATGGTCGTCTCACGTTTTCGGTTGTTGGCCGTTGTAGGTTTCGGATTCAGCTTGGTCGTTTTTGAACTAGCCCAAGGGGTTTGGGGACAGTCGCCTGTGGCGCGGCGCCGCGCACATTCCTCGACGGAGGTGAGGAATCGTCTTCCCACCAAGATGACGGAGACGTCCAAGAATGAGGTGATCCAGCCGGTTCCACTCACCGCCAAGCGCCTGGAAGCCGCGCGCGAGGATGTGAACAAGCAGATCCGCGATCAGACGGCGGACCTCAAGGCCAAGGTCAAAGCGTTGTTTCCGGATGAGATCGACGCGCTGTCCGGCACCGGAAACTGGTCGCCCGAACACCGCAACGCGTTGACCAAGGCCCTCAAGTCCGTCGACCCCACCGCGGCCTACGAGGCCTGGTTGGTGGCGGAACCCAGCAACACCACCGGCGCGGAACGGATCTCGCGGCAGACGGCGGTTCAGCGAGCGTTCAATGTGCTCGAACAACACGCGCAGAAAGACGAGGCCGAGCCCAAGCAGATCGCGGACCTCGCCGACGCGCTGGGCAAGCTGGCGAAGATCGAGCCGACGGAGGCGGACGTGACGACAAACCTGCAAATCCTGGGAACTTGGGCCGAGATTCGGCAGATCTTGCAGGTGACCGTGCCCGAACCCGCCGGAGCCGGCAAGTTGCCCACCGGAACGGTTCGTCTGATCTACAACCCGAACTTGGACTTCGGCACGGCCCTGGTGCTGGGCGAAACCACGGTCATGGTGGGCACCCGCGGCCGCGGCGCGGTGAAAATCGGCAAGGGTAACGCCGCCGAGGCGCTCGGGCTGCCCGTGATCGCCGGCGCGCCGGTCGACGATGCCGAGGGCCCGCTCGTCCGCAATGGAACCTTATTGGTGAACCCGAAGAAATCGGGCGCCAACGTCCGCTACGTCGTCAACGGCGACGCTTACGCGATGGAGCCTGGCATGTCGCAGTCGCTGCCGGCCGGGACGCGCTGGATCGTCGAATTCGATCGCGGCGGGAACGTCGGATCCACCAAGTACACGTTGTCCGACGGCACCTTTGAGTTCGCTCCCAGCGACGCCGGCTGGGATCTGTTCCAGCACCGGTTCGATGTGACCATCGACAATACGCGCAACCCGAAAGATTTCCATTTCGTCGTCGACGACCAACGGTTGGTCGTGCGTGCCGGGCACACCAAGACGGTCAGCGGCAAGTACCCCATCATGCTGCGTTACGACCGTGGCCATGCGACGAAAGGGGCGAGCAAGAAATTGAACTTCAGCGGCACGGTCGAGGTCGGTATCAACGAGGCCGACAACCTGTGGGATCTCTTTCCGGAAGACGGCAACAAGAAGAAGGCCGTCGCCGCGAAAGTCATTGAGTAGTTGACCAGGCACGGCGTGAATGCGACAATGAACAACTGCTCGCGGCGCGCGGAACGCCACGGAGGGCGTTCCCCACAGAGGCGTCCGGCATGATACAAGAACAAGCGGAATGGTTGTTGGAAACCCTCTCCGGCCTCGATACCGCGGTGATCACCAGCGACGTGGCGGGCAACGTCGTCCATCTCAATCGATCCGCCGAAGCCGTCACCGGCTGGACGCACGCCGAGGCGGTGGGCACTCCGCTGACGCGCGTCTTTGAAATCGTCAACTCGGAGACTCAGGCGCCGATCGAGAGTCCCTGGGATCGCGCGCTGCGCGAGGGGGTGGTCGTCGGCTTGGCGAACCACACGGTGTTGATCGCCAAGAGCGGCGAGCGCAGGCTCATCGACGACAGCGCCAGCCCGCTGCACGGTGCCGACGGGCAAATCACCGGTGTCATGCTCGTCTTTCGCGACGTCACCTCGCGCGGACAAGAAGTCAAGGACGCCACCGAACGCCGTGAGCACGAAGAGCGCGTGAAGCACTCCGAGCTTCGGTATCGGCGGCTGTTCGAGACGGCCAAGGACGGCATCCTGATTCTCGACGCCGGCAGCGGAACGATCGTCGACGCCAACCCGTTCATGTGCGGTCTGTTGGGTTACGAGCACGACGAGTTCCTGGGAAAGGAGATCTGGCAGATCGGTATGTTCGGCGATATCGAAGCCAGCCGGATCGCCTACAAGGAATTGCGCGAGCGCGGTTACGTCCGCTACGAGCACTTGCCGCTCAAGACCAAGGCCGGACGGCAGGTCGAGGTCGAATTCGTCAGCAATGTTTATTCGGTGGCCGATCGACAGGTCATCCAGTGCAACATCCGCGACATCACCGAGCGCAGCCAACTGGAGCGAAAGACGCTGGAGCAAGCGAAGGCCCTGGCCGACCTGCACCGCCGCAAGGACGAATTCCTGGCGATGCTCTCGCACGAGCTCCGCAACCCGCTGGCCGTGACGTCCAACGCCATACAACTCCTCGCCCTGGACGCGATCGAGGATCCAATCCAGAAGCGGGCCCGCGCGATGATCGAGCGTCAGGTCATGCATCTGACCCATCTGGTCGACGACCTGCTGGAGATCTCGCGGATTTCGACCGGCAGGATTCGACTCGACCGGACCCGCTTGGAGATCAAGGGGGTCGTCGAGCAGGCCGTCGAGGCCTGTCGACCGCTGTTCGACCGGCGACGGCACGAGCTTTCGGTGTCGTTGCCCGCCGAGCCCATCTGGTTGGACGCCGACCCGACGCGCTTGGAGCAAATCGTGGTGAATCTGCTCAGCAACGCCGCCAAGTACACCGACGAAGGCGGCCGCATCTGGCTGAGCGTGCGGCCGGAAGCGGGTGTCGTGGCGCTGTGCGTCCGGGACGCTGGAATCGGCATTGCCGCCGACGTGTTGCCCCACATTTTCGAACTGTTTTCACAGGCCGACCGGTCGCTGGAGCGCTCGGAAGGGGGGTTGGGCATCGGATTGAGCCTGGTCCGGCGACTGGCGGAGTTGCACGGTGGAACGGTCGAGGCCAAGAGCGCGGGGCTGGGCCACGGCAGCGAATTCACGGTTCGTCTGCCCATCCAGCCGGCCGCGGCGCAGCCCGGCCTGCCGGCGGCCGCCGCGGCGCCGGCGGCGGCGGCAAAGGCACAGCGTGTGCTGGTGGTCGACGACAACGTCGACATCGCCGACAGCACGGCCATGCTGTTGGAGAAGTTTGGGCACGACGTCCGGACGGCCCACAGCGGGCCTGCCGCCCTGGAAGTGGCCCGCGCGTTTCTGCCCGACCTGATTCTGATGGACATCGGGTTGCCGGGCTTGAACGGCTATGAAGTGGCGCAGCGCATTCGTCAGGATCCGCGAATCAACCGCGTTTGGCTGGTGGCCGTCACCGGGTACGCGCGCGCCACCGATGTGAAGCTTGCCGAGGAGGCGGGCTTCGACTCGCACCTGGCCAAACCGCTCGACATCCGCCGGATCCAGGAAATCCTGGCGGCCCTGTGCCGCTAACCAAGCATCGCGGATCGAACGCCACCGCGGCTTCTCCAAGATCTCGCTTGCGGTCCCGTGAGTGGTGCGCCACAATATGTCTTTCCTACCAGGATCATCCGCGCTCATGACCGCACCGTCCCGCCGCCGGCGAATTGAAGCCATGCTTGTCGACGATCCGCGCGACACGTTCCTGCGGTACAGTCTGGCCATGGAACTGGCCAAGGAGGGCGACCATGATCGCAGTCTGGAACAATACGGCGGCCTGATGAACGACGATCCGCCCTACGTGCCGGCTTTCTTCATGGCCGCTCAGCAGTTCGCTCAATTGGGGCGCGTCGGCGAAGCGCGGACGGTGCTCCGCGACGGCATCGAGCAGGCGCATCGAAAGGGCGACGCCCACGCGGCCGGCGAGATGAGCGAGTTCTTGGCCAGTCTTGGCAACTTGGCGGAATAGCCCCATGCGATCGACCTTTCCCCTCGTTGTCTTCTTGTTTCTGGCCCTCCCCGCCCGCGCCGATGGTCCCACCGACAACCTGCCTGATCAGGTGCGCCGCATCCCGAAACTGGGGATCGAGATCCCGGCCGATGAGCGCGCGAAGCTACAAGAGGAACTCGACGACTTGGACAAAGCCATCCAGGAGTTGGCCTCCGGCGACGACGCGACGGCCCGCGACCTGCTGCCGGACGTGCGGATTTACCAGAAGGCCGTTGGCGACGCGCTACGGTATCAGGAGTTCTTCGATCCCAAGGAACTGTCGGTGGCGCGCGAATTGCTCGCCGAGGGGCGGCAACGGGCCGCCGACCTGGCCGAGCATCGCGCGCCTTGGACGACGGCCACGGGGCTGGTCGCGCGGGGATACGTCTCGAAGCTCGATGGCTCGGTGCAACCGTACGGGCTGGTCGTGCCGGCCTCGTACGCGGCGCTGGGCACTCACCGGCACCGGCTCGATCTCTGGTTCCACGGTCGCGGCGAGACGCTAAGCGAGTTGAATTTCATCCAGGGCCGCCGCACCCAGCCCGGCCAGTTCACGCCCCAGGATACGATCGTGCTGCACCCCTATGGCCGCTACTCGAACGCCTTCAAATTCGCCGGCGAGGTCGACGTGATCGAGGCGCTCGAATCGGTTCGCCGCCGCTATCGCATCGACCCCGATCGGATTTCGGTTCGCGGCTTCTCGATGGGCGGCGCGGCCTGCTGGCACTTCGCCGTCCACTTCGCCGACCGCTGGTTCGCCGCCAACCCCGGCGCCGGTTTCTCGGAAACGCCTGAATTCCTGGACTTCTTCCAAAAGGAAACGCTCCAGCCCACCTGGTACGAGCGAAAGCTGTGGCAACTCTACGACTGCCCTGTTTGGGCGCGGAACCTGTTCCATTGCCCCACCGTGGCCTACAGCGGCGAGGACGACATCCAGAAGCAAGCGGCCGACGTGATGCAAGCCGCGCTGGCCGAGTCCGGAATTGACCTGGTGCATGTGATCGGTCCCAAGACGGGCCACGGCTACCACCCCGACGCGCAAGCCACCGTCGAACGCATCATGGACAGCCTGGCCGAGGTCGGACGCGACCGGCTCCCCTCGCTGGTGCAAATGACGACCCCCACGCTCAAGTACAACCGCATGCATTGGGTCGTGATCGACGGCCTGGTCGAGCACTGGAAACCGGCGCATGTCGAGGCGATGACCGTCGACACCTCGGCCGTCGACATCAGGACTGAAAACGTCACCGACCTGACGCTCGAAATGCGGCCCGGTTACGCGCCCTTCGACCACGACCAGCGAGTCGAACTCTCGATTGACGACGACCCGTTCGACGCGCCGCAGCCACGCTCCGACCGTTCGTGGCGAGTCGAGTTGCACCGCCGCGACGGCCAGTGGCACTTGGGCCCGCGGGAGGGCGACGGCCTGCGCAAACGGCACGGCCTGCAAGGGCCGATCGACGACGCGCTGATGGACGCGTTCCTTTTCGTGCGCCCCACCGGCAAGCCGGCGCACGAGGCCGTGGGCGCGTGGGCCGACGCCGAGTTGGCGCGTGCGATCGAACAGTGGCGGCGGCACTTCCGCGGCGTGGCCCGCGTCAAGCTCGACAGCCAGATCGACGACGACGACATCGCCTCGTCGAACCTGATTCTGTGGGGCGATCCGGCCGGCAACGCGGTGTTGGGCCGCATCGCCGGTCAGTTGCCGATCGGTTGGAACGCCAAGCAAATCGTGGCGGGCAAGCGGAACTTTCCGGCCGACACGCACGCGCTGATCGCGATCTATCCCAACCCGCTCAACCCGCGCCGCTACGTGGTGCTCAACAGCGGCTTCACGTTCCGCGAGTACGCTTACTTGAACAATGCGCGGCAAGTTCCCAAGCTACCCGACTGGGCCGTCGTCGATTTGCGCACGCCGCCCGACACGCTCTGGCCCGGCAAGATCGCGGCCGCCGATTTTTTCGACGAGAATTGGCGGCTTAAGCCACCGCATGAGGAGTAGCCCGCGGCGCGAGCAAGGCGGCTGACGTTCCCAACATCGCACGGTCGTCGCGGGGCCGCGGAACGGCCGAAGATGTGTTCGGGGCACCCGCGCGGCGGGGCCGCGGAGGATAGGGTGTTGAAAATTCGGTCTTGACAGGGATATTCTTTCACGAAAGTTCTGCGCGTTTGAATCGTTGCTCAACACCCAAGTTCGGACGAGCGAGCTTTTGAGGACGTTTCTTAGCGTCACCGCCTGGTGGCGGCCATCCCCGGTTTCCCAGCAAGAGCTTGGGCCGACCCATTGCATGACCACGCCAGATTGTCGTGGAAGCCGCGTTGAGTGCGACAATTCGTCGTGGCCGAGGGCACGGCTGCTGATCCCGCACCCACCTGCGCCGGCCCATGAGGTCGTCGGCACAGATTTTGCTTCGAGGTGCGGACAGGGGCACATCGAACGTGATGAAAGGAAAGCCGTCATGCCCAGGAGAGCCCTGCGCAGGTATGTGATTGCAGTCGGCGGCGGTCTCGCTCTGGGACTTTTCCTGGCCGCGTCGTCCTCCGCGCAACAAACCCCCGCTGACATCGCATCGCCGCACGGCAGGCGCGCCATCCTGACCAGACCCGACGTGGAGATGAAAGTCTACCATCCGGAAAATAAGCGAACGGAGGTGGTTGGCACCATCGAATATCCGGTCGTCAAAGTGGAAACGACCAACGGGGGCCTCCTTTGGGTGCGCGCACGCGGCGGGGCGAAAGGCTGGATCTCGCAGAACGACGCCGTACGCCTGACCGACGCCGTTTCGTATTTCTCGCGAAAGATCAACAAGAATCCCAATGACAGCGACGCCTTCTTCCGCCGCGCGATCGTGTGGTATCTCAAAGGGGAGGAAAACAACGCCGTCAAGGACATGGATGAGGTCATCCGGCTCGATCCCGACAGCCCCGCCGCTTACATCAATCGCGGTGCTTGCCGGGACGCCACGAAGGAATACGAACTGGCCCTGGCCGACTTCAGCGAGGCGATCCGCCTCGATCCCGACAGCGCAGGCGCCTATTACAATCGGGGGTTCACCAACTTCCTCAGGAAGGAATATGACAAGGCCATCGCCGATTTCAGCGAGGCGATCCGCCTCGATCCGAAGTACGCATGGGCCTACAGTAACCGGGGCCTCACATGGTACGGGAAACAGGAGTACGACAAGGCCCTGGCCGACTTCGACCGCGTGATCGAGCTCGACGTCCACGATTCCTTGGCGTATGCCAACCGGGGGCGGACCTGGACGTCCAAGCGCGAATACGACAAGGCGCTGGCCGATTACGACGAGGCGTTGCGTCTCGATCCGCGCAGCGAAGTGGCGTACAAGAATCGCGGCTTGACGTGGCTGGCGCTCGATCAATACGACAAGGCCCTGGCCGACTTCGACGAGGCCATTCGTCTCAATCCCCATGACGCGCGGCTGCGCAACCACCGAGCTTTGGCCTGGGTGGGCCTGAAGGAATACGACAAGGCGTTGGCCGAGTTCAGCGAGGCGATCCGCCTTGATCCTGACGACGCGGGCATCCTCGCCAACCGGGGCGATGTCTGGCGCGTTCGGAACGAATACGAGGCGGCTTTGGCGGATTACACCGACGCGATCCGTCTGAATCCCGCGGAAGGCGAAGCGTACGCCGGTCGCGCCGCCCTCTGGGCGTCGTGCCCCGATTCGAAGGACCGCGATGGGCCTCGGGCGGTCGACTCGGCCACACATGCTTGCGAGTTGTCCGATTGGAAGAATCCGAAATGGATCGATACGTTGGCGGCAGCCTATGCCCAGAACGGCCAGTTCGAGGAAGCTGCCAAGTGGGAAGGCATCGCATTGGAATCCCCCGACTTACCCAACGACGCCTTGGCCGGCGCCCGACGGCGCCTCAACGGCTATCAAGAGCGGTGCGGCGAGTAGGAGTATGCCTGGCCGGGGCGGGGATTCACAAGAACTGTCCGACAATCCAGTGCGTACCATAGATTGGGAGGAAAGCCTCACGGTGCGTGGTAAATGGCACGAAAAGTGCAGCCCTTTGATGTCGTCGTTTCGATTTGCCGAGTGGAAGGAGAGCCGCTGAAGGAGGTGGCCATGCGAAAGCCAGATTTCCGCGTGCGTGCCGGAGGGGCGATATCGCGTGCGGCGGGCCGGCGGAAGCGCCCGGGCGCAGGCAGGTTGCGTTTTGAATTGCTCGAAAATCGCCTTGCCTTGAGTTCCAACCCGATCGCACCGATGAGTGCGAGCTTCAGCGGCCCGCAGTTTGTCTCGCCCGAGGCCGTTCCCGAGCGCGCGCCGCAGGTCGTCGCCAATGGCCTGCCCAACGTCAGCCCGCTTCCCAACCAGATCGTCGAGCCCGGCCAAACCTTGAGCTTCCAGGTGACGGCCAGCGGTGGCCGGCCGAACGAGCCGTTGACCTATAGCCTCGATCCGGGCGCGCCGACCGGCGCGGCGATCGACGCTCGCGGCCAGTTCACCTGGCCCGTACCGAGTTCCGCGTCACAAAACCGCGAGTTCGAGATCACGGTACGTGTCACCGCCGGCACGCCTCCGTCGAGTGCGACGCGGGAGTTCGACGTCGACGTGGGTAATAATCCCGTCGACGCGCTTTTCACGACACGGCGCCCGGAGAGCTTCGATCCGGACGGACGCGCCGCGGCGACCGGCGCCGCGCTCCAATCGCTTTTGACGACCGTTCCGACACCGCTGAGTCCGCTGGTGCGGTTCCCGCTCGACCGCTACCAAGAGGCGCCCACGCATAATGGCCTGTCGGGCGTTTTCACTGAAACGGGGCTGCCGCACACCTACGAGGACGAACAACTCCTGGCGCGGAACAAGGCCATCCACCACAAGAAGCTCGACAAGCCGAGCGACGACACGTTGCCCGCCGTCCCTTCGCCCAACGGGGCGTCGAGCCCGGCTCCCGGCAAGCGGCCCGACCAGGGCCATCCAATCGCCTGGCATACGACTGAGGACGAACGGCCAACGCCGGCCGAGATCCAGGCCCCTACGGACGACGACGAGTTGCTGTCGCTACTGGCGGTGAACTCCCTTGAAACTCGCCTTGTCGGCCCGGCCGCCGCGGACCACACGCTGATCGACGCGGCGTTTGCCGCCGACGAAACCACCTGGGCCTTGATCGTCGGCTTGCCGAATCATATGACGACATGAACCGGAGCGCGGTGAACCGTAGCCAAGCCTCATTCAACGGCTTCGCGCCGGCGGACACCAGCGGCGTGGGCCCAAACAGGGTACTTGATGCCTGCGAGTCGGTTGATGATCAGTGCCTGAAGGATCAGCATCGCCACTGCCGCTTCAACGATCAACAGGTGGTAGGGGCGAGTGATGATCCCCAACGCGATGATGAGCGTCGTGGCGCCGGCCGGTGGATGCCAGACGTCGAGCAAGACCATGAGGGTGCCCGTCGAGGCCAGGGAAAGCGCCGCGCAGAACACGCGATTCGCGTACACGCCTTCCACAAGGGTCGGCGGATCGTGAGTCAAACCCAGCAGCCAAAGCGAAGCATAGCCGCAGGCGATCCCAAGGGCGTGGCCGCATAACGTGTTCCGGGGACTCGCGGCAGGCTGCATCGGATCGTGGAACAGCAACAACGCCGTTGGCCCCAGCGACGGGAAAACCAACGGGGTTCCCGAAATCATGGCGACGGAGGCCAACAAACCAATCGTCAGAAAGCCGTTGACGAGCAGGAACGCCGCCCAAACGAGACGGGCCGGGTAATGGCCGAGAAGGTAGGGCAAACGCAGCCGGTCGACTCGGGATCGCCGCCCGTCACGGCGCGACACGTTTCGCGTCGGTTGGTCGCCGATCGGCTCCTCGGATGGCATGGGTTCCTCGTGCATGGGTTTCTCGGCGATTCCTGTAGGTGCCCAGGACCACGCAAGGCTGTTTAGATGTCCGGCAGCAGGTCGAAATACTCGTCGTCCTCGTTCTTGCCGCCGTGCCCCTTGCCGACCTGCTTCTCGCTGGCGATAAACTCGACGGCCTTGATCCACTTGACCATTTTATAGCCGAGCTGGTTTTCCACCCGCAGCCGCAAGGGTGCTCCATAAAGCCGGGCGAGCGGCTCGTAGTTCATTTCGTAGGCCAGGATACATTGGGTTCGCAAGGCGTTTTCGACCTGTTGCGTGTCGTAGTATTCACCGCCGTACAGCCCCTCGCCGAAGGAGTGGAAGAGGCAGACCTTCGCCTCCGGCATGGGCCTGACCAGTTCGACCAGCTTCGCGAGCGTCAAGCCGCTCCACTGGGCAATGCCCGACCAGCCCTGGATGCAGTGGTGCATCGTAATCTGCTGCTGTTGACCCAGGGCCTTCATTTCGTCCAGAGAAAGTTCGACCGGATTCTCGACCAGCCCGTAGACTTTGAGCCGAAAATCCTTGAAATCATTGTCGGCGAGCGACTGCCATTCCTCGCCGGCGGGCATCTTGCCGTTGGGCCAGAGGAAGGGCGAGATGTCCTCTTTCGAGAACTGGGCGCGCGGCGCCAAGTGGCCGAAGAGCAAGTGCCTCATGGAGGCATGAATGGACCTGACGAGGTACTGCAAGGCGCGGGGATGTTTCCAAGACGCCCACTGGGCAAGATAGCAGGCGGCCACGACCACTCCGATGCCGACTAGGCCGAGAAACAACCCGATCCCGTTGGCGTCGTCGGTGCCCATGACAATATGGTTCATGTTTCGGGCCAATCCGGTGGCAGCCACCATCGCCACATGCATGACCACGAACCCGACGTAGCCCAGCAAGAGCAAGAAGTGAATGGAGCGAGCTGACTGGCGGCCGCCGAACAGCTTCGGATACCAGGGGAACCGGCTGTCGAGGGCCGGCGACATGGCCCAACCGGTCATGGCCGAGAGCGGAGCCATGACGAACACCACCGTGAAGTAAGACAGTTGCTGGAGGGCGTTGTAATGGTAGAAGGCATTCGGCTCGACCGGCATGTGAAAGGTGGCGTAGTGGACGAAGACGGCCCAGGCGTCTGGAACGATTTGCCAGGAGGCCGGCAGGAGGCGCTTCCACTGGTCGGTGCCGAAGAGCAACGCCACGAAAGCCAGCCCGTTAAGGAACCAGAACAAGGCGCAAAGCAAGTGCCAGTGCCTGGCCGTGCCGATGGTGTGTCGGTATCCGGGCAGGCCAAGCCAGGGCGAGATGTAACGCGCGTCGTCCTTCGCCGTCCAGACTCGATTCGTGGGAACCTCGACCGGGGTGAATCGCATCCACTCCGATCCGGGCGCGCAGTGAACATTCCAATAGAGTCGAGGATGATCCATCAAAATGGATAGCCCGCTGCGGAGGAGCAGGACCATGAACAGCAAGTTGACGTAATGCGTGATGCGGAGCCAGGCCGGGAAGCCGGCCGGGTCGTTCGCCAACTCGGGATGCCGCCGGGGGATGACCGGAACCTCCGGCAGTCCGACGGCCAGATAGTGGCCCCAGGCCATGGCGACCGGAAGCAAAGCGAGTACGAGAAACAGCACCATCACGGACGGCCGAATCCCAATGCGCAAGCGGCGATCCGCTGGAAAATGGACCGGGTTCTCTTGGAGCTTTTCTGAAGGCATGGTCAATAGCGTCAATAGCCCGTACTATTCCTGGTCCAGGGGGAACGAGCGCAGACTGCCGTCACACTAACCCGCCGCGTCAGGCGCACTCCGCGAAAAAAGGCGATTCGATCTCCTCGCCCACGTCGACCCTCTCGGCGCGCTCGTGGTCGATCCGCCGACGGACCTCCTCGCGGTGGATCGGGATCTGGCCTGGGGCGTCGAACCCCAGCTTAACCAGGTCGCCGCGGATCTCCAACACGGTGATGACCACATTATGGCCGACGATCACTTTTTGGCCGTCTTTCCGACTGAGTACCAACATGACACACCTTCCTTCCTTAACGAGAAAACAGGGTCTTGGGAAAAACTACTTGGCGCGACGCAACGCGAAACACGGCGGGTTCCCGTCGCCTTGCGCGTCCGTCGCCTGCTCGACAACCTCGACGTGGTCGACGAACTCCTCGACGCCCGCGACATCGCACAGCGCGATCCACGCCATCTGGCGCTCGTGGAACGTCGAGACGCGACCTCGCACTGTGAGCACGCCTTCGTGGAAATGGCAATTGAGCCGCCGCAAGCCCGGATACGGACTCGCGGTCAGGCGAAGCCGGGCAACCTGCACAGTCGTCCGCGCGTGGCCCGTGGGCCGCGTCGGGGCGATTTCGGTTTTGCTCATCGGCGACATGGGTTGCCTCTTGTAGTTTATAGAGCCAGCACAACACGAAGCAGGGAAGCGAACACAACAGTTTCGATCACCGCGGCAACGGCCGATCGATCGGTCCAGCGAGAACCGTTTGAGAGTGTGGCGTGCGGGCACGCCAACAAAAAAAATCCCCTCCCATGCACAGCTTGCACGGCAGGGGGCTTTTCGAGCCTATCCACAACGTGCCCGTCACGAGCACGTCAACAATGGCTATGATAGGACCACCCGAGAGCCGTGTCAATCTCAGTATTTCAAAAAAACCTCCGGATCGCGGTGGCTGGGGGCAGAGCCTAAGCGATGCCCCGGTCGCTATCTAGCCGGGGCATCGCTGACGCTCTGCCACCAGCCACCACTTTCTCGTGACAAATTGTCGGCCGCGTGAGTAGATGCTCAAAGCCCCTCACTTGCTGAAACGGAAAAGGGAGATTCCGGCGCGCGCGAATTCCGCCGGGATTCTTGGGCAAAGGAGTAGGCACACTCGGCCGCGGCAACGCCATCTGTAGGGAACGCCCTCCGTGGCGTTCCGTGACGCTGGTGCGACGTCGTCCGGTCCGCCCAAGATACTCGTTGAACCAGCTCGTCACGTCGTTCTTGTACGCTTCGAGAATATCGAAAAAGCCCAACGCGACGTTCGATTCCGACTCGCCCGCGGCAAGCTGTTGCTGCCAATAGGCGAACCCTTGAGCGTCCGGCGCCCGATTCAAAATCCGCTGATTGAGGGCCGTCAGCCAGCCGGTCAACGGCTTGACCGGCGCGTCAAGTTGCGGCCATAATGGGGTATGACCACCGTCGATTTGACGCCCGAGGCGGAGCGGCAATTCGAGGCGCTGCCGCGCGGCATCCGTCCGCGCGTGACGCGGTTGCTTGATCGGTTGGAACAGTGGCCGGAGGTAAGTGGCGCGAAACGGCTTTCGGGCAACCTGGCTGGCCGCTGGCGAATGCGGACGGGCGACTATCGACTGCAATTTCACGTTGAGCCGGGCAAGCCGGCGCTGGGAGTTCAACCCGCGGAGCCGGAGTTGGTGATGGTGGAGAAGATTGGACACCGCGACGGGTTCTACGATGACGATTGACTTTACGAACGTGCAAACGCTGACCCTGGCCGGGGAGCGCTTCGTGGTTCTGCCCGAAGCTGAGTTTCTACGGTTGACGGGCGAACGGCCCATGCCGGAATTACCGCCGTTGAACGAACGCGGGAATTATCCGGCGCGAGAAGCCACGCGCGTCATCATGGCCTGCGACATCATTCGTTCGCGTCGGGCGCTTGGCTGGTCACAAGCCGAGTTGGCCCGCCGTGCCGGTGTGCGCCCCGAAACGCTCAACCGCATTGAACAGGTCAAGCGCTCGCCAAGCCTGGGTACGTTTGAAAAAGTCAACCGCGCGTTGGAAGCCGGCGAAGCCGCGGCCAAGCGCCTCGGTTCTATGCACTAACCCGGATTATTCATGGTCCCGTAGCTGGCTTCGCAAGCGCGTGGGGTCCGCGGTGCGGCCCACGAAACGGTGGGGATCATTTTCCCGAAAAAAGCACGCTCGTTGCGCAGCAACGAACGTGCGAAAAAGAAAACGCCGGCGAAGCGAAAAAAAACGACTTCCGAATACCCCATGACGTCTGAGCGAGCCGCGTAAGCGGCATCCCATCACCGCGCCACCCTGGGCCTCACCCCACGCTCCTTTGGATCTCTTTGGGAGGGGTTTCGGAATCGTTTTTTTTCGCGCAGCGCCGATGCTCGGAGGGCGATTAGTCTTCGTACCGCGACCGGCCCGCCGCGGCGCGTTCGCGCTCCAGCGCACGGTTCAATGTCGAAATCGTCAAAACTGGCAAAACCGTACCTTTACCCGACGAAGGCGTCGGCGCGTGGGGCACACATGCGCGACGCGGGGGAAAAAGTCTTAACGCGTCTAAAGCCGGGCAATCCGCCGAGACGGATTTCCTGGTCGGGACAGGTACGGTTTTGCCAGTTTTTTCCTGCGCAGTTTCGGCTGCGCCGAAGCCGCGTTTTGCTGGGAGCGCCCAATTGCACATGTACGCCTGCTCCGAGGGAACGGCGGTCCATGTGAACCGTTGGTACGTGGACGGTTGGTCGCCGCATTTACGCGTAACGCGTCCAAAGTTGCTAGCACCAAAGTACGTTTGGTCATCAGCGAGCAACCGTCCAGTATCTAGTTTCAAATTTCCAGAAGTTGTTGCTGCGCAACGACTTGGGTTCGGACACATGCCTGTACGGTTGGTAGCTAGTTTGGGGTGGTTTGAGATTGTCGAGCAGATCAAAGATAGCCTGGTCACCGCGGACTCCCTGGAAAAACTGATGGTGGAAGCCTATCAGGCCCTGCCGCCGGGACCCCATCGACAGATCGAGACGATCAAGGGGATCGGTCCGGCCACTGCGGCCGTCATCGTGGCCAAGGTCGTCTCCATCGATCGCTTCGACACCGC
>DATKSN010000293.1:0-8044 GCA_035531595.1 Pirellulales bacterium | reverse complement strand
CAGCGCTTCGGGGCGATCGAGCAGGGCCTTGTTGACGACCTTGAGCACTTCGAGCCGGTCCATCATCCGGTTGCGGGCCAGGTAGACGACGCCCATGCCGCCGCGGCCCAGCTCCTTGAGAATCTCGTAATCGGGGTGGTTGGTCAGTTCCGGCGGGGCCGAGATGACCGACCCTGAGGCAACGACTGGCGAACCTGGCGCGGCGGCTTTGCGGGCGGGAGCCCCGCGTTGAGGCTGGTCGCGCGACGTATCCGCTCCGCCAGCGCCCGCCGATTCGCCCGCCACGAACGTGTGATCGATTCGCTGGGGCGCCTGCCCAGGAGGGGCATCGTGGCCAGGCACGTTCCGCAGGCGGGCGACGAAGCTGTCAGCGGAGAGGCTGGCGACCCGCTGGCGGCAATCGACGCAGGTTTCGAGGTGCTGGCTGATGGTTTCGGAACTGGCGGCGTCGAGCTTGCCCAGGCCGTAATCGGCGAGCACGAGGTCGGGCGGGCAGGCCGCGTTTTGGGCGTTCATTGGGTTTCTCCCATGTAGAACGGAATTCATTCCGTTTGCCTTTCGCTCCGCGAAAGTACGCCCTTTCGCTCCAGCGAATGGCGACGCAGGCCCAGCACCAACGAGTTTTCGGACAGCTACTTATTTCAACGTCTTGAGGGAAAGCTTCGAGACGTTAATCTCGCAGGTGTCCTCCATCGTTCTTCCCTTGATGGTGGCGGTATGCGGTGCGGTCTTGACGCCATCCCCCTCCCATTTAATTTCACCGTTCCTGAACGTCCCAATGATCGGTTTCGAGCTATCGACCGGCTCGCGACCGGGTTTGTCACTCCACGACACGGTGCCTCTGAATTCGCGACCGTTGACGCTCGATATGCTAAGCCTTGACGATTGTTGGTAACCGGCCTTGATCCTGCCGCCGTTCACGACTTGATCTCGGGTCGAAGTCGTGAGTCCCTCCCAGACCGCGCCCGGCATGATCCCCATGGCCGCGCCCTCCTGTTCTTGAAACGCCTTCCACTGCTGACGCACTTCCTCCGCTAGTTCATCTTCCTGTGCTTTGGCCAAGGCCTTGACGGCCGCGGCATACGCGGCCTCCATGGGAGCGTTCGTCTTCGTCATGGCGGCCGCATATTTATCTACTTTGAGCGCTAACTCGGGCGGTATGCCGTACTTCTCGAGTGCTTCGCGCTGGACGATCACCGATTCGACCAAACCCATTTCGCCCCGCGCCCGGGCGGCGTCCTCTTTCTTCTTGATGAAATCGAGCATGTCGCTCTTGAGCTTTTCGACTTTCTCGTCGTGCGCGACCTTCGCCGCGTCCAATTTGGCCATGGCCCTCGAACTGACGCTCGAAGTCGGCGGCGTCGTTTCCAGTGGATCGGACGGTGTGACGCCGTTTTGTTCCGCTTGTGTCGATGGTTCGATGGATTGACTCGACGCAACGAGCGCCACGCGAAAGCCAACCGCGTATGTCCAGGCCGTGGGCGGGCCGGGATGGCGGCGCGCCGGCCGGCATTCCGCGGCAACGTAGAACCAGCCACCGCCGCGGCCCACCCGGTCCGAGCCCGGTTTGTCGCCAACTGGATCCGTCACAACAGCCACGGATTCGCCATACTCGCGGTACCAATCGAAGCACCACTCCGAGACGTTCCCGTCCATGTCGCGCAGCCCAAATGGATTCGGCGCGTAAGAACCGACATTCGCCGGCCGCCCGATGTTCAGGCCCTTGGCGTTCGTCCCATAAGGAGCCTCGCCGTTGCAGTTGGCCTCGTGGCCATTGAGCTGATCGCCGAAGTTGAACGCCGTCGTCGTGCCCGCGCGGCAGGCGTATTCCCATTCGGCTTCGGTCGGCAGACGGTAGACGCGCCCCGCTATCTGTTCCGCGGCCAGCGCCGATAGTTTGCCGCAAAACTCGACGGCATCGTCCCAGGAAACACACTCGACCGGGAATTGGTCGGTGTCCAGGCCGCGCAGTTGGTCGATGCCGGCGCCGGCGGGGTAAAAGTCGGGACGCGCTTGGGCATTGGGACCCAGGCCGCGCAGCCGGTCGTTGCCAACGTTGGCCGGCGAAAAATGACTTGGATTTTTCCCCATCACGGATTGGTATTCTTTTTGCGTCACCTCGCAGACGCCCAGGTAAAACGGCTTCGTGATCCGCACACGATGTTGAAGCTCGTTCCCTTGCCGCCAAACCTCCGATGGTGGCGAGCCCATTTGGAATTCCCCCGGTGGGATCAGGATCAGTTTCATGCCGATCGAGTTGCTTTCCTCGATTTTGCACTCGAGATGATTCGCCCATGCCTCTTGCTGCCGCTTGGCTTGGTCGGCCGTAAACAGGGCCATGGCGAGAGGAGGCACGGACGGCTTAACCGTCACGATGCGCGTCACGGTCGCGGAAATCCGACCGCCGCTGTCGCGGGCTCGAACTTCCAACGTCAATTGACCCGGCTCAAGCTTGGCCAGTAGCACCCGCCCATCGGCGGCGATCCGCCATGGTTGATTGGCGCCCGTCCGGTACTCGAAGCCCATCGCATCGTCTTCCGGATCGCGGCCGGTCAAGTGAACGGTGAGCGAGCCGCCTGCTTCCGGCGCCTCCGGCTCGACACTCACGATTTCGGCGCTCGGCGCGAGGTTTTGCGGCGGCTGCGGCTGCGTTTTCGGCGGTTCCGGTGTCGGCGGCGGCTTCGGTTCTGGGGCGGGCGGTTGAACGTCGGTCTGGCTCGGGTCGATCTTCACCACTTCCCCGCCGCCTTGCTTTCGCAGCGCCGTGACGACGGTAATGACCCCGACCAGAACGATTACCGCCAACAGCCCACCGAAGGCGGCAAAACCCCAGAGCCCCATAGGCGCATTCCGGCCGCGCGTGCGGCGCGCCGCTATGGACGATGGTCGATGTCGAACCGCGGGCGCTCCCGACCATGGCGGCAGGTCCGGCAAGCGCGGCAACGGCGCCGGGTCAAAGTCGGCCGCTGGGCGTGGCGGCGCAATACCTGGCGGCGCAATACGAGTTGGCGCAATACGAGCTGGCGGTGGCAAGCGGGCGGACGCAGGGGGTGGCGAGACCATCGGCCGATGCGGGCTGACAGGCGGGCGCTGGGGCGTTGCGACGGGCGGCGGCGGCGCGGCGGCCTCGCGGGCCCGTAGCTGTTTGTCATACGCGATCTTCTTGTCGGGGTTCAACAAGGAGACCTTGGCCGCGGCCAATTCGTTGAGCACGCGCTGCGTGAGGTCGGCGTATTGGCTGAGGGCCAGCGTGCGGACGAAGACCATCCGCTGTTCAGCGGCGTTCGAGATGGTTTCGAGATCGTCCTCGAACGCCTCCAAGCCGAGGAGTTGATAGTGGTTGAGCGGGCGTTCCGGCGAGCGGATACCCAGCCATTTCCGATAGGGGTCGAACGACTCGTGCATGATGGCCCTGCGGCGTCGGAGTTGGCGATGGCGAAACTCGTTTTCGATTATCGCCGTTCGCGCGGCGGCTGGCAAGCGTGAGAGTGATGCGCCGAGGCGATGGCCCCCGCCACGACGGGGCTTGCCGCTCGTTGTTCTACGCAAGTCACGGGTTGTGAGCCGCCCCCTCGCCGGCTTGTCCGGCAGGAGCGGACAGTTTAGCTGGCCAAGAGGCTGGCCCAACGACCATCCTCGTGGTTGCCGGCCCGCTGCCGCCGGAGGCGGCCGCGGGCCGGCGACCACGGAAAAACGGGTGGATTTGCGCGTGCGTGGCTAGCCGGAAAAACTGCTTCACCGTGCCAGGCAAGCTGGCAGGGGTCGCTGCAAAAGATATGTAGAACAACGAGGGCTTGTCCCCGTCGAGCTTGACTTTGCCGGTCCATGTCGCCGATAATGGCCGCTTGGGGAGCGTTTGATTGCACGTTACGATCTGTTTTCAGAAGGAGGCGCTCATGCGACGTCGAGCGATTGAGGTCGTCGGGTGCGGACTCGCCTTGGGCCTGAACTGCCTCCTCCACCGGGCGGCCGAAGCCCAGGTCGTTGTGCCGGCGAGCTATGGCGCGACTGGGATCACCAGGCTCATCGACGCGAACGCCGGCTACATGGATTCCCTGGGAGATTATCTGGTAAAACAGTCGTTCGACCGGATACGCGACACGCCTACGGAAAAAATGCCCAAGTCGCTGCTTTGGGTCTCGACCTACTTCGAGCGCAAGGAGCTCAACCGCGCCTATCGCCTGAAGACGAACCCGCCGTTTCTCGACAAGGAAGAACACCGCCAACAGCAAACCAAGCGGCGGATCGAAAAGAACACCGATCTATTGCTGAAAGGCGACGTCACCGATGAACTGAATTGGCTGTTGCGCGAGTTGGCGGGCCTTTCGTCGGCCTACCAGTTGCTGCCCGGCCCCGATTCGCTGGCCGATTCGTCCGTCGACCGGAAGCTGGAAAGCGGCGATGCCCACCACCTGCGGCTCACCGACGGCGGGCGGCGCGGCGGCGAGTTGCTGGTGTTTCGCGCCGACACGGCCGACGTGCAAGATACCCATTGGCCGCGCGCATTGCGGCGAAAGGAGTTCGATGACGTGCGCGGGCGCTTTGAACGCGCGCGCGACCGGGCCGTGCGGCGGATCCGCGCCGAAGGGTCGCCGGGGCGCGAAGCCGAGGAAGACCTGATGAAGGCCACCGACCAGCTTTGCGACGCCTTCAACGAGACGTACCAGCCCAAACAGCAAGCCAACTCGTACCGCGAATTCAGCGTCTACTCGGCGAGCAAGCTCTTCTTGCAATCGCTGGCCGCCTCGGTGTACCGGCTGATCGAGACCAACGACGCGCGCGCGTTCGACGGCAGCTACCGGTTCGAGGGCGACAGCGCCGTGGACCTGCTCCACCACCTCACCCGCTACGGTTTGCAGTTCGCGCCGCCGGAGCCGGGCGACGAAGGGACGTATCGCAAGACGTTCTTCGCCCTGCGCGCCGTCTACGATGACCTCAGCGCGCCCAATTATTCGTTGGGCGGCGCGTTGCGGTGATCGTCTTTGGTTTAGTTATTGGTCATTAGTCTTTGGAGCATCGGAAACTCGCGGTCGGCGTTGCTTACCAATGACCAATGACGAGTGACTGGGGTTCATCCTTCCGCCTTCATCCTTCCTTCCCATGGCCGTCGGCATCATCATCCTTTCGGGCGCGCGGCAGGGCGAGCGGCTGGAGTTCGACTTCGCGGAGTTCCGCGCTGGGGGCGTCCGCGCGTGCCAGGTGTTCTTCGACCCTCAGTTCGATCCAGGGGTGAGCGGCCGCGAGGCCTTGTTCCGGCTCGGTGACGACGGCTGGTGCGTGAAGAACGCCGGCGGCGGTGAGTTGCTGGTCAATGACCGCGTCGTGCGGGGTAGTACGCGCCTGCGGTCGGGCGACGTGGTGCGGCTGTCGCCGTCGGGACCGGATTTTTCGTTCAACCTGCTGGCGCGTCTCTCGGCCCCCACGGCGTCGGCGGCTTCGGCGGCGCCGCTCTCCACGGCGCCGGCGAAGCCCGACGCGGGACCGGGGCGCGACGGGGATCCGCCTTCGGCGCGCGGTGCGCCGCGCGATCCGACGAGGAAACAATGGGCGATTGCTCTGCTCGTCGTCGGCGTGCTGGTGGCCGTGCTGCTGGCGGGCGGTCGCGCCTGGCGGGGTGGCGCGGTTGCCGTCGTGCCGCGCTCCAAAGCGACCAACAACGCCGACGGCGATAAAAGCCCCGCAAGACCGCGAAAAAGCGGCGACGGAGTACCCGCGAAGCGGGTCGTCCCGCGCACCCAAACGACCGTCGACGACGAGGAAGAAGCGACCTCGCCGCCCCCCACGGCTCCGCAAGATCCCTGGGACGTCGCCCGCGACGAATTGCGCGCCTGCGTCTTTTTGCTGGCCGTCGAGGAACCCAAGACCCAGGCGCAGTGGCCTTTTGCGACGGCCACCGCCGTCGGCGGCGAGACGCTCTTGACCAGCGCCACGGTGGCGGTCGAGTTGGCCCGTTTTCGCCAACGCGGCTGGAAGCCCTGGGCGATGAATCAGAAAACCGGGGCGAAGATCGAAGTCATCGATCAGCGGGTCCACGTCGGATTCGAGCGCGCGAGGGGCCAGCCCGAACTGCAAATCTACGCCGACCTGGGCGTTCTGACCGTCGCCGCCAAGTGCCCGCAATCGGCGGACCTGGCCAGCGCGGCGGAACTCGATGAGTTGGACCGCGGCCAGCCCTTGGCCTGCCTTGGCATCGGCCACGACGGCCAACCGCTGAGCCGTTTCCAGAACTACGCCCCCGAGCTGGCGCGTGGCAAGGTGTTCGTGATCACGTCGCTGCCGCCGTCGCCCGGCGGCCCTCGGCTGTTGCACGTGCGGATGCCCTTGCCGGTCAAGGTCTACGGCGCGCCGGTCGTGAACGAGGCGGGGCGCGTGGTGGGCGTTTTCGCCGAATCGGCGCCGCCGCCCGCCGACCAGGCCGGCGCCGAGTTGAAGTTGCACTACGTTCCGATCATCGACCTGCCACTCGTCCGCGCCTGGCTCGACCGGCGCGACGACGCGTGGTGGTTGCCGCCCACCGTGCCGCCGGAACCGGCGAACGAAACGAAGCCGGCGGCGCCCTAGGGTGGGCGCGCGGGCACGGTTCTGTAGGGAACACCCTCCGTGGCGTTCCGTGTCCCGGATGCCGCTATCTAGCCGGGGCACCGCTTAGGCTCTGCCACCAGCCACCGCTTTCTCGTCGTACCCGCTTCACGCCGGCGCCCCAGGGAGGGCGTTCCCTACAAATGCCGTTGCAGTGACGATCCTAGGAGCCTTGAAGCGGGACGATGCCCTCACTTCTTCTTTCTGGGCGCGGATCGCTTGCCGGCCGAGTTCCCGCGGCGCCGTGCAAGGCGCGACTCCACTTCCGCCAGCGGTATCGAACTCCCCGCGGTTCGCCGTTGCCGGATCATGAGCCAAAAATCCGGCGATGTCGCGAACTGCAGGTCCGCGGCGTCGTAGTCCTGGATTCCGACCAGCACGGCGCAGGGCTTGCCTTCACGATAAATGACGACGCGTTCCTCCTGGGACGAATTAAGAACCGCGTCGAGATTGGTTTGCAGCTCTTTTGCCGGGATGGTCTTCATGTAATGTCCTCCGTCGTTTGTTCGGCTTCTTTTCGTCGCACGGCACGAATATGCACGCGTTGTTCCTCGACCTGCACGTCATAAAACACCCGAAACGATCCGACTCGAAGTTCCCAAACGGGCAACCCGTGGTCAAACGACGGTGTCAGGTCGATGAGGCACTTGCGTCGCCGGGTGGCAACGGCCGGCTTGTCGGTCAGTTGCGCGCGCATCTCCACAAGTATCCGACGTTGGTCGAACGCCCGGAGCGACTCCAACTCGTCGACCGCCAGTTCATGCACCACGATTTCGTAGGCCATCGTTTGATCATACTGCAAAACAGCCTCCCAAGGCCAACCTAGCCTGCAAACGGATCCCTGACCCTTTGGGCGGGCAGGGGAAAGCGGGGGAAGCCGTTAGGAAAATTGCTCGCGAGCAGGGGGCTTCGCCCCCTGCACCCCCTTGACAGAGTACAGAGATCAGAGATGCAGAGTGCCAGACGACTGGGCCGCAGGAACTAACGCGCGCGAACCACCCGAAAACCGATGCCGATGAGACGGTACGCGGGCTCGACGCGGCGGAAGGCGGAACGACAGTAGACAGGGCCGCTGCTCCAGCCACCGCCGCGAATCACGCGGAAGGAGCCGGCGACCGCCGGCCCCTGCGGATCGTCGGCCGGCGAGCGGCCGTAGTAATCGGCGTCGTACCAGTCGGAGCACCATTCCCAGACGTTGCCCGTCATGTCGTAGTGGCCGAATGGATTCGGCGCGTACGAACCGACCTTCGCTGTTCGACCCAAGAATGGACCCTTGACGTCCGTTGCGTAAGGAACTTGGCCCCGGCAGTTCGCTTCCGCCCCATTGCACTGCGCGCCGAAGTGGAACGGCGTCGTCGTGCCGGCTCGGCAGGCGTATTCCCATTCCGCTTCGGTCGGCAAACGATAGACGCGCCCAGCAGTCTGTTCCGCGGCCAACGCCGACAGCTTGCGGCAAAACTCGTTG